>CAYQDF010000122.1:0-9103 GCA_964416175.1 uncultured Anaerolineaceae bacterium
ACCTGCACCGGCTTCCCCTGGATGTACTGTCCAAAGGCCGCTTCATCCCCATTGAAGTAATCTAAATCGATCGCATCCGATTTCGCTCCATAGGTCCCCCCCAGCCCGTTTCCATCCGCGGACCATTGCCAGAACCGCCAGGTGCTAAAATATCGCGGCGTCACGTTTGGGTTGTCCCCTGGGTTGCCCCACGGCTGCGGCTTGCTCGTGTACCTGGCCACCCACAACTCAACCAGCTTCCAGATCTCATCCGTTACAATGTACGTATTCAGCCAGGCTGCCCGGCTGTAGAGCAAAGGCCATTGACTGATTCTGTGAAACACCTGGTAGATAAATTGCTTGGTGCGCTCTGTTACTTCCAAAGGTGTCAGGCCGCCTTCTTCTTCCAGGTCACAGGCTGGCGGCAGCTTGAACCTGTTGCTCGCCTTCAGCAGGTCACAAAAGTAATTCGCCTGGTCGATCGGATCATGGTTCGGCCGGAAGTACCAGTATGCGCCGCATGGTAAGTAATCCGGCGCCAGCTCCGCATTCCGCAAAAATTGATCATCCGTGTATGCGTTCCCGGCCGCCTGTGTGCAGGAGCCGGCCCGCAGAAACGCAAACCGCGCCCCTGCTGCCACACACCTGTACCAGTCCATCTCCCCTTGCCATCGCGACACATCCACCCCAAGTAACATTTCATTCCCTCCGTTTCATAACTCCGCCGGTTCCTCCTCCGCCGTTTCTCCCCCGCCCGTCGCGGGTGGTTCTGGCCTTCGTCCAGTCTCCGGCGCCTCTCGCCCTCGTTGAAGTAAATCTGCTAAATCCGCCGCCTCTCCCGCGAATCTGTACGCAATTCGCAGCAGCTCCGCATCATCGATCATGCCCCGGTCCCGCAGGTTCCCAAAGGCTTCAATCGCAACCGCCGCCGCCCTCGCCAGCGCCGTGTTGTCCCTGGCCGATATGTCCGTCCCTGTTGCCGAAATCGGCGCCTCCGGGTTCACCCCTCTGTCATAGTGCTTCCGCCTGCGTAAGGCGATCCGCGCCAGGTCGCCTAACAGCCACAAAAAATACTTCTGTCTCTGCTGGAGATGCCTGAATGTCGGTCCGCCGCTCGCCTCCGCCGTCGTCCGCGTCGCGCTCTCCGGCTCTGCCAAAAAATGCAGGGGCATCCCAGCCCCGATCGCGATCATCTTCTTCAGCGCCAGGCCGTCTTCGCCTGCCTCGTGGCTCTCCAGCTTCGGCGAGAGCACGTCCCAGGTCTCGCTTTCGTCGCTCACCAGGATCGATCCCGGGTTTGGCGGGTTCCGGTTCAATTCCGCCTGCCTCTCCAGCTTCTCCGCCTGGTTCGCAAACCTTGCCTTCACCCAAAAGATAAACGTGTTCCTGAATCGATTCAGCCTGGCCCGGTCCTCCAGCCACGCTGCGTACCGCGTCATCCAGCGCAGCATCGGCGCCAGGTCGCTCTCCCCAAACTTCGCCCCCACCGGCCGGTTTATCGCATAGTGCAGGCAGACCGGCTCGAAGCTTAATCCTGAATCATTTGAGGGATCTGGTAAATCGCTGACCTGGTCATACACCCGCCATCGGCGCCCTTCCAAGAATTGTCTTCTGCCTGCCTTCACGCTGGGCTTTTCAATCACAAACAGTTCCTGGCTTAGATCGTTCTCCGCCGTCTCGATGTCCTGGATCTCTGCCGCCGGCAGCGCCCGCACGTAAGACATCCCCGCCCCATCCGTGCTTATCACCAAGAACAGGTCCCCCGCCCTGGTCAGCTCATCGCACCACTCGTACACCCTTACCCCCAGCTGGTTTAGCGGGTGATCCCACCATTCCGCCAAAAATCTGTTAGATCGCTTGTGCTTGCTCTCAATCGTGATCCCCCCGCCCACCACGTATTCCGTCGTCAGCCCCACGATTCTCCTGGCCAGCGGGTTCACCCGCCAGGCTTCCAGTGCATCCGCGAGCACTTCGTCCCGATCGTAAGCGTATCGGTCGCGCGGGTAGGTCGCAGAGCGATAGCTCAAATCCCGCTTATCGTCCAGCGCCCGCACCGCCAGGTCAACCCGCCTCTTCACTTCTCTTTCAATGAGTCCACCGAACAAATGTTCTAACATCTGCCCCTCACCACCCCGCTGGAAGTTGCAGCTTCTCGATCACTTCCCCGATCAACAGCGCCACAACTGCCCCCACCAGGCAGGCAAAAGTACCATATGCCACCATCAGGATCGCAAACGCACTTTCCACTCCCTCGTCTCTCGCCTCTTCCATGCTCGCCGCTCCTCTCAGATCGTCGCCAGTTCCTCTATCTCGCTCGCCGCTAACGGCGTGTTCCACGCCGCCGCGTGCGCCAGCCAGCCGGACCAGTGAAACAATGGCCCCTGGTAACAGCCCAGGTTGCAGTACCCCGATTCCAGCGTCGATCCCCAGGTCCCCAATCCAGTCTGGGTCGTCCCCTGCTGCACCCCGTTGTAGTACATCTTCACTTCATCGGCGCTCTTCGACCAGGTCAACGCCAGGTGAAACCAGCCTGTCTCTGAGCTGCTGGTGACCACCAGTTCTGTTTCTCCGCCCAGCCAGTATGCCGCCAGCTCATTGTTCGTTGACCCTTTGTAAAGGATCACCCAATTTCCACCCGAAGATCCCAGCTCAAACAGGACGTGATAATTCCCATCCGTCCACACCGCCGCATCAGAGACCTTCCCCCAGATCGCCAGCGTCCCTTCGTTCCCGTTGAATGCATCCCGCAGCGCAGCCGAATACAGGTTCCCGTATTCATCCGTTCCATTCAGCTTGACCGCCGTCAACCCGTCCCCGATTCCTGTTTCTCCCATGGCCGGCGCGTTGACGTACACCCCGTCGCATCCGTTCCCGCTGTGATCCTCGATCGCAGTCCCTGCGGCCTCATTTAGCGGCCAGTACGCCGCCAGGTGCGCTGCCTGGATCGCCAGGCATTTTTCCAAATAGCTTGGTTGTCTAGCAGCAGAAAATATCACCGGTGTTAACAGGTGTATCTTCGGTCGCATCCCGCGCACGATGTACCTCGGCCTTAGCATCTTGATCTGCTTCTCGTCTTCCGCCTCACAGGTTCAACCGCAGCCAGGCCACCCCTTCGCCATTCACTGTGGCATCAATGATCAGTGTTCCCAGCGACCCAACCCAATCGAACACCACCGCTTCCCCGGCATCCAGCGCGAGGCCGTTGCTCGAGCTCACATCCCCGCTCCCGTCGTTCCCTATATAGATATATCCCGTGTTTGCCGGTAGAGCCTTGACCATCAACGGCCCTTGAATCGATTCTGTTCCCAGCGCCACCGCTGTTCCGGCTGTCGTTACTGTCTTTTGCCCTGATATGACCATCGATTCAGTCTCCTCAACTAAAATCCTTCCCTGTCCATTTCCGCCAGCGGATCCAGGCCCGTGACCACCACCGGCGCCCCGCCCACCGTCCATTCCTGGTCATCCAACACCGCACACAGCGCCGCGCTGATCACCAGGTCATCGTGTACCATGGCTCCGGTTAAATCATCCCGCGTCCCATCCGGCACCGACCAGGTCAAAATTTTTCCTGGGCCTTCCTGAACCTGGTGCTGCGTGTGCCGCAGCTGCCGCCAATACTCACCGTCCGGCGGCGCATAATCCTTGTACCGGCCCGTTTCAACCACCGCCAGGAATCCCCATCCCAATCTTGATTTCGATTGCTGAGTGAACTGGAAGGGAATCACCCTCCCCGGAAAGGCGCGCTCCAGGAATGACGCCAGTCCTGCGCCAACCCCCGTGGCGTCAATCACCACGTACCGCGCCCCCCAATGGTTCACCAGCTCGCGCAGCGTGTTGTAAATCCTGGTATGCCTCTCGCCAATCCAGTTGTGCCGCCGCACCACTTTGTAGGTCGGCGCGCCTGCTGCGTCGTTCGCCAGCGTGCTCAGGTCCACTTCGAACACCGTCGCCGCCGTGGAATCTCTGCCAGGATGCATCAGTTCCCCGGCTCCCTCTTCACCGGGCACTTTCTTGCCTTCATCCTCGCCAGCCACATCGACTGTCAGCGCGTAGATATTCCCCGGCTCCGGGTCTTTCCGGCAGGGGTGATTCCCCTGCATCAGCCGCATCCGCTCCGCCGTGAACATGCCCCCTTCCGCGTCGATCTCTTCTGAGTAATACTGCGTCTTCACCATCGGGTGATTCCGCCCCAGGCGCATCACTTGCTCAGCCACAAATTTCCCGTATTCCGGTACTTCCCGGGCAACCTCCTCAGCCGTCAACACCCACACCCGCCGAATGCCATCTTTCGCCTGCGCCGCTTCCGCTGCCCGCCGTTCCCTGGCCAGCAGCGTTCGGCTGGTCCACGCCGTCCCCCAAAAAACCCGGGTTGCGTTCGTCGAGGCTGCCATCGGCGCAAAGTCCTTATCCCACTTAGCGGCTGAAATATCCTGAGCTTCGTCGCATTCCAGCAAGATGTTCGCCGTTGCGCCAACCACGTTCGCCGTCGGGCTGCCGGAAAGGAAATATATCCGCGCCGTTCCAATCCTGTAGATATAACCGCTTTCCTTTTCCCATCGATCCCTGGTTAATAAGTTCCTTTTCAGATTCCGTTCCAATCTGCGCATTGCGTTCAGCGATTGTGGTTTCCAGGTTGGCGAAGCTTTCACTATCTCCGCGTCTAATTGCGAAAGAATAAATAACAGGTAGGTCTCAATTTGCGCCTGCAGTTCGTTCTTTCCTGACTGCCGCGGGAATATGACCACAAAGGTCAATCCAAGCCGATCCCGAATTGAATCGATGATCGCCCGGGCAACTTCCTCCTGGTACCTGCGCAGCTTCGTCCCAGATGCTTTGTGGGTAAAAAGCACCACGTCCCGCAGGACATCCAAGATTAAAGACCGCAGATCTGCCATTCATCTCATCCCAGAGCGTATCCTTCAGGATTCTGGGTCCGCCTTCATCCACCCAGGACTGCTCGGACAAACGCCACAATCGCCACCACCGAGGACCCCCCGGATGCGAGTCCAGACCAGACTTTGAAACTGGTCACTCCGTCTTGCAGGGACCTGATCCGGCTCTCGTGGTCCTCCCGTGCTTTTTCCAGTTCGACGATCCGGTGGATCAGCAGTTCTCTGTCGTGCTGAGCGCGCGCCTTGACCCCAGAGAGCTCAGCGTGCAGCAGATCCATCGTATGCCGGAGCTGCTCCGCGATCAGATCGGCTTCGGCGCCTGAGGAAGTCTCAGACAAGGCCCCACTCCTCGTTGAGATCGAAAATGATCGAGTCGATCTTTTCATAAAACCTTGCTCTGATCTGGCAGTCCGCGTTGGCGCTACAATGGTAGCAGCCGTCCTGATGCTTTCGAATCCGGCGCATGACCTTGGTGAATTGGCCTCCCAGACTCACGGCTCTTTCGAACTCTTCCTTCAAGGGGCAGTTGAAATATTCGATGCGCGTCATTATTCAATCCTCTTCCATTCGACCAGAATCTCGTGCAGGGCGTCAGCGACCGCCTGCCTCGCCTCGTTCTCGTTCCCACCCAGGAGCTGCTGGGTTTTGAGCAAACCGGCCAGCCTGGTGGCTGCCAGCCCCGCCGCGCCCAGAATATTGATCGTCTTATCCAGAGAGTCCGTTCCCCGAGCGAGGGCCATCATCCTGCGCATGAACACCCGCAGCATCATGATCTCGTCCTGGAGGCCTTCCTGGAGGATCGCGCCGAGGTCGACGGCTTCCTGGCTTATGAACGGCTCGAGATAAGAATCCTGGCTGGAATCTGGCTGGCTGCGCATCCGACTTTCCCGTCGGCTGGATTTCCGCCGGCTCATTTGGGGGAGATCTGGTAGACGCCCTGGTTCGCGAGGATCGCCAGGATCGTGAGGCGGATCAGCTCTGAGAGCCCGCTCCGGCTGCATGTCAGGGAGATCCCCCAGACTGTCCCCCATCCGGAACAGGCGAGGCCGTAAATCGCGGCTGAGGCGGCAAGGAGCACGCCGAGCAAGATCAGCCTTTTCCGCGTCGCATCCAAAGCCGCGAAACGCTCCCGGAGGCCGGGGATGTACGAAAAAGCAAGTGAGAGAATCGTTCCGGCTATCAACGACAGGCTCTCTGCAGTCATGGATCACCTCCGTAAAAAAGGTCAACCAGCGCAGCTGGTTCGTGCTGAGTTTATAGCACAAATGTTCTGTTAATTTCAAGCTTTTCTGGAAAAATTCCCCTTAAAATTCCCCCTTTTTAAGCAATCCGGATCGATCCCCCGTTTCGGCGCAGCGGGAACTGACCTTGCTTACAGCCCTAAAACCGCTCGTGCAATCGTAAAGTAAATGAATAATCCAGTTGCATCCACCAGCGTGCTCATCACCGGCCCGGAGACCACGGTGGGGTCGATCTTCAGCCGCGCCGCCAGGATCGGAAGGATGGCGCCCGATGCATTTGCCCAGACGACGATCCCCAGGATGGACAGGGCGACGGTGACCGAAAGGCCGACCGGGGATCCCCAGGTGACCGAACGCAGGTAAGCCGCGATCGCCATGCCCAATCCGAGCGCCAGACCGACGCGCAGCTCATGCCACAGGGCGCGCAGCGCATCTCCAATGTCAATATCGCCAACCGCCAGCGCCCGGATGATCGTGCTGGTAGCCTGGGATCCAGCATTGCCGCCGGTCCCGATCAGCAAGGGGATGAAGATTGCCAGGGAGACCACCGCCTGCAGTTCTTCCTGAAAATACCGCATGACAGTGCCGGTCAGGCTGGCTGTGAGGAAGAGCAGAAGAAGCCAGCCGATACGCTTCCCAGCGACCGAGAGGATCCGGGTCCGGAGGTAGGGGGTCTCCAGCGGTTGAGCGCCGCCCAGGCGCTGGATGTCTTCGGTGGCTTCTTCGACCACGACATCGATCACATCATCCACGGTGATCACGCCGATCAGCCGACCTTCGCTGTCGACGACGGGCAGGGCGAGCAGATCGTAGTGAGAAATGATGCGGGCGACTTCTTCCTGGTCGATGCCAGCCGGGACGGATAGCACTTCCGGATCCATGATGTCGCCGACCAGGGTCTGTGGATCGGCCACCACGAGCTGGCGCAGGCTCACCACGCCGCACAGGCGGCCCTGGCTGTCGACAACGAAAAGATAATAGATCGACTCATCCTCTGGCTGCCACGCCCGCAGTGCGGCAATGGCTTCACCGGCGGTCATGCGCCGGCGCAGCGCAAGGAATTCGGATGTCATGAGGCCGCCCGCGCTCTCGTCCGGATGGATCAACAGCGGGCGCACCTCTTCCGGGTTTTCCAGCCCAGCCAGAAGGTTCTTCGCCTTTTCGACGGAGACATCGCCGAGCAGGTCTGCTGCTTCGTCGGGCTCCATTTCGTCGATGATGCGCACCGCGGATTCGTGCGGGATGGAGGCGACGAGCTCCGCCGCGTCGCTTTCATCCAGGTTCTCGAGGATGTCGGCTGAAATCGAGGGGTTTAAATTGGGAAGCAAGGAGACCCGGTCCTGGGCATCCAGCTCTTCGAATACTTCAGCCTGGTCTGCCGGCCTGAGCGCCTCCAGGATTTGGATAGCTGAGGTGAGGTCCTCTTTCTCGAGTGCAGCTTCGATTTGAGCCAGGATGGCTGCGGTGTTAAAAGTTGCCATTGACCACCTCCAGGGTCAGTTACCCCTGGAGGTGACAGCCCGTTGGTTTAGGCCACGATGGCGCTGTCTATCGTCCAGGGGGACTGTTTAGACCTGTTTGCAATACGATGATCATCTTCCCGGTTGCCGGGAGGTTTCTCTTCGCTCATTTCCAACAACTTCCCCAGCGAGCAGCACGCACGCCGGGTAATGAATTATATTCCAGATGTCGTTCCGGTGGGGGCTCTTATTCTTCTGCTTCGGCAAACCACTCCCAGACACCACAGTCTGGTCCACCGTCTTGATACAGGTGAATCGTACCTCTTACCGAGGTGGGTGAGTTAAAATAACCATTGAGGCTGCCAATGGCCGGACTTTCTAAAGAGAATGATCCACCGATTACAGGGATGGCAGTTGCCGAAGGGAATGTGTAAGTGTAAGCAGAGGCGCACGCTTCTGCGAAGCTGGAGGTCCTGGTGATAAACTCCTGGTTCGCGTAGAGATTCAGGAAATTGATGGTGAACAGCAAGAGATTGCTTCCATCCGTTGAGATTGTGAGCGAGAGGCTGGGACTATCCTTTTGGTTCCCCATGATGATAATTCCATACAGGATCGCTCCTGGCCTGGGATTGACGGCGTTGGGGGTCCCCATCTGGATGCTCGAATCGCCAGGGCTGCTGCAGGCAGCGGCCCAGAGAAACAGCCCCTGGAAAAGGAGAGCGGTAATCTTCCCGGACATGGTACACACCTTTTTGCAAGAGATGCGCGTCGCGTTCCAGTTTTCCCGCCATGAATCCTTCGATAACTAGATCTTAGTGAGAAATGACACAAAATGCAAATTAATGAAATATTTCACAATGTGATCTTGAAACTTCCTCCAGAAAAGAATAAACCGAGGAAAAAAATGAGGCCCTCTCTCTGCCGGTGTAGGCTGCTGATGATCGGTTGGATCGTCCCTTTGTTGGTTGCTTGTGGTCGGGGGGCGCCCGGGCTTACCCCGACGGCAGCTGGAGCGAGGCCAGACCGGACCGCCACAGCGCCATCAACTCAGGTCAACGGGCCCCTGGGCGCAGCTTTGGACCAGTTCATCACCAGGAACTATCCGCTCTTCAGCGGATCCGTCCTGGTTGCCCGTCAGGGCGAACTCCTGCTGAGCAGGGGGTATAAATATGCGGATTGGGAACTCGAAGTAGCGAATACGCCAGGGACAAAATTCCGCATCGCTTCCCTCACCAAGCCGTTCACGGCGACCGCGATCATGCTGCTGCGGGAGCGCGGTTTGCTGGACGTCGAGGACCGGGTCTGCCGGTTCCTGGCCGGCTGCCCCGCTTCCTGGAGACCGATCACGATTCACCAGCTGCTCACCCACACTTCCGGGATCCCGGATTACACCGCTCTCCCAGGCGCCTTTGAAGAGGCAGTCTCCCCCCATTCCGTTTCTGAGCTCATCGAATCGTTTCAGGACGAACCGCTCGAATTTACGCCTGGCGAATCCTTTCTTTACAGCAATTCCGGTTACGTCCTCCTGGGA
>CAYQDF010000123.1:0-9035 GCA_964416175.1 uncultured Anaerolineaceae bacterium
GAACTCGTCAATTCAATCCTCGATCATCTTCAAGCAGTACTGCCTTTCGATCGAGCTGCCCTGTGGTTGAAAGAAGATAACGGTCTTGTCCTGAATGCAACGCGAGGATTGGAAAGTGATCTGCAAGGACCTCGAAGCCCGGTGAACCTTCTGGAACACCCCCACGTTGTTGATATTTTAAACAGCAATCACCCATTCAATAGGGGAATTGCGCGACCAGAGGAAAATGTCGAACTCGAGTTGAGCCCAGACACCCAGTCCTGGCTTGGACTGCCTCTGATCACCAAGGGCCAGTTAATTGGCATCATCTCCCTGGAAAAGAACACCCCGGAGGCTTACCAGGAAGACGACATCGACCTGGCGATGACATTCGCCAACCAGGCAGCGATCGCGTTGGAAAATTCGAGGCTATTCGATGAGACCCTCAGTCTGTCTGTCGACCTCGAAAAACGGGTTATCGAGCGGACCCGGGAACTCGAATTTGAGCACCACAAAACTGAGACCCTCCTGCGCATCATCACAGAATTGACAGCGAGCCTGGAGATGGAAAAAGTTCTCCACCGCACACTGCTGGTGTTGAACGACATGATAGGAGCATCCCACGCTACCTGCATGGTGCTGCAGCCGGGAAAAACCAAATTGCGCCACCTCGCTACAATCGGGTATCCTCATCCGACCCCGGCTGGTGGTTGGCCTTCAGCCCTTGATATTGATCAGGGATTAGTAGGATGGATCATTGCCAATCGCGAATCCGTGCTCATAAATGATGTGAACGATGACGAGCGCTGGCTGCCCCTCCCCGGAGTGGAACATAAACACCGGAGTGCCATGGGGGTGCCGATCGAATTGAGCGGTCAACTGCTGGGTGTTCTGCTTCTGTTTCATCCGGAGGCCGGGCATTTTTCTGCTGATCAGCTCGACCTGGTCAATGCCGCTGCCAATCAGATGGCCGTTGCAATCAATAATACAGAACTCTATGACCTGATCCGCAGCCAGACTGAGGAATTGAAAAATCTGTTGAAGAATCAGAAGATTGAAGCAAGCCGATCACGTTCCATTCTCGAGGCAATTGCTGAAGGCGTCCTCGTTACTGATCATGAAAACAGGGTGACATTGTTCAATGATTCGGCACAAAGGATATTAAGCATCAAACGTGAGCACATCCTGGGCGGTTCTCTGGACCGGCTTTCTGGGCTGTTCGGACCTTCTGCCAACACATGGCTCGAAACGATTTATTCCTGGTCTTCCGACCCCTCATCGCATCATCCCGGTGACACTTACAGCGAGCAAATCTCCCTGGAGGACGGGCGCGTGCTGGCTGTGAACCTGGCGCCGATTTTGAACAACGATGAATTCTTCGGAACTGTATCGATTTTCCACGATATCACGCATCAGATCGAGGTCGACCGCTTGAAATCGGAATTCGTTGCAACAGTCAGCCATGAGCTGCGCACACCCATGACTTCGATAAAAGGATACGTTGATATCTTGTTGATGGGAGTCGCCGGCGAGCTAAACGAACAGCAGCTGCGATTCTTGCAGGTCGTCAAGCAGAATACCGAGCGGCTGACCATCCTCGTCAACGACTTGCTCGACCTGTCTCGGATTGAAGCTGGCAAAGCGATCTTATCCACCCAGCCGCTCGACCTCGGATATCTCATCGAGGAAGCACTGGCGGAGCTCGAGAACCGCTCAAAAGATGACCAAAAATCTTTGTCGATCAGCGCGGAAATCCCCTCAAATCTGCCAAGAGTGATCGGTGATCCGGAACGCGTCCGGCAGATCCTCGCCAATTTGCTCAATAACGCCTATCACTACACGCCGCAGAATGGGCGAATTGCTGTGACTGCCCAACGGACCGGTGATGAGGTGCGGGTGGACATCGCGGATACTGGTATTGGCATCCCGATTACAGAACAGGAGCGCGTATTCGAGCGATTCTATCGGGGGGAAAATTCTCTGGTCCTTGCAACCTCAGGTACCGGCCTGGGATTGAGTATCGTTCAACAACTGATTCATATGCATCACGGGCGGATCTGGCTGCGAAGCAGTGGTGTGCCAGGGGAGGGAAGCACATTCTCATTTACGTTACCGATCTTCGAACCTTCATTGCCGCCTGAAGAAGAGGTGGAACCATGGCAAGAATCTTGGTCGCAGAAGACGAACGCGACATCCTCGACCTGATCACATTCACCTTACAGTACGCCAGCCATGAGGTGATCCCTGCCGGGAACGGGGAGGAAGCCTTGGATAAGGCTCGTCAGGAACACCCGGACCTGGTTCTCTTGGACGTGCGAATGCCCCGGCTGACGGGTTACGAAGTCTGCCAGTTCTTAAAATCAGACGAGCGCACGCGAAACATCCCGGTTGTTTTTCTTTCAGCGAAGGGCCAGGAAGCCGAGATCAATGCTGGTCTCGAAGCAGGCGCGACAGAATACCTGCTCAAACCTTTCGCACCTGACCAGTTGATCGCAAAGCTAAACGCGATCCTGGTTGATCAGTCCCAGTCGGGTTCAGGATAATCCCTCTTGGGGCAGGGAGCTATCACAGGCGGGGATAGCGGACAGGAATATCAGGATGAGCGCCGTTTTTCTGGATGATGCTCTGGTCCATTACGAAGTCATGGGAAGAGGCCAGCCGGTCATATTCCTGCACACCTGGGTTGGCTCCTGGCGTTACTGGATTCCCACCATGCAGGCGATGTCCACCCGTTTCCGGGCATATGCACTCGATCTATGGGGATTTGGCGATACTACCAGGGCAACTGGACGTTACTCTCTTGAACACCAGGTCCGGCTGGTCACCGGCTTCATCGACGAGATGGGGCTTGGCGAAGTCTCTCTCGTCGGGCATGGGCTCGGTGGCGTAATTGCAACTTACTTCGCCGCGGATCACCCCGGATCGACAAAACGGTTGGTCGCCGTGAGTTTTCCGATGGGGAATGGAACCATAAACGGACGCCTGCTGACTGGCTCGGTCGTCGATCTGGCATCCTGGCTGATCGGTCGGGAGCAGGTGCAGAATCCCTCCTGGGAGGACGCAGTGAAAGCCAGTCCGGCTGCCATCCAGGAGTCATTGTCGCAATACCTGAAGGTAAACTGGCGACAGCTGTTGCTCCGGACGAAGGTCCCATCTCTCTGGATCCATGGAGGAAAAGACCCTGCGGTTGGTTTACCTCCAGCAGACCAGCTTCAGTTCTTGCCCGCAGGAGGCCAGCACTTCATCTTTCAGGACGCCGGCCACTATCCAATGCTACAGGAGGCAAGTATTTTCAATCGACTGGTGGCAGATTTCCTGACCTTTGAGCTCGAGGCAGGAGCCGGGTCATTGCAGCTGAAAATGGAATGGAAACGGAGGGTGCGCTGACCGTTTCTTGACAAGTGTCTGTGTTGCGCTTATACTGTGGTTTGAAAAGAAAATAATCCTTGGGGAGCTTGGTATTGCCAGGCTGAGAGGAAAGCCGAAAGCTTTCGACCCACACACCTGATCCGGGTAATGCCGGCGGAGGGAAGGTTGAATCTGCGAACACCGCCCTCCCCTGCCCCGGGGGAGGGTTTTTACTTGCGAGTTGTGATCGCGGCAAATGGAGTGTTGATAGAGCCCATGCGTGTCTCTTCCCTGATTCAGCCTGATGACCTGGTCATTGCGGCAGATGGCGGCGCAGCCCACCTGGTCGCGTCTGGAGTCTGGCCTCAGGTCGTCGTTGGAGACATGGATTCGCTAACCGGAGACTTGGCCGCGGAGCTGGCTGAGCGCGGCGCGAAATTCATAGAATATCCAGAGGATAAAGCTCAGACCGACCTCGAACTCGCCCTCCGCTTTGCCCTGAGTCAGAATCCAGACGAAGTCTTATTGGTCGGGCTTACCGGCGGTCGCCTCGACCAGACTCTTTCGAACCTGCTTGTATTGACGAAGCCAGAGTGGGAAGCAGCCCGCCTGATCATAGGGAACGGTCAGGATACTGCTTATCTGATGCGAGATCAGGACGAGATCGTTCTGAACAGTTCCCAGGGAGACATCGTTTCGCTCATTCCACTTTCAGGAGTTGTTTCAGGTGTGAAAACGGAAGGCTTGCAATGGTCGTTGGAGAATGCATCCCTGGAGTTCGGTACCACCCTCGGAATATCGAACAAGATGATCTCACAGCGAGCCAGAGTCTCGATGATGGCCGGGACAATGCTGCTGGTACACAGAGAAATGCATGATCTCTAACCTGGAACACCCATCGGAAAAGCAAAAAACCCCGGTTTGGACGACATGGAGGAGACGATTCCCTTGACCGAAACCAACAAGATCGAAAAGGAGTGGAAAATGGCAAGAAAAATACTCCTGTATAACATCAGCTGCTTATTGATTGGATTACTTGTCGCCTCGTGTGTGAGTGCTGTGCAAACCGAAACACAGCCCCCGATTGAGACCGAACCGTTGGTTAAACCACCGGAAGAGACCGCCGCACTCCGCACGCTTAAAGTAATGACACACGATTCGTTCAACATCTCAGACTCGGTGATCGAAGATTTCACAGCAGAACATGGATTCTCCGTCCAGTTTTTAAAATCCGGCGATACTGGAACTGCATTAAACAAAGCGATCCTTTCGAAAGATGCCCCGCTGGCTGATGTGTTCTATGGGGTGGACAACACCTTCCTCAGCCGTGCTCTCGAAGAAGAGATCTTTGAGCCCTACGCCTCCCCGCAGCTCGATTTCATCCCAGATCGTTTCAAACTCGACCCTGAAAACCGAGCGCTGCCTGTGGACTATGGGGATGTCTGCCTGAACTACGACAAATCCTTTTTCGAGGAACACGGCCTGCAGCCGCCGCAAGGCCTGGAGGATCTGCTAAGACCTGAATACAAAGGGATGCTTGTCGTCGAAAACCCCGCTACATCTTCTCCTGGCCTCGCGTTTTTGTTGGCGACGATCGGTCATTTCGGAGAAGATGAATTCCTGGACTATTGGGAAGGGCTCGTCGCGAACGATGTGCTGGTCGTCAACGATTGGGAGCTCGCTTATTTCAATGAGTTTTCGATTGCTGGCGGTACCCGCCCGATTGTTGTCTCTTATGGATCAAGCCCGCCGGCTGAGATCATATTCAGTGAGACCCCTATCGATGAACCACCCACCGCCGCGATCATCAGCGATGGATCGTGTTTTCGGCAGATCGAGTTCGTCGGCATCCTTAAAGGAACAGCGAACAGGGACCTGGCAGAAACATTTGTCGATTTCATGCTTTCATCTGATTTCCAGGAAGACATCCCCCTCCAGATGTTCGTTTTCCCTGTCATTGAAGACGCCCGGTTAGACGAGGTCTTCGAAAAGTTCCTGGCAGTGCCAGAGAATCCAGCGGTTGTGTCCCCAGAGGATATTGCTGAAAACCGGGAGAGGTGGATTGAGGAATGGACGGAGGTCGTGCTTCGTTGAACGGTCAGGTCCTCACCAGGTTCCGCTCAGTTCCATTCCTGGGTGTTCTCCGGCGATTCTTGCCTTGGATCGTCCCGTTGGGATTCCTGGCCCTGTTTTATTTTTACCCTATGATCAAGATTCTCCAGGTGAGTTTTATACGGAGTTCAGCAGGGGTTGGCGCGTCGATTTGGGAAGCTCTAAACTCCCCCCTGGTGCTTAGGGTCGCCTGGTTTACATTCTGGCAGGCAGCGCTTTCTACGCTGCTTACCCTGGGAATCGGGCTGCCAGGAGCTTATCTACTCGCCCGTTATGACTTCCGGGGGAAATCTCTGCTCCAGGCGCTCTTTGGCATCCCGTTCGTTATGCCAACGCTTGTCGTCGCTGCTGCATTCTACTCGATGGTCGGACCAAACGGCTGGCTAAACCTGGGGCTCATGGCCGCCCTAAATTTTGATGATCCTCCGGTCGTCCTCACCAACACGATCTACGCCATCCTGTTAGCCCATGTCTTCTACAACACAACGATCGTCCTCCGGGTGGTTGGAGATTTCTGGTCTCACATAGATTCTCGGCTGATCCTGGCAGCCCGCTCTCTGGGCGCCAGCCGTTGGCAAACCTTCCGCCGGATCTCCCTTCCCTTGCTATCCCCAGCCATCTTAGCAGCGGCTTTGCTGATTTTTATCTTCGACTTCACTTCTTTCGGGGTAATCCTGGTATTGGGGGGACCCCGTTATGCCACCCTTGAAGTGGAAATTTACTACCAGACTGTCGGTCTGTTCAATTTGCCGCTGGCAGCCACCCTGTCATTGTTGCAGCTTGGGTGTACTCTGGCGATGACTGTGATTTACACCCGGATGGCCGCGCGTCTTTCCCGCCCAATCTCTCTCCAATCAAGCCGTTCGCTCATGAATAAGCTGACAAACTGGAAGACAAAGCTAACAGCCGGCGCGATCCTCATCATTCTCTTTGTTCTGCTCACTGCACCATTGCTCGGGCTGGCAGCCCGATCTTTCACCAAGTTCGAGCTGGAACGAGGCGAGCGAGGGGAACCTGACCGTGGCTTCACCCTGGACTTTTATCGGGAGCTCGGGATCAACCGGCGGAACTCGCTTTTTTATGTACCTCCAACAACAACCATCGGGATCTCGCTTGCGTACGCCGGGTTGACCGTGCTGATCTCCCTTTTGGTGGGGCTGCCCGCGGCATGGACCCTCGCTCGCGACCGGCAATCCCCCCTCAACCGCCTCCTCGATCCCGTGTTGATGCTGCCCTTAGGTACCTCAGCAGTCACATTGGGGCTGGGATTTATCGTCGCACTCAACCAGCCGCCGCTCGATTTGCGTTCTTCCCCTCTATTGGTCCCTTTTGCCCATTCGCTGGTGGCGTTCCCGTTTGTCGTACGGAGCCTGACACCCGCGTTACAAAGCGTTCGCCCGCGCCTTCGCCAGGCAGCTTCCGTGCTTGGCGCTTCGCCAGGCCAGGTCATCCGGCGCATCGACCTGCCGCTGGTAGGACGGGCAGTTCTGGTAGCCTCGACCTTTGCGTTCACGATCTCGCTTGGGGAATTCGGGGCGACTGCGCTGATCGCCCGACCCGAATATCCAACGATCCCTTTGGTGATCTACCGCCTGATATCCCAGCCGGGAGCGCTGAACTACGGTCAGGCGCTTGCGCTGAGCACAATCTTAATGGTCGTTGCCGCGGGTGGGATGCTTGTCATCGAGAAGTTGCGGATCGCCGAAATCGGCGAATTCTAATGACGTCGAATCTAAGTTTCGCTTCCCGCTGACCGGGGGAGGTTTGCCAATTGACTGCCGGACCTGTTCTCAAGTTGGTTGAGATACACAAATCTTATGGAGATACAAAGGCCTTGAACGGCGTCAGCTTCGAAGTCGCCGAGGGAGAGATCATCGCGGTCCTGGGACCCAGCGGTTGCGGCAAATCGACATTGCTGGTGATTATTGCTGGCCTCGAAAATGCTGACCAGGGGGGAGTCACCTGGATGGGAGAGGACATCGCCCATGTCCCGCCCCACGAACGCGGATTCGGGCTAATGTTCCAGGATTATGTCCTCTTCCCCCACATGAATGTCTACCGGAACATATCATTTGGATTGGAGATGGCTGGATTGACCAGGGAGGAAATTCGAGAACGCGTCGAGGAAAGCCTCACCATGGTGGGTTTAAAGGGGTTCGAAACACGTGATGTTGCATCCCTCTCAGGCGGGGAACAGCAACGCGTGGCATTAGCCCGGGCTCTGGCTCCGAGGCCAAGATTACTGATGCTGGACGAACCTATGGGATCGGTCGACCGGACACTCCGAGAGCGGTTGATCGCAGAGCTCCGCAAACTCCTGCGCGATCTGGGACAGACCGCAATCTACGTCACGCACGACCAGGAAGAAGCCTTCATCATCGCGAATCGCGTCGTCCTGATGCGCGCGGGGGAGGTCGTCCAGGTCGGCAGGCCAGAGGAACTCTACCGCAACCCGGAGACGCTGTTTGCTGCCCGGTTCCTCGGTTACACCAATTTGGTCCCCGGTGAGGCATGGTCCGAAGATGGTCGAATTTATGTGCAGACGAAAATTGGTTCTTTCCCGGTTGAAGGCGGAACGGCAGGAAAGGTTTATGTGCTGATCCCCCCCGACGCGATCCAGATCAATGGAACAGGCGATATTAGAATTCCCGGCAAGATCCTCAGGAAAGTCTTCCGGGGAGACATGGTTCAGGTAGATGTCCTGGTTGGGGAGCAGGAATTATCTTTCAACCAGTTTTCAAATGCCCCGCTTCCTGAGAACGGTGAACACGTAACAATCAGTCTCGATTCCCCCGATAGGCTGCGCATATATCCGCGCGATCGCTGAACTTGACGAAATATACTTTTAACTTCGCCGAAGAACTGCGGAAGCTGTACAAAGGACCTGGTATCCGTGCCAAAGACGAGATCATGGCATACTGACGGATTGGAGGATCTCCTTACAGACCAGCGGTTGAAAGGGATCGCTGCCATCCTTGCCCACAGGAAGCTCCGTACCTTGACGAACACCGAAGAACAGGTTCAATCACTCTCATGGAACAAATCATCGTAATTAAGCTCGATTATGCAGGTCGTGAAACTTATCGGTACTCTGGCTGGTTGATTGAAGCAAAGAACCATGTAATTACCGTGGAAGCATTCTTCGACCGGCTGGATACCCGTGTCGATGATATTGTTCTTCTCAAGGGCGACAGATTTGTGGAGTATTATTTCAACAATCGCTGGTATAACATCCTGGAAGTTCACGATCGATCCAGCGATCATGTCAAGTGCTGGTACTGCAACATCAGCTATCCGGCAATCCTCATCGATAACAGCCTGTCATACCGTGATCTGGCTCTCGACCTGCTGGTCTATCCGGATGGTCGACAGGTGATCCTGGATCGGGATGAATTTGAGAAGCTGCCCCTTCAGAGTGAGATCACAGATAACGCTCTGAAGGGGCTGAATGAGCTTCAAGAAAACCTCAAGAGGGACAGAAGCCCCTCAATCAGCTTTAGCAGTCTAATTTAACGTCAGTTCGGAATGACCGCCGCTTCGAAAGCGTAGCGGACATCCCCTCAGTACCGGCGGGACATGTCTGAGTGGAACAGGGT
>CAYQDF010000124.1:0-8985 GCA_964416175.1 uncultured Anaerolineaceae bacterium
GTCAACGACTTGCGCTACTGCAATACCGCCTCGCTGTTTCCGCAGCTGCTCATATAGTAATGCATTGGATTCCGGGATACCTGTGATGATTGCTGAACGCTCTCCTTCCAGGCGTGCGACATCCTTCAGCAATTCTTGCATTTCGTTATTCAGTGTAGCAGTGCGCAGTTCGCCGCGCGAATGGGCAGCTGCCTGGATCCTTATTGCCTCTTCATATTCATTTTGTGCTTCTTCATGAGTGATCATCGCCTCCAGCTGCCGGTCTTCCAGCACGGCTAAATATCGCTTCAGCGCCGCCAACTCGTTTTGGAGCTCTTGCAGTTCTTTTGGATTTCTGATCTTGCCTCCATACAAGGCAGTCTCCGCTTGTTCGATTTTTATTCTCAACTCCCTGACTTCCTGTTCGGCGTTTTGTAAAATCCTGGCTACTCCGGCAAGCCTTGCTTCTGAATCGAGCCTTTCCTCGTCGGCTTTTCGAATTTCGTCATTATCTAAAAGCAGATGATCAATCTCTTTCAACCGGCCACGCACTTTATCCAATTGGCTGTCCACTTGTTGCAGGCGAAAAAGGGTGAATGACTGGCTCATGGGAAAGATTATAGAAGCGGAAAGGAATATCTACAAGGGCCAGTCTTTCTGAATGAGATTGTACGTTTAATTTGGCACATAGCGAGGCGTCCTAACGGTTTTGTCAACAAAGAAACTGGGTCTTATGTCTCATGTACAATACGGGAATGGGCAAGACCTTTACAAATCGGTCTTTTTTGAGCATGGTTGCTCTCCTGCTGTTCCTCACGACTTTCCCTTATCTCCTGGCATGGTGGCAGGAGGGGGAGGAGTTCTTTTTTTCCGGTTTCTTGATCAACCCACTGGATGGGAATTCGTACCTGGCAAAAATGTACCAGGGATGGGAGGGCAGCTGGAAATTCCATCTGCCTTTCACGGTTGAGCCTGGGGAGGGGGGATATATCTTCCTTTATTATCTTTTCCTGGGCCATATTTCAAGGATTATCTCTTTACCTTTGCTCGTGACTTATCATTTAGCGCGGTCATTGGGGGCGATATTGTTGGTAATCTCACTCTGGAATTTCTTCGGAAGAATTTTCCGCAGCCGGGCAACGCAGGAACTTGCCTTCTCACTGTCGATCTTCGGATCCGGTTCAGGATGGATCGCTTCTATCTTTGGACTGTTCACTTCAGACCTTTGGGTAGCAGAGGCGTACCCCTTCTTGTCTGTCTTTACAAACCCTCATTTTCCTTTAGGACTCGCCCTGTTGGTCTGGTTGTTAACTCCTTCAAGCGTGAATGAAAACCAGATCCGCGCGGCACTTCATCGGGTTCTTGTGATCCCGGCAGCGTTTATCCTGGGGATTGTGATGCCTTTCGGAGTAGTCGTGGCGTGTGTTGTTCTCTCAGGTCTGGTGATATGGGAGGCATGGGAAATATTCCGGAGTTGGAACTACCGCTTTATCCAGGGCCGGTCGATCTTCCTGGAACTTCTTGGGAAGTCCTATTACTTCCAGCAGTTTATCCGGGTACTGTCAGGCGGTTTTCCGATCCTGGTGTACGATTACTGGATTTCAAAGAGCGACCCGGTTCTGGCAAAATGGAACCTGCAGAATCTCACACCCTCACCGCCGGTTTGGGATCTAATCCTTTCTCTGACACCGGTCCTCCTGCTGGCGGTGCCAGGTGCAATCAAATTCTTAAGGTGTCCGTCATCCGCTCAAAAAGTGCTTTTCATCTGGACGGTGTTCGGAGTGGTTTTGCTGTACCTTCCATTCGAATTGCAGAGGCGATTTATGCTGGGATTGTTCATCCCGATCTCTGGCCTGGCGGTTATTGGATTGAGAGTTTTCAAATTCAACCATATTCAACAAGGAGAGCCGGACAGGTATCTTGCGGGTGATTCAATTACCCACGATCTTGTTGATTACCGCAAAGGAAATCCAAACACTCGTTTTGGCGTCGCAAGTCTTTTCCTTATTTTTTGTGCTATTCCAACGAACCTGCTGATCCTTCTCGGGGCAATCCAGGCGGCTAGAATGCACGACCCGATGCTGTACCTTACCCGGAACGAAGCCAGGGCTCTGGCCTGGATCAAAGAGAACACCCCAGATGACGCCATTATTCTGGCTTCGCCTCAAATCGGCATGTTCCTTCCGGGGCGCAGCGGGCGCAGAGTCTTCTACGGGCACCCTTACGAGACCGTGGAAGCCAGTAAGATGGAGGCAGCCGTGGAAGCAGCCCTCAGATCTGGAATTGAAGGGGAATCCAATCTGCTCGATCAGGCGGATTACGTGTTTTGGGGTCCTCGCGAAGCTGCGATCGGCGAAGGGGATTTCAGCAGGATGGTTGTGGTTTTTCAGTCCGGCGATGTCAGCATTTATAAAGTGCATTTGGAGGAATACCAGGATTGAACTGACCATGTTGATTTCAAGAGTAAAAGGATGGTTCTTAAGTCCAGGATCATCCCGGTTGGAGGACGCTGACCGAAGCTGGGCGATGCTGTTGCCACTCCTGTTGCTGGTGATCCCCGCGGTTGTGCTGGCGCCAAACCTGGGGTTCTTCCCATTTCCTGGCTCTGGATCGCCATATTCTGATATCGCGACAACCCATTATCCGAATGCAGTATACCTTCTGCGCGCACTCAAGGAATGGCGGACGATTCCCCTTTGGTCGCCAACGATCCTGAGTGGTTATCCATTTGTCAGTCATCCCTTGAGCGGTCTATTCTATCCACCTGGGTGGCTGGCGCTCCTATTCCCGCTGCCAGCCGGGTTCACCCTCGTTGCCGGACTTCACCTCGTTTGGGGCGGGGCTGGCATGTATCGCTTGATGCGCTACGAAGGCAGGTCTCACGCAGGAGCAGTGTTTTCCGGTCTCGCGTTCGCCTCACTTCCGAAGATATTTGCCCATTTAGGGGCTGGCCATCTCACGCTTGTGTACGCTTTCGCCTGGCTGCCGTGGGTCCTCGCCGGACAGGCTGCCAGCGTGGAAAGCAATCGCCGGACCAGCTGGGAAAAATGGCTGCCCGGATTCCTGATTGGTCTGGTGGTGCTTGCGGATGTCCGCTGGGGTGTATTCACATGGTTGGTTGCGGCAATGTACAAGATTTCGCATAGTCATAAACCAAGATGGTCATCCGCTGCATACTTTATCCTCATGCAAACAATCGCCGCCGCCATCACAGCCGCTCCTCTAATCCTCCTGCTGTGGGAATTCACGGGACTGTCCACTCGCTCCACATTATCAGCCCGGGATGCTCTCCAGTATTCGCTGCCGATCTTAAGGCTATTAGGCCTGATCGTACCCGAAGTCAAGAACAACCACGAATGGGTAGTCTATCCTGGCGCTCTGACCGTTCTATTGAGCTTAATTGGTATCGTCAGTTTAAAAGGAAACAGAAACCGGATTTTTTGGGGGACGCTGGGGGCAGCCAGCCTGGTGTTCTCCCTGGGAGCCAATCTGCCTGGTTTAGGTCAGACATTCAATCTGCCGGTCTTGAATCTGCTGCGCGTGCCTGCTCGAGGGCTGTTTCTGACCGATCTCAGTCTCTGCGCTCTCGCCGGGCTCGGCCTGGACCGGCTCTTATCCGGGTTTGATGTTACCGGCCGGCGAACAGCAAATCTTATTCTCTTTTCCATCGCATTTTTAGCGATCCTGTTGAATATCGGTATTTCCTACCTATCAGGATCCATGACGATTGATGGCCTGCTGGAACCAGCCTTGATGATCGTGGGATATGTTTGGTTGACGATGATTATTGGCAGGAAAATTCCCTCAAGAATATGGCTGGCTGGCTTATTCTGTTTATCCATTCTGGGTTGGGTGCACCTCGCCCGGATGGGGATCCGTTGGCGGGATGTGAAAGACGTCTTATCCGAATCCAGGAATCTGGCTCAATATATTGCTTCGGAGAGCGGACTTTTTCGAACCTATTCTCCTTCTTACAGCCTGCCTCAGCAGACTGCTATCCAGTTCAACCTGGAGGCTGCAGATGGGATCGATCCGATGCAACTTGCGAATTACACATCATTCATGGAACCGGCGAGCGGTGTCTCTCTGCGAAGCTACAGCGTCACACTTCCACCTTTTGACACTGGTTCTCCACAGACCGACAACCGGGAATCTCGACCAGATGCCCATCTCTTAGGTTTATTAAATGTCCGCTATGTGTTGAGTGCATTCGAAATTCACAGCGAAGGGCTGGTCCTGGAAGAAATTATCGACGGAATCCTGATCTATCGGAACGAATATCAAAAACCGAGGGCCTGGGTGCAGGCAGGACTCGAGGGTCGTGATGTTGGTCAGATCAGAGACGCTTCCGTCTTCTGGAGTCCCAACCATGTCGAAGCGAGGGCGAGCGGACCGGGATATCTCGTGTTATCCGAAGTAGCATATCCGGGATGGAAGGTCATCGTCGATGGGCAGCTGCAGGAATTGTTGATTTACCAGGATGTCCTTCGGGCAGTCAAACTGAGTGAGGGTGACCACAGGGTGGAATTTATTTTTCAACCGCAAGGTCTCCAGCTGGGGTTTGTGGTCTGGTTTGCTGCGGTCGTTGTGGCCGGTATGGCAAAGCTGATTGCTTCGAGGAAATCGACTCATCGATGAAAGAGTTAAATTTCTTCAACAATAACGGATCTAAAAGAGAGAGAAGGTGGGTAATCTGGTTCGCGGTCGGTGTGATGATAACGACAAGCCTGCCCTATCTGTTAGGCTACTCGAATCAAGACCAGTACTGGAGATTTAGCGGTTTTTTATTTAACGTGGAGGACGGGAATTCTTATATTGCAAAAATGCTGCGGGGATCGACAGGGGAATGGTTATTCCGGACGCCCTATACTGCGATACCTCAGCCGGGGATCCTGCTTTTCCTGCCTTATCTGTTGCTGGGAAAACTGGCCTCACCTCCCGCCCTGCACGAGCAGCTAGTTGCTCTCTACCATTTATTCAGGATCGGGGCGGGGATAATCATGATCCTGGCGACCTATGAATTTCTTGCCGTTTTCATAGAAGGGATAAGTCCCAGGCAGCTGGCGACCATCCTGGCGACGCTCGGCGGAGGGCTGGGGTGGATCCTGGTTATATCTGGAAATCCAGAATGGATGGGTTCGCTTCCGCTTGAATATTATTCACCGGAGACTTTCGGGTTTCTTTCCTTTTACGGCACCCCCCACCTGGCTCTTGCGCGAGGGATGCTGCTTGGGGGTTTCACCATTTTTCTGAAACATTCAGGAGCGACATTTTCCCGAAAATCATTATTAAAGCGGGCAGCTATCTGCGGAATCCTTTTCTTGATCGGCGGACTCGCTCAGCCGTTAATTGTCCCCATTGCCTATGCGGTTTTCCTCATGTATTTTGTATTGAGTGGAATCTGGGTGTTCACCCGGAGAGAGCAATTGTCTGTAATCGAAAGATCGGAGTGGAAAGGCCAGGTTCTCTTTGCAGGCATCGCCTCCGCATTCCCGCTGCCATATCTGGTCTATCTCCTGTTTGTTGTCAAAAATGACCATTTCGTCCAGCTCTGGTCGAGCCAGAACATCATCTTGTCACCTCACCCCTATCATTACCTCCTCGCCTTTGCAGTTATTCTTCCTCTCTCGATGGTCGGCAATTTTATAATGGTAAAAGAAAACCCTTGGAAAGGAAGGTTTCTGGCCGCCTGGCTGCTCCTCTTCCCGGTACTGGCATATGCACCGGTCAATTTGCAGAGACGACTGCCGGATGGAATTTGGGTTGTACTGGTGGCTTCATCAGTCTATGGATTGATGTCGATTGGGATCCAGCCCTTGTGGAAAAGAGTGCTTTCATTGTTGATAACATTCCTGGCCCTGCCATCGACAGTATTTCTTTTGGTCGGGGGAATAAATGCAGCATTAGCCCACCGGGTACCGGTGTACCGACCGGCAGATGAAATTGCAGCTTTCTCATATCTTGCCGGAAATGCGCACCTAGGAGATGTCGTTCTGGGTTCCTATAACACTGGCAACGCCCTACCGTCATGGGCTCCCGTGACTGTTCTGGCCGGTCATGGTCCGGAAAGCGCAGATTTAACCAGGCACCTGGAAGAGATTAGGCATTTCTATAATCTGGATGTGTGCAGTAGACCATGCATGGAGCTCCTGAAGGAGAACCAGGTCAGGTTTGTCTTCTGGGGTCCGGAAGAACATCAGCTTGGCCAGGGAAATCCCGGGATGCTGAACATCTTGAAAACGGGTTTTACGAAGGGGGAATATCAGGTTTTCGAATTCGGGGATTTTCGTTGAACAGAAAATAAAACTTACAATTGTGAAAGGATATTTTGATGATAGAATAGTAACAAAATGATAAGGGAATGGTAAGGATTCTGGATTGCTGAAAGGAGGACAACCATGCTGAACCTCCCGGCAGACTACCACGAAAGTGCCGCAACGTATAAGGGGGTGGACCTTGATACGATCCGAGCAAAACCATCAATTCACAGGGCATTGATCGTCGACGACGACCCGGACACTGTGGACCTGATAAAGATCATATTTCGCAATGCCGGGATGGACGTCATTGGTGCATTCAGCGGCCATGAAGCGCTGCAGAAGTGCGCCGATGTGCAACCCAGCGTCATTCTGCTGGATCTGATGATGCCCGGAATGGATGGCTGGGAGACGTATGACAAGCTGCGCCACATGACGGATGTACCGGTGATCGTCGTATCTGCAGATACAAAGAAAGAGAATGTCGTCAGAGGATTGAACCTCGGGTTCGATGACTACGTCACGAAACCTTTTTTTCCAGCGGAGCTGGTTGCGAGAGTGAACACTGCTCTGCGGCGGGGGAGTGCCTCCAACCGGGATTCTGTGAAAAAGTTCCCACAGATCGATTTGACCATTGATTTTGATTCTCAGGAAGTCATTTTGGATGGCAAACCAATTCACCTCTCTCCGCGTGAATTCGCCGTGTTAGAAGTACTCTCGAAGAAAGCACCCCGTATGGTGCGGTATGAAGAACTTGCAGAAGCGGTCTGGGGGATGGATAACATCAAGATCAGAAACCGAATTAAATACCTGGTATACCTGTTAAGACAGAAAATCGAGCAAGATCCAAACGATCCCAAATTGATCGTCAATCGTGAAGGTCTCGGTTACCAGTTGAAGACAGGTGACCAGGACCTGACACTCTGACGCAGAGAACTATATTCTTACTACAGCATAAGGATCGAATTCAACCCTGTTCTCATAAACAGGGTTTGATTTTTCTTAAGACCCGGATGAAAAAGTAAGAAAATTCTTATATGGATGATCACAAAGAGAGCATGGGGGTTAATCGGTTAAAATTCATCAGGTATGCTCCGCCGCCTGGTTCGGCCTCCATTTCTCTTTGTCATTCTGACACCCCTTATCTTATTATCTCCCCTCCTGTTCACCGGTAAGGCGATGTTCTGGGGGACTCCTGCCACACAATTCATTCCCTGGTGGTCATTTGCATCGGAAGTCCTCCAGAGCCGGCATCTTCCTCTGTGGAATCCGTATCTTGGAATGGGAGCGCCGCTGATCGCGAACTACCAGTCCGGGATCTTTTACCCTCCCAATTGGATGTATTTCATCCTCGAATGGCTCGGCGGCACACCGCTGATGGCCTGGGGGCTGGCGTTGGTCGCAACAGCTCATCTGGCATGGGCGGGGATTGGCATGGTCCTGCTCGTAAAACGCCTCGGCGTCGGTGAACTCGGACAGACCATCGCGGGTATTAGTTATGGATTGAGCGGGTATCTTGTATCGAGGTCGGGGTTCTTGAGTATAAATTCTGCTTGCGCCTGGCTGCCATGGGTCATCCTATTGCTTACAGTGCTGATCGACAGTGTAAAGTCTGACAGCGAAGGGGAGCATTGCGGGGAATCTACCTTGCCAAAGGGAAGACCCTTACTGGGAAATAAAAAACTCAGACCATTTCTCTGGTTATCGCTGGTTCTTGGACTACTCCTCCTCACCGGTCATGCACAGATTGCCTGGTACACAATCATCCTGGCTTTTGGCTGGGCGCTCGTCATCACATGGAAGAAATTGAACCGCAATTCTTCCTGGAAAGCCTGGGTTTTATTAATCTTCGCTGCCTTATTTGGCGTATTTTTAGCTGCCGTGCAGTTGTTGCCGACGGTTGAATATCTGAACGAATCACAGCGCAGCAGCTCGGTCGATTACGAATCCGCAATGTCCTATTCGCTCTGGCCGTGGCAGTTAATGACCCTTGTCGCTCCAGACCTGTTTGGAAATCCGGTTGATGGCGACTATTGGGGATATGCGAATTATTGGGAGGAGGCGGTCTATATTGGTCTGGCTCCGCTCCTGCTCGCAGTGATCGCGATTGCCACGCGGTTCAGGAAGCGTGAGATGGACCGTAATTTGTGGTCCTATCTCGTCCCGGCGCTCCTGGTGATTATCCTGCTGTCTTTTTTGCTGGCATTGGGATGGTATACACCGGTTTTTCCCTGGCTTTACAGCCACATCCCAACATTCGACATGTTCCAGGGACCGGCAAGGATTTCGTTGCTGGCAGTCTTTTCCCTATCCATCCTCGCTGGCATTGGGACTGAGCTCTGGCATAAACCGTCCGGCAAGGCGCTTTATTGGGCAAGACTTGGGGTGATGGCTGCAGCTGCAGTGGTTGTGAGCGCATTAGCAGCGTATGTATTAACCAGACTGGCAGGGTTAAATTTCGAACAATCCTTCATTCGCTCTCTGCTGATGGCAGGTGTTTGGGGGGCAGGATTTGGGATACTTACCCTGACGGCGCCGGGAACGCAAGTGATGGGAACTCCTGTCGATTCCCGGGGAAGATGGTATTGGGCTGCCTGTTCCTGGGTGGCAGCGGACCTGCTGTTTGCATCCTGGGGGATCATCCCCGGGATCGACAGGAACTTCTACGTTGGAGGAGATCCATCAACAAGCCAGGTCAGATCGATGGCAGGGGATGGCAGGCTCTACCTCCCTTCTGAATCTGAAAGAG
>CAYQDF010000125.1:0-8609 GCA_964416175.1 uncultured Anaerolineaceae bacterium
AGACCAGGTTCTGCAGACCGGGGATCGCCACCGGGACCGGGTTTCCGGAGGAAGTCCAGGCTTCGACGTTCGTCCAGGTGAACAGCAGATCATATGTCTGCCCGGAACCGATGGTGGTGGTGAAGCTCTCATAGAACGCTTTAACCCCTGCCACGTCCAGCAGGCGACCATCACGGGCGATGATCTGCATGTTGTTCGAATGGGGGTGGAAGGGGTGGTTGGCCATCCCCGCGTTCACCATGCGCACCAGCGCCGGATCGGGATTGGTGGTGGGGTTGTGAGGTTCCACCCAGGCCAGCGCGCCGTAAGGCTGGTTCGGGAGCCAGGCAGCGAAGTTGTCCGCGATCGAATCCGGGAAGCTCCTGCCGTTGACGGTCCAGTACCGGTCGTGCTTCAAGGTCACGTCGTATGCCTTGCCGCGTTCTACCTTCTGGTGGAGGGAGGGATCGATGTCGTGGATCAGGATCAGATACTCACGGTCGGGATCGAATTTGGTGGCCGCGTCGTTGTAGGCGTAGGCCGGCCCCATCGCCGGACGAACCACCAGAACCCCATACAGCCCCATGTGGACCTGTTTGTGGGGGTTGGTCCCGCTCTCGTAAAGGTAAGTGCCTGGTTCGCTCGCAACGAATGAATAAGTGACCGTTCCGCCCCCTGGCGTCGCTTCGGCTGTGATCAGTCCGGGCACCCCGCCGCTGGTGGTCACTCCTGTCTGCCCCGGAAAGATCATCGAGGTGTTCTCCGGGAGCGCCGCTCCGGGAGGGTCCGGGAGGTTGTTGGTCAGGGTGATGGTGACCGTATCGCCTTCGTTGACGCACAGCACCGGGCCCGGCACCTGGAAGGAACCCGGGTTCTTGGCGTAACTCCACATGAACACGCTGTTGCCGTCTGGTGTGGAGATGTACCCGGAAGTGGCTTTCAGGTCGAACGTTGGCCCGTTCGTACAGACCATGCCGGTCGGTCCAGTCGCCTGCGCCACGCGAACGCCGGTGACCGCTGCTGACCCGGTCATGACGATCAGGACGGTGAGTACCAGGATGACCAGACCAAATTTTCTTTTCGTTTGCATTTTCGCAACTCCTTTCGAAGTGGAGTCAATCCCGGATGCATGGCTCAGCTGTACGTTTCATTCGGCTCCAGCTGGTCCGGGAGGGGGGAACCGCTGTATACCCGAACTTCGGTCGCCATCCCGCCCAGGCCGGTCGCGCCGTCCACTGTCCCGTTGTTGGTCAGCCGGTGAAGGTTGCGGTTCAGGAAGAGGTAGCGGTTGTAGGTGCCCACGGAGTCGGTTAGCGCTGGCGCTGATGGATCGAAGGTTTTCTGGAAGATCACGTCCCGGCATTCTCCCGGGCCGATGTAAATGTTGTAGGTGGTGTACATCAGGTTCGCCCCGCTGGGGTCCGTGGTCGGGTACCGCAGCAGGGTGGCGTCGTGCCCGACCACCCGCATGGGGATGCCGGCCAGCTGCATGGTGTGCTGTTCGTATCCCAGATTGGCGATCCGCAGCAGGGCGCGGTCATTGGAATTGACCTGGATCAGGGAAGAGATGGGCTGTCGGATCAACCCGCCGGGGGAGTATTCGAAGTAAGGGTCGTTGTTCGGTCGGATCGTGTCCGGCCAGGCCCGCCCGTTGATGACCCAGTAATTCGCCTTGTAGTTCGACCAGATGAACTCCTGCACTGCTTCCAGTCCGTCGTGCGGATTGTTGTCGATCTCGTTCAACAGGAGGGTGAACTCGCGGTCGTAGGCCGTCGACATGGTGCTCACAAGGCTGACTCCGTCGTTGTAGACATACCCCATCGGCACGCCCGAGCCGGAGTTGCCGGCCAGCCGGGCAACCGGCGCGCCGGCTGCCCCGGTCTTGTTCTGGGCCGGGCGCACGAAGACCACCCCGGTCATCCCCATCTGGACGTGCTCCGTGTCCTCGAAGTGACAGTGGTAGATGTAGGTCCCCGGGTCGTGCGGCTTGAAGAAGTAGGGGAAGTCGCGGGAGACCGGCACGGCGATCGAGACCTCCGGCACCCCGTCGAAAAGGGCGACCGGGTTGCGGAAGCCGTGCCAGTGCACGGTGTGCGAGTCGTCCAGGTCCGGGCGGAAGGTCAGGCCGATGTTGGTCAGCGTCAGGTAGACGTCGTCTTCCTGGTCCACGCCGATGATGGGGGAGGGTGACTGCACCATGCCTTTTAGTTCATTGGTCACATCTTCGATGCTTGCGTTAGGATCAGCGGCCCGGAAACCGAACATGTAGAGGGGATCCCGCCCGGGGAGCAGGATGTGGCCGTCTGTGGCAACCAAACGAAGCGTGACGGTGCCGGCCTGTTGGGCCGCCCGGAGAGGATCCCGGCCCGGAACGACCCGGCCTGGATCCAGCTGCCTGGCGAGGGCGGGCAGCGCCTTGCCTCCGCTGAGCGCCAGGACGCCCAGGCTGCTGAGTTTCAGGAAATCCCGCCGGCTCATGCCTTTTCCATTCGAATTCTTGTCCATAGCTTTCATCCTTTCCAATACCAGTTGGTTGCGGATGCCGCTCTGCTCCCCCCTCCCCGGGCGCGGGTGCGGAGCGGGAGGGGGAGCGAGCGCAATTCTGGATGTGACTGCTAGTTCACGTCGAAGGCGTCGATCAGATCCCGGAAGTTCCAGGCAGAGCCGTCGAAGAACATGGCGAAGCTGCCGCAGGAGCTCGGATCTCCGGTCACTGCGGCTTCGCAGACGAAGACGTCCCTGCCCTGCCCGGACAGGCCGCTGACGTTGAAGTTGCCGACCGTGCTCAGGTAGAGGCTCGACCCTGACACCGCCGTTCCGTCGACGTCTTCATTCTCGTTCGCCAGGGCAACGTCGCTGCCGTCGAAGTACAGGCTCCAGGTGCAGCTCGTCCCGGAGGGTCCGAAGGTGCCGACGCAGCGCAGCAGGTCCTCGTCCAGGAAAGTCCCGGGGAGACCGGGAACGCGCGCCTGCTCGATCACGGACACGACCAGGCTCCCATCGCTCAGGATCGAGAAAGCATCCACGTCTTCGCTGCCGCCGTTCAATCCGACGGCTGTGCCATCGAAGTACAGGCTCCAGACGCCGGCATCATAGAGGACGATGTCCTCGTCCTGGTTGGTCCCGGCGCCAGGGAGCGTGAGCTGGCCCGTGAAGGAGAGATAGAAGGTGTCTTCGTCCACCACGTGCATCCCGTCGATGTCCGCTCCGGCAGGCAGACCGGCTGCAGAGCCGTCGAAAAGCCGGGCAAAGGCTGACCCATCCCAGCTGTAGATGTCCGCGTCGTCGTGTGGTCCGGGGACGCCGGGTACAGCCTTACCGTCTTGTGTGGAAAAGTAGAGGAGCGCCTGGGCGGGGAGCACGTCCGTCTCGTCGGTCGCGCTGTTGTTCCCCAGGTCAGGATCGGTGATCCCTGGCGGCACGGTGACGCTGGCGGTGTTGCTCAGCAGCCCGGAGAACCCGCTGTCGACTGTCCCGCTGGCGCTGAAGGTCGCTGTGCCGAGCGGGGCGAGGTCGACCGTGGCCGAGATGTCGCCGGCGCCAGCCGCAGCGTCGCAGGCGGAACCAGACGAAGCGGTGCAGGTCCACGCGACGCCAGTGAGCTCCGCCGGGAAGGAATCCGTGACCGGGACGTCGCTCACCGTCTCGGTCGCGCTGTTGTTGGCGACCGTGATCGTATAGGTCAGGTCATCGCCGGCGAAGACCTCCGTCATGCCGTCAGTCTTGGATATGGACAGGTCGACCATGGGACCGGGAGGCCCATCCGGCACCTCATCCGCGCCGATGTCATGCGCCGTGCCCTGCGGGCGTGCGTCGCCGTCGAAGTCATCCACCGGGGCACTGAACCCGCCGAAGCTGCTGACGCCGGCGTCTTCCGCGTCCGAACCGTCCAGGTGGTAGTCACCCTGCGGATCGGCTGGCGTGGTCGTGACCAGCACGGTCGTGAACTGCGGGTCGCCGGCGAATGGCACGACGATGAAGGTCGTGTCGATCTCCTCCACGAAGCTCGGGTCGACCCCGGTGGTGTTGCCAATGCCGGAGCCATACGGCACGGTCAGGAAGGAGTAATTCGGTTCCATGGTCTGCGGCGTGCCCGTACCGACCACTTCCAGGTCGATAGTGCCGGCGGAGGGCAGCCCGCCGCTGCCGTCCATACTGTACGCCTGGTTTTCCCAGAAGATGTTGTTGAAGAGTATGGGGTCGCTGAAGCTGTCGGCGGGCAGGCTGTACGCGTTTCGCAGCGCCTGGCTGTGGGGTTCGCTCGCCAGGCCGGCTGCGTGCGGGCAGGTCGCCAAAGGTGGGATCGCCCCGCAGGAGGTGCGATCTGCATCCTCTGCCGTCGCTGTGGAGAGGTTCTTGGCGATCGTGTTGTTGATGATGCGCACGTCCAGGGCGTCGTCCAGGGAGATACCGCCGCCGAAGTCCGTGGCGATGTTGTTCACCACCATATTGTTCTGGATGGTGACGGGGCCTTCGACGGGCTGGAGCAGGCGGATCCCGCCGCCGTCGTCATTGCTGACGTTCGTCTGGATGCGGTTGCGTTCGATCAGCACCTCGCCCGAGCCAGGGGACAGGCCGAGCGGGTTGCCGATCGGCTGCTCGCCGGCGATCATGATCCCGCCGCCTTCGTCGAATGCGTAGTTGAACAGCACTTCATTGTCGTGGATGTGCCCGCCCGGGCTCATGCCGTAGTGCGAGATCCCACCCCCGTACTCGGCGGAGTAGTTTCCGCAGATCACGTTGTGGTCGATCTCGTAGCTTTCCGAGCCGTTGAACAGGCCGACCGCGCCCGCCAGCCGGAGCCCGCCATTGTTCAGCACCCGGTTGTGATGGATGCGCACATTGTCGTTCTCGTTATCCCGGGCATTCCCGGCGTCTGGATTGTTCATGAACGGCTGACCCAGGATGATCCCGCCGCCCGCGTTGCCGGCGTTGCTCTGCACCAGGTTGTTGCTGATCTCCAGATTGCTGGCGTAGGCGTGTGCATAGATCCCGCCGCCCTGGGAGGCCGTCACACGGTTGCCGCGGACCCGGCTCCCGCCGCGGATGGCGAAACCGTCGATCTGGGCGTTGAAGGTTCCCGTCTCGTAATGCGTCGTCGTCCCGGCCACGAAAGTGACGACCTGGCCCATCGGCACGCTTTCCGGTCCGACCGGACCGCTGCCGCCGTTGACCGCATCTAATCGATCCTGGAATTGCTCGGGAGTTGTACCTCCAAAGTTGAAGAACCGCCCGTCGATCAGGCTGGCGTTGGGGCCGTAGCCTTGCAGTTTGACCCGTTTATCGACGATGAGGTTCTCGTAATGGGTCCCCGAGACCAGGATCAGGTCGCCGTCCGAGGCGTTGTCGATCGCTTCCTGGATGGTGGCGTAATCCCCCGGCACGAAGATCATGCCCGGCGTGTAGCTGCCGCCGATCACGTGCAGGGTGATGCCGCTCGGGCTGGTCCGCCCGCTGCTGTTGGTCACCAGCAGCTGGTGCGGTCCTTCCGAGATCAATGACAGAGGCAGGATCTCGATCTCGATCAGCGTGTCCGAGATCCAAGTCACGTTGCTGGCTGGCATTGGCGCGCCGTCCAGGGTGACCATCCCCTCGGTTGTCCCGAAGCCGGAGCCGTTAATGGCGATCGTCTCCCCCGGGCTGCCGTAAGGCTGCGAGACAGACTGGATGTTCGGCGTTTCTTCCGGGATCTCGCAGATCGGAGGCGAAGCAAAGCTGTCGTCAGGGGTCTGCACGAAGCCGGTCGTCGGGAAGATCGCCACATCTGCATAAGTCGTTTTGCCGGGCCAGATGTCGAACACGAGGCGCAGCGTCCCGTAGTTGGGGTTCCACTTCGGGTCCGGGTTTAAGGGATCGCCGGGGTAGTTGCCGATCACCTGGTACATCCCGGGGCAGATGCCGGAGGGGATCGGGCACAACGCCGTGTACGTGGACGGCAGCAGCACCTCCCAGTAGCCGTTGGCGTCGGAATAAACGGTCGTGATGTGGTTCCCGGCGAAATCCAGGATGCCGATCGGGGCGTTGGGGATGCCGCGCTTGTCGGCGTAGATCGGCGAACTGGGGTCGATCTGCACCACCAGGTCGTCGAGCAGGAGGCCGCGCAAAAGACCGGGTGGGGGCAGCGCGTTGTCGATCATCAGGAAGAACTCCGCCCCGGCGTTGAACCCGTTCTGCAGGGTGACGAAGCGGCTGTTGCAGAGCGGGGTGTAAGTGCCGTGGGCCGGGTTGCGGGGATCGTCCACCAGGTGCAGCGGGCCGGAACACGGCGGAGGCGGCACTGCTGGCACGAAGTCGTCGCCCTGGTCGGTGTTTTGGTCCTCCTCGCGGATCTCCCGGTATCCTTCCGGCGGCACGACCTCTACGATGTAGAAGCCAGCCGGCATGGGCACTTCTTCCGTTTCATCGCAAGGGAATCCACCCGGGCAGATGGTCTCGAAAGCGTAGCCGCCGTCGAACACGCCGTCTTTGATCTGGTTAAGCGTGCGGGGCAGCTCTTTGCAATCCGGGTCGAGATAACCGGGGAGACCTAAGAAGGGGAGCACATCGCAGTCAGTCGGCCGGTTGTCGTACCAGGAATCGGTCTCTACAGAGTTGAGAGGGGTATCGGAGGCGCGCATCAGCTCGCCCTGTCCGTAGGGGCAGCCGGGGCCGACCGATGTGCAGGCGACCGGTTCGTCATTCTCATCGACGACCGCCGCGAAGAGGTTGACCGTCACTCCCGGGATACCCGGCTCATAGTCTTCCGCCGCCGCCAGGCGTGGGTCGAACTCGTTCCGGGTCGTGGCGTAATAGACGATGCCGGAGATCCCGCCATTCTCGTCGCCCTGGTAAGGCACCTTGCCGGAGTCGATCCAGTTGGTGTACCCACCCCAGGTCAGCTGCGCCTGAAGCAGGGCACCCAGGCCTGGCTCGGCCTCGTTCACCGGATCGTCCGGATATCCGAGTGGGTTGCCGAAGTCATCGGCGAAATAGCCAGTCGTGCCGACCTGGCGCATCCGGCCGAAGCCGACTTCCCACACCAGGAAGTGCTCCCATTCGAAGTATTCGGGGAATTCGTAGAACCCGTTCGAATCTGTGAAGGTTGCGTATTTGATCGAGCCGTCCTTGAAGCGGATATCGAGGTCCTGTCCGGGCAGCCCGGGTTCACAGTCCATCACATCGTGTGGACCGCTGAGGCAGTCGCGCCGCCCGTTTTCGGCCCCGCCAGGGATCGCCGTCCCCCCGAGGGTTACACCGCTATCGATGTAGGTGTATCCCTTGATGGTCCCAAACCAGCGCGGCATGCCGATATCGCCGACGTCGACAGCTTCCCCTGGGCCAACCTGGACCGTGTGGAACTGGATGATGTAGTCCTGGGGGAAGTCCCAATAGACGAGCTGGTAAAGCCCCGGCGGGACGTCTGGGATGAAGAACTCGCCGGTCACCGGGTCCGCCGGGCCCATCCACACCTGCTCGTCGTTCCCGCCGATGTTATTCAGCGCGAGGTACACCTGGGGCACAGCTTCCCCGAGCGTGACCGTACCCGGAGCTTCGATGTCAACGATCCGCCGCACTTTGCCGGATATCGAGCCGGTCCCGGCGGTGTCGTTCGTCGGGCAGTCATCGCCCGGGTCGCCGAAAGAGCAGGGCCGGACGAATCCGAACCAGACTGCGGCCTGGGTGAAACCCTCCTCAGTGCTCAGGCCGTCCGATCCCTCCTCCAGCCAGGCGTCGATGGCGTGCGTCCCCTCGATGGTCGTGGTCTGCACCCAGCCGGACCCATCGGGAGGGATGGCTTGCACTTCGTATTTGCCAGGCGGCAGGTTGGGGATCGTCACGTAGCCCGTGGCGTCGGTCAGGCAGACGCCCCCGCAGAGCGGGTCGCCGAAGAAGTCGACGGTCACTTCCCCCACCGGGTCGGAGAGCACAACGTGGAATCCGGCCAGCCCTTCTTCGAGGGGGATGTCATCCTCGCCGTTCACGACCAGGTTGTCGTGGAACACCCTGGCCTGGAGGGTAGAAAGCGGCAGCGGATTGGGGACGAGCTCCACGGTGACCATCTGATCCCCGCCGGCCACCATGAAGTGCTTCCCCCACATCTTGTAATTGCTCGGGGTGGGAGGAAACGGCCCGGAGAGCACGGTCACCAGATATTTTCCATCTTCCAGGCTGACCGTGGCAGAATCTTGATCTCCCTGGGCGACCAGCGGGCTGTAGCTCTCGGGGGGAGTCACCGATGGGTTGTCGTGGGCGATATCTTTGTTGATGATGAACTTGAATTCGGTCACCGGGGTGCCTGTTCCGCGCTCAACCACGCTGATCGTCACGTCGTAAGGACCCTGGGCGAGCGCCGGGGTCGCCGGGAAAGCTGCCAGCGGTCCGAAAACGGTTGACAGGATCAGGAAAAAAGAAGCGATGCGCGCTGCGATCTTCCTGAACAGCTTCCGCTTGAAATAATACATGCGTGTGTGGGAGTTCATTGAACCAACCTCCTGTTTTGCTGTAAGCGAAAAGGACTGGTTAAAGCTGTGAATCTCTATCCACATCGATGGATCTTCCAGGTTGCCTCCTCGTGCCCCGCCAGTTTCAGGCATTGCTTGATACGATCAGTCAGACGACTTGCGATAGATCTGTAGTTTCCGTGATGGTGA
>CAYQDF010000126.1:0-8604 GCA_964416175.1 uncultured Anaerolineaceae bacterium
GATGTGCTCTCTGCGCGAGGCAGGCCTGTGCGCCTCCTGTGGCAGCGCGAGCACATCCGCCGGATCTCGAGTGGAGTATCGTGATGTCCGATCGGTTTTTCTCACGAGGATTCCTGGGTTCACGCCTGTCCACCTTCCTCTACCTCCATCCCGGGCTGATCCTGCTGCTGCTTCTCGGACCACCGCTGCTGTGGATGGTTGTGATCTATCTCGGGTCGCTGGGCACCCTGCTGGTCAACAGCTTCTTCCGTCTGGACGATTTCTCCGGCCTGATCGTCAGGGAATTCACGCTGGCGACCTACCGGGACCTGCTGACCCGGGCCAACCTGGACATCGTGCTGCGGACGAGCGGGATGGCCGCTGCGGTGACCCTGACCTGTGCTGTCCTGGCCTTCCCGCCGGCTTATTTCATGGCGCGCTATGCCACCCCCCGCCTGAAAGCATTCCTCTATCTTGCGATCTTGCTTCCGCTTTGGTCCAGCTACCTGGTGAGAGTGTATGCCTGGAAGCTGATCCTGGCGAAGGAGGGCATCGTGAGCTGGTTCGTGAGCCAGTCTGGGCTGAACGGTTTATTGGACGCGCTCCTGGGAATCCCCGGGATCGGCGGGCCGTCTCTGTCGGTTTCGATGATAGGGATGTACGTGGTGTTCGTTTATGTCTGGCTGCCCTACATGGTCCTGCCGATCCAGGCAGCCCTTGAGCGTCTGCCCAGATCGGTCGTCGAGGCTTCCGGGGACCTGGGCGCCCACCCCAGACAGACCTTCCGCTTCATCACGCTACCGCTGGTCCTGCCAGGTGTCGTGGCCGGATCGATCTTCACTTTTTCGCTCACCCTGGGAGATTTCATCGTCCCATCCACCCTGGGTAATTCGAGCTTCTTCATCGGTCAGGCGGTGCTCTCCCACCAGGGGACTTCTGGCAACGTTCCCCTGGCAGCGGCATTCACGGTCGTGCCGATGGTGATCATGATCCTGTATCTGGTTGGCGCCCGGCAGCTGGGGGCATTCGATGCGCTCTAAACCGCAGCCGTACGTCGAGAGCCGCAGCCCGTTGGCGTTGAAGATCGCCGCAATTGCGGTGCTGCTGTTCCTGCATGTCCCGATGTCGATCATCCTGCTGTATGCATTCACGACCGACGAGGCGACTTACAGTTTCCCTCCGCCAGGGCTTACCCTGCGCTGGTTTGAGGTTGCCATGGGCCGGACGGATTTCTGGGACGCGCTGTCGCTCTCGCTGCGCGTGGCTGTCAGCGCCACGTTCACTGCCCTGCTGTTGGGGACGCTGGCCGCAGCCGCAGTGTATCGCAGCCGCTTCTTCGGCCGGGAGGCGATCTCCTTCCTTCTGGTGCTGCCGCTGGCGCTGCCCGGGATCGTGACCGGCATCGCCCTGCGCTCGGCGATGAGCCTGGTGGAGGTCCCCTTTAGTTACTGGACAATCGTGATTGGTCACGCCACATTCTGCGTGGTGGTGGTCTATAACAACGTGCTGGCGCGTTTCCGGAGGATGGGACGTTCTCAAATCGAGGCGTCGATGGATCTGGGAGCGAACTTCCTCCAGACCTTCTGGCATATCATATTGCCGCACCTGGGGACAGCGCTGCTGGCGGGGGGCATGCTGGCCTTTGCCCTGTCTTTCGACGAGGTGATCGTCACGACCTTCACCGCCGGACAGCAGTCTACGCTGCCAATCTGGATCTTCAGTCAGTTGACCCGGCCGCGCGACCGTCCGGTGACGAATGTGGTCGCGCTGCTGGTGATCGCCATCACTTTTTTGCCCATCTTACTTGCGAACCGCCTGACCTCCGATCGCGGGACCACAGAATAATTCAGCAAACAAACCTGAATTCGGGACATGGTCGACAGGCGCCCTGCGCGTGGTGGCCGGCTTCTCCTCCCCGAACTGGCGGTAAAACAACCGTGTGAGGCTGTGGGATACCAATCGGATGCCGTCAGCCGGATGCGGGCATCTCCAGCAAAGCGGCTAATCGATCTGCGCGCGGAAACCGATCGTGGGGTATAATTTAGACACGGCTAAATTTAATGGAGCCGAGACTGAGATGCGAGAAAACCTGACCCACGTTATTGAGGATTACCTGAAAGCGATCTACGACCTGACAGTCAACGGCACGCGTGCGACGACAAACCAGATCGCCAGGCGGATGGGCGTCCAGCCCGCTTCGGTGACGAACATGCTCCAGAAGCTTTCGGCGACCCGCCCTCCGCTGGTCGAATACCGCAAGCATCGCGGCGCCCGGCTGACGAAAAGCGGGGAGCAGGTTGCGCTGGAGATCATCCGGCACCATCGCCTGCTGGAAATGTTCCTCCAGCAGACGCTTGGGTACAGCTGGGACGAGGTGCACGAGGAAGCTGACCGCCTGGAACACGTCATCTCCGAGGCGATGGAGGAGCGCATCGCCTTGAGCCTGGGCGATCCGCGCCAAGATCCTCACGGCGATCCGATCCCCACGCGCGATCTGCGCCTCCCCGAGAGCTCGAGCGTCACGCTCAGCCAGCTGCGCCCGGGCAGCGCGGCAGTTGTCCAGCGCGTGCGCGATACAGACCCGGAGCTGCTGCGCTATTTGAGTGAAATGGGCATCACACCCGAGGCGCGCCTCCAGGTGCTGGAATATTCGCCATTCGATGGAAACCTGAAGCTGCGCATCGAAGGGCGTGACGCGACGCCTGTGGTGGGCGTCAGCGTGACGAGCAAGGTTTATGTAGAAGTCGTCTGATTGAGCTCTGCTGCCCCGATCGTTTTCGGGTTCTTGCCGATGGCAGACGGGAGCGGGACCCTGGACGGCGGCCTGCACCCCACCCGGATGACCCTGGATGCCGACAGCTTCGGAGAAGCTGTGCTCTGGAGCGACCCAACGGGAGAACAACGTGGAGGAGGAAAAGATCGCGCCGGGGGGTTCACGATTCCAATCGGGTCCCTTGCCGGTTTGCAGGAAGGCGAATTTCAGAATTTGAAGTGGAAGGTCTATGAGCGGGGGTTGAAACCGGCTATCCTGGTAAAGATGGGGGCAAAGGCGAACAGCGAATAGAAACTGGCGGTCGCTATTGATGAAGACGGGGATGATTCTTCCTTGACACCGCGCTTACTTTTAGTATAATCTAAAATAATATTTATCAGATTATAATTCTGGTCCTGGTATCCGGATTGCTTTATTGTCTTCAATCTGACTGGTACGATGCCTCCTGATCCTCTGCTTGCTATCACGGTTTTTATTGCCATATCGTTGGTGGCCGTCCTCGTTTTCCTGCCCCGGCGAGGACTTTACGCCCGGTGGCGTCGCGTCCGCCGGCTCAGCGAACGCGCCCTGCTGGAGGACGCTCTGAAGCACCTGCATCGCTGCGAGACCCACGGGCAGCGGCCCACGCTGGAGAGTTTGGCTGGGGCATTGGACGTTTCTGCAAATCGGACGGCGGAATTGATCAGCCAGCTGCAGGCGCATGAGCTGGTGCGTGCGGAAGGGGAGGTTTTTTCCCTGCTGCCTGCCGGGAGGGAGTACGCCCTGCGCGTGATCCGCGCTCACCGCCTCTGGGAGCAATATCTGGCGGAAGAGACCGGGGTTAACGAAGGCGAGTGGCACGGGCAGGCGGAAGATCAGGAACACCGCCTGACTCCTGAGGAGGCTGCCGCGCTGGCGCGCCAGCTGGGTCACCCCTTGTACGATCCCCACGGAGACCCGATCCCGGACCAGTCGGGGGAGTTCAGGCCGCACGCAGGAATGCCTCTGACAGCGATGGCTCCGGACCGACCGCTGCGGATCGTACACATCGAGGACGAACCGGAAGCGATCTATGCTCAGCTGGCGGCGGAGGGGCTTTCTCCTGGGATGGAGCTGCGTCTGATTGAGATTACTCCGCAGAAGGTGCGCTTCCTGGAGGGAGATAACGAACACCTGCTGGCGCCGGTCGTCGCGGCGAATATATCCGTCCTGCCTGTCGAAATGCCTGATCAAAGCGGTGCCCCTCGGGGCAGAGCGGGAGGTCCAGCTCGAGCCGGAAAGCCGTTGAGCGAATTGAAGCTGGGCGAGACGGGGCGCGTGGTGGTGATCTCGCCGCGGCTGCGGGGGGCAGAGCGACGGCGGCTGCTGGACCTGGGGATCCTTCCCGGAACCGACATCCGTGCTGAGCTGGTCAGCCCGAGTGGCGACCCGAGAGCTTACCGGGTGCGCGGGGCCCTGGTAGCACTCCGCCGGGAACAGGCAAAGCTGATCACCGTCAATCCAGTCATTGAGGGACAGATGTTATGAATCCATCCACAGATCCAGCTGGATGTGCGAGCTGCCCGGTGCATAATGCGGCGAACCTGCTGAAGCTGGGGGTCGACATGCAGGATTGGGATTACGTCGTCGCCCTGGCCGGTAATCCGAATACCGGGAAAAGCACGGTGTTCAACGCGCTGACCGGTCTGCGCCAGCACACGGGGAACTGGCCGGGAAAGACGGTGGCGCGGGCCGAAGGAGGCTTCGTATACGGAGGGAAGAAATACAAGCTGGTTGATCTCCCCGGCACTTATTCACTGCTGGCGACCAGCCTGGATGAGGAGATCGCCCGGGATTTTATCCTGTTTGGTCAGCCAGACGTGACGCTCGTCGTGGCAGATGCCACCCGGCTGGAGCGCAACCTCAACCTGGTGTTGCAGGTGCTGGAGATAACAGATCGGGCCATCGTCTGCCTCAATCTGATGGACGAGGCGCGCCGCCACCAGCTGCAGGTCGACGCGCGCACGCTGGCGCGCGACTTGGGGGTGCCGGTGGTGGCGACGGCTGCCCGCTACCGCCAGGGCCTCGCCGAGCTTCTTCAGGCGATCAGCGAGGTGGCCAGCGGAAAAGTCTTGCCCAGGCCGCGCCGGCTTCAGAAAGAGCCGCCAGAAATCCAGCGGGCGATCCGCATACTGGTCGAGCAGCTGGAGACGGTATTTCCAGGCCTGCCGAACGCACGCTGGGTGGCTCTGCGCCTGCTGGATGGGGATGAACGGATCAGCGAGGCGGTGCGTCGCGGCGAATTAAGCAATCTGGTCCGTGCCGGCGAGGCAGAGGCAGGCGGACTGGCCTTCAATCTCGAGGCGAGCCGATGACCAATGACGTGCGGACCGGCCCTGAAGACATCCTGAAGACTGCCCAGGCACTGCGCTGGGAGTTCGGAGGGGACGTTCACGAGAAGATGATGGCAGCCATCTATGCCGAAGCTGCGCGCATCGCCAGGCAAGCAACCACACTACCCGGCGAGAAGCAGCGCTTTGACCTAGACCGGGCGATCGACAGGGCGGTGACCAGCCGGACGTGGGGTTTTCCGTTGATGCTCCTGCTTTTTGCGCTGGTCTTCTGGATCACGATCGCGGCTGCCAACGTACCCTCCAGCTGGCTATCGACGCTGCTGATCGACAACGGTCTTCCCGCCTTGCACGGACTGGCCACGTTGCTGGGGCTGCCGGCGTGGTTGGACGGGCTGCTGATTGACGGGGTGTACCTGGCGACAGCCTGGGTGGTGAGCGTGATGCTCCCCCCCATGGCGATCTTCTTCCCGCTTTTCACCTTGCTGGAGGACTTTGGCTACCTGCCGCGTGTGGCGTTCAACCTGGACAACATCTTCAAGAGAGCTGGCGCGCATGGGAAACAGTCACTCAGTATGATGATGGGTTTTGGATGCAACGCGGCGGGGATGGTGGCGACGCGGATTATCGATAGCCCGCGGGAACGGTTGATCGCCATGCTGACCAACAACTTTGCCCTGTGCAATGGGCGCTGGCCAACGCAGATCCTGATCGCCACGCTTTTTATCGGCGCGCTCGTGCCTCCTTACCTGGCCGGCTTCATCTCCGCGCTGGCGGTCGTTGGGATCGCCGTGCTGGGCGTGCTGCTTACCTTCGCCGTGTCCTGGGCCCTGTCCCGGACGGTGCTCAGAGGCGAAGCCTCGACCTTCAGCCTCGAGCTTCCCCCTTACCGCCCGCCGAGGATCCTCCAGACGCTTTATACTTCGCTGATCGATCGGACTATCTACGTGCTCTGGCGAGCTGTCGTGTTCGCCGCGCCGGCTGGCGCGGTCATCTGGCTCGTTGCAAATTTAAATCTCGCCGGGGAAAGCCTGGCGGAGTATGTGATTAATTTCCTGAATCCCCTGGGGATCCTGGTCGGGCTGAACGGGATCATCCTGCTGGCGTATCTGATCGCTATCCCGGCGAACGAAATTGTGATCCCAACCGTGTTGATGCTGACCGTGTTGATCACAGGGATGGAAGGAGAGGGAGCAGGCGTGCTGATCGCTGCCGAGAACGCCAGTACGCTGGCTATCCTCCAGGCAGGGGGCTGGACGCTATTGACCGCGGTCAACCTCATGCTGTTCAGCCTGGTGCACAACCCCTGCAGCACCACTCTGTACACCATGTACAAGGAGACTGGCAGCCTGAAATGGACAGCTGTGGCAGCATTGCTCCCCCTGGGATTGGGATTTACGATCACCTTTATCGTCGCCCAGGTATGGAGGCTGGTTGGGGGGTTATAATCGTCGCAGATTTCAGATAACCAGGCTGTTCCAAATCCGATACTCACTGGATCAGGTGAGAGGTGTGAATCACGTCCCGAAAGGGTCGTGTCTTGAGACTTGGGATGTTGATTCGTGAAGCGAATTCGAGCGACGCAGCAGGGATAGCCAGGGTGCACGTGGACAGCTGGCGGACAACCTATCCAGGTCTGGTCCCGGAGGATGTCCTGGCAAACTTGTCCTATGAGCGCAGCGCGTCGAACTGGCGCCAGGTATTGAGCTCGCCCGACCGCGTTGTGTTCGTCGCCGAAGGTGATGCGGGCGAGATTGTTGGCTTTGCCAGCGGCGGCCCGGAGCGCACCGGTAATAAGGGCTACGACGGAGAACTCTATGCCATCTACCTGCTTCAGGGGTTTCAGAAGCAGGGCATCGGCTCTCGCCTGATCCTGGCTTTAGCGACCAGGCTCGCAGCGCTTGGCAGGCAGTCGCTCTTCGTGTGGGTCTTTTCAGACAATCCGGCCCGGTCATTTTATGAAAAGATCGGGGGAATCCGGGTGACGGAACAGGTCATCGAAATTGGCAGCGCCCGGTTGATGGAGACCGGCTACGGCTGGGGGGACATCCACGCGTTGATCGAGAATTTAAAACAGCGAACTCAGTAAATTCCCACTTGACAGGTCCGAATATATTGGTTACTATATCCGCAGCAGATGCATTATTTGCGGATATAATGTGTCTTTCGTGAATGCTGTGGACGGATCGGAAGAATCTCCTCGGGAATTGCTCCCCTTGACCCCTGCGGTCTTTCATATCCTGCTGGCATTGGCAAGCGGCGAGAAGCACGGCTATGCGATCATGCTCGACGCAGAGAAGGTATCCTCCGGGCAGGTGAAGATGGGCCCCGGGACGCTTTATGGATCAATCCGGCGCATGCTGGAAGCGGGACTGATCGAGGAGAGCGACGAACGACCCGACCCCAGGCTGGACGACCAGCGGCGGCGGTACTACCGGCTGACAGGGATCGGACGGAAAGTATTGGTGGCGGAAACCGAGCGGCTGGCCAGGCTGGTCGCACAGGCGCAGGCTCGCCAGGTCCTCCAGACGGCTGCCGGTTGGAAGGACTGAGATGATCGGGGAGAACGGGACCGCACCCCAGGTTGAGATTTCTGTCGAGGTCTATCGATCCCTGTTGATTGCTTACCCTGCGGATTTCCGCGAGCGCTACGGCGTGCAGATGGTGCAGGTGTTCGAGGAGGAGTGCCGGAGAGTTTTTCAGCAATATGGTGCCCCCGGGCTGGTTGCTTACTGGATGTTCAACCTGATCGATCTTGCCCGGACATCCCTCGAGGAGCGGCTCTCCGGGAACAGTCGGAGGCGTATGATGGGAGAATTCAAAACAATGAAACCCCGTCCGGTGAACCGCCGGGAGTTCTTGACTGCGGCCTGGATGGCGTCCCTTGGGTTTCTGCTGGTTGACCTGGGAGGCCTGACCTATCTTTTTTCGATGCCGAGACTTAAGGAGGGGGAGTTCGGAGGGGTTTTCAAGTTAGGGCGGGCCAGTGACGTGTTCCCTGCCCCCGGCGGCGAACCGGTGAATTACCCGAAAGGCAGGTTTTGGCTTGTGCGCACCCCTGATAACCACGTCGTCGCGCCTTTCAAGATCTGTCCGCACCTGGGCTGCCTCTACAACTGGAACTCGGCGGCAGGCATCTTCTTATGTCCCTGCCATCTCAGCCAGTATGAGCTCGACGGCACTCTGATCAAAGGACCGGCGCCCCGCAGCACCGACCGCTTTGTGATCCGCCTGCTCGACGACCGGGGGCGGGAGGTGGCGGCCACCGACCAGGATGGCAACCCACTGCTGCTCCCCGACGAGGGTCTCCAGGTCCTGGTTGAGACTGGAAAATTGATCCGGGGGAGACTTCGATCAAATTGACCGTCTCCTGATTGGGATAAAATGCGTGTCACTTCCTTTGCCGATAAAGATTCGGATCGATGACGCCTGCCATCTTACCGGCGTCGACCTGGTCGCCGAGGAACCGCGAGATCTGCTCAATGTGTCGTGCTGGGTCGGATACCATGGCGTTGTAGTCCACATACAGAACTGAGAAATTCG
>CAYQDF010000127.1:0-8557 GCA_964416175.1 uncultured Anaerolineaceae bacterium
AAAGGAGGGGGCAGGGTTTCTCGGAGTCCGCCAGAATGCTCAAATGTGTAGTCGAAGGGAATGGTTTTGCTTAATCTGACATTGTCATACTAAGATAGCTTTTGATCCCCAAGGCCGAATGGTTTAATCCTACCGACGGATCCTTCTCTCACGCCGCCTGGGCTCTCCGCTGGCGGCCTCCGCCGAAACGGCAGCCTCCGCCCGCTGGGCGTTCAGCCAGGCCAGGCAGTTTTCGTCGTTGCCCATGAAAACATTCGCCGCCAGGATCGTCTTGCGGGTGCTTTCTTCGAGCGGGTTGGTGATGGCGCAGGTCATCCCGGCGGCGATCGCCATGGCCAGGAAGGTGGCGTTGAGCGTCGCCCGGTCAGGCAGACCGAAGGAGATATTCGACGCGCCGCAGACGGTGTTACAGCCCAGCTCCTCACGCACGCGGCGGACGAGGGTGAAAAGCGAAACGCCAGCCGTGCGCACAGCGCCGATCGGCATGGCAAGGGGGTCGATGATCACATCCTCGCGCGGGATGCCGTAGGATTCGGCTCTCTCGACGATCTTCCGGGCAATGTCGAAACGGACGCCCGAGTCTTCTGAGATGCCGGTCTCATCGTTGGTGATGCCAATCACTGCAGCGCCGTACTGGCTGACGAGCGGGAGGACGGATTCCAGGCGCTCATCTTCGCCGGTGACGGAGTTCACGAGGGGTTTCCCCCGGTACGCTTTCAGGCCGGCTTCGAGGGCGGCGACGATGGACGAGTCGATGCTCAGCGGGACATCAACCACGCTCTGTACGACCCGGATGGCCTCCGCCAGGATGGCCGGTTCATCGGCGAGGGGGATGCCGGCGTTCACGTCCAGCATCTGAGCCCCGGCCCGGACCTGGGCGACCGCGTCGGCTTTGACGCGTTCGAAATTCCAGGCTGCCATCTCGGCGGCCAGCCGTTTGCGGCCGGTCGGGTTGATGCGTTCGCCGATGACGACGAAGGGGTGGTTGGGGCCAATGCGCACTTCCCGGGCAGGTGAGGTCAGGATGGTTTCCATGTCAGTGGGGGTCTCCTAAGAAATCTCGATGATTGGTGATGATAGATTTGAGAAATTAAATCGATTATTTGGGATTGTACACTTCTTTCGCCTGGTCCGCAGCGCGGGATAAGGTTTTGCTCTGCCTGAGGTGGTTCTGCCAGCGCCGGGGCAGTAAGCCGGCTTCTTCGATGATCTCGGCGACCAGCTCTTCCTGGCGATAGGCCATGACGTGCACTCCGCAGACGCCAGGGATCTCGCGTACTTGCTGGATGATCTCGACGCAAATCCGCTTGCCTTCTGCGCGCTGTTTGTCTGGCAGTACGCCTTTGAGCCGGTGGACGATCCCATCCGGGATCACCACGCCGGGCACATGTGTGCGCATCCATTCGGCGCTCCTGGCAGAGCGGAGCGGGCCGACCCCAACCAGGATGAACACTTTATCCAGCAGGCCCAGATCCTGGACCTGCGCCATGAAGTCCCGCATCCGGGGCACGTCAAAGCAGAACTGGGTCTGAATGAAATCCGCCCCGGCTTCGACCTTTTTCGCCAGACGGAGGGGGCGAAAATCGTACGGCGGCGCGAAGGGGTTGCTGGCAGCGCCCAGGAAGAAGCGCGGCGCCTGATCCAGCTTCCGGCCGCTGAGGAACTGGCCCTTATCGGTCAGGATGCGGGCTGTGCGCAGGAGGCTGATCGAGTCCAGGTCGAAGACGGGCTTCGCTTCGGGCTGATCGCCAGCCTGGACGCCATCGCCGGTCAGGCAGAGCACGTTCCTGACCCCCATGGCTGCTGCACCGAGCAGATCCCCCTGGATGGCGATGCGGTTGCGATCGCGGCAGGAGACCTGCATGATCGGCTCGTAGCCGGCGCGGGTAAGCAGGGCGCACATGCCGACGCTGGACATGTGGACATTGGCGCCGGAGGCATCGGTGGCGTTGATGGCGTCGCACACCTCTGCCAGCACCAGCGCCCGGTCGTAGACTGCCTGGGGGTCAGCGCTGTCCGGCGGGTTGAGCTCGGCGGTGACGGCGAACCGGCCTGAGCGCAGGACGCGCTCCAGGCGGGAGCCGGATTTCATCCCTACCAGCCGCGTGGAAGCATGTCTTCTTTCCGGTTCAGCTCGTTGATCCATGCCGAAGTGTTCTGCAGTTTGTGGTTGTGCGGCGCCTGTACGAGCAGGATGTCGCTGCCGAAGCGGGGCATATGCTTAGACCGCTCCCAGGCCAGGAGCCAAACGCAGGTCATCTCCGGGCGGACTTCGCAGCGCCCATCCGGGCGGACGCCTCCGCACGGCCCATTGCGCAGGTTTTTTGGACAGGTCATCGGGCAGGTCATCCCGGTGCTGTGCAAGATGCACTGCCCGCACATCCGGCAGTCGAACAGGGCGCTTTTGCTGACCTTTTCAACAGTTATAAAAACGTTTTCGATCCAGCTGGCGGGCTTCATCCAGCGCCGGAAAGGCCTTAACAACCGGTAAATGGCGGTATAAACCTGCTCGAGCAGGCGAGGAGATACCAGTAAACGGCGCATCGATAAGTACACCTGCGGTTAAGAATGAGCAGCTTCCACTCTATTCGAACCCTTTGTTCTCTTTCAGCGCAGCCAGACGTTCCGGCGGGTATGCGGATTCCAGGTCGTTGACCAGGATTTCGGCAGCCTCCTCGGGGTCATCCAGACAGGGCTTCCACTCCGAGGTGCGCCAGTCTTCCAGGTAAGCGTCGGTGCTGGTCGCGCGGGCGAACATGGCGGCCTCATCGATGGCTTCCTGGAAGCGCGAGGAAAGAGACCGGGCGATGCGCGCGCTGCCAGAACGCACCTTGATCTGCGCCGGGATGTCTCGCCAGTAGACGATCTGGTACAGCGTGCTCATGACTCGATCAGCTCCTTCAAGCGGGTTTCCAGGTAGCCGTACCCGGTCTGCCGGATCTCGAGGGGCAGACCCAAGGAGTCTGCTGCCCATCGTGCCCGCTCCCGGAGGGCGCTGTCCTGGCGCTGAGCTAGGTACACCACGCGGGTGTAGTTCTTGAAATATTCCTGGCGCAGCTCCGGGCGGCGGTCCAGTCCCAACCCCTCCAGGACCAGGTGGTCGAAGGATCCGAGCAGGTAATCGGTCAAGAAGAAAGTGCCGGGAGCTTCCTCCATGAGGTTTTCGAACTGCCCATCCGCGTACATCTCGTAGCAGTGCGGGCCGGCGATCCGCCGCACGCCTTCTTTTTCGAGCAGGTCATCGAGCTGGCCGCCGGTGCCGCAGTCGCCGTAGACCACAAAGATGCGTTCGTGGTCCTGGCGAGCTTCCCGGATGCGCCGCAAGACCGCCTCCGGGATCCGGCCTGGCTGGTTGTGCAGCAGGGAAGGCACCGCCAGGACATCCACGTCCCAATGATGCTTCACTTTCAAAGCCAGCACTTCGCGTGCCAGAGCGCCGCAGACGATCAGAGCCGTGTCAGCCATCGTCAATTCTCAGCAGCGAGCGCCGCGGCGATCGCCTGGAGGTGGGCCGGGGTGCTGCCGCAGCACGCCCCGATGATCCGCGCCCCAGCCCGATAAGCTTTCAAGGCGTAGGCCGCCATATCTTCCGGGGTGGCGCGGTAGACGGTACGACCACCAACCAGCTCCGGGATGCCGGCGTTTGCCTTGGCAACCAGGGTGGCTTCGGGCGCGACCGCGTGCATTTTTTCAATCACGGCGAGGATCTCCTCCGGCCCGTTGCCGCAATTGCCTCCCAGGGCAACCGGTCCCAGCTGGCTGAGCTCGGCAACCGCTTTCTCTGGTGTGACCCCCATCATGGTGCGCCCATGGGTGTCGAAAGTCATAGTCGTGACGACAGGGATGTCCCTGGATACCTGCCGGGCGCCTTCCACAGCGGCCTGGACCTCCTTCAGGTCAGCCATGGTTTCGATCCAGATCAGATCTACCCCGCCTTCGATCAAGGCGCTGGCCTGCTCGGCGAAGCCCTGGCGAGCCTCCTCCATGGTGAGCTCCCCGTAAGGTTCGAGCACCTGGCCGGACGGCCCGATATCGCCTGCGACGAGGACGCCCGCGCCGTTCTTCCCGACGACCTCCCGCAGCAGTTCCGCAGCAGCCCGGTTGAGCTCACACACCTGGCCGTCCAGGCGGTGGAGACCCAGGCGGAAGCGGTTCCCACCGAATGTGTTGGTGAGCAGGATCCGCGCGCCGGATTCGAGGTAAGCGGAATGCACGGCAGCCACCCGGTCGGGGTGCAAGAGATTCCACTGCTCGGGAGGGTCTCCATGGCTCAGCCCCGCTGCGAAGAGCATAGTGCCCATCGCGCCGTCCGCCAGGACGTAAGGCGATTCTTCGAGCAACGCTTGTATGGTGGTCATGCATTCTCCTATGCCATCTCTCCGCGCTTGATGGCAAGCAGCTTCTTGGCAGTCTCGACAGCGACGGCTGCATCCCGGCAGTAGGCGTCCGCGCCGATCTCCTCGGCGAAGGCGTCGTTGAGCGGCGCGCCGCCGACAAGGACGATCACCCGGTCCCGGATGTTCTGCTCCTGGAGGGTCTTAATGACCACGCCCATATAAGGCATGGTCGTGGTCAGCAGCGCACTCATCCCGAGGATATCAGGGTTGTGCTCGCCGATCGCATTCAGAAAAGCGTCGGCGTCGACGTTGATGCCCAGGTTGATCACATTGAAGCCAGCACCTTCCATCATCATCGCCACCAGATTCTTCCCAATGTCGTGAATGTCACCCTTGACGGTTCCGATCACCATTGTGCCGATCTGCGGCGCGCCGGTCTCGGCCAGCAAGGGGCGGAGGATTTCCATGCCGGCTTTCATCGCTTTGGCGGCCATCAGCACTTCCGGGACGAAGAGAATGCCATCGCGGAAATCCACTCCGACGACTTCCATGCCAGCGACCAAACCCTGGGTGAGGATGTCGTAAGGGGTCATTTTCCGGTTGAGCAGTTCTTTAACGCTTTCAACGACCTCCTCGGCCAGGCCATCGTACAGGTCATCCTGGATCAGCTCGAGCAGTTCCGGGGTTTCCAGTTGGGTGATATCGATTTCGTTGCTCATTCTTTAACGCTCCAAGTTTTGATGTTGTTTCGCTATGCAGGGCTGGCGCGCGAGGCGCTGACCCAGAGTTTACCGTAAAGATGTATATTTCTGGCGGATCCGGCTACGCTTTTGGCGGGAAGGCGCCTCGCGGCTTTTGGGGAGATACTCCTGGACATGCGGGAACGGATCCCTGACGTGCGGCAGGTCGAGGGCGGCGACGAATTCGTCCTGGAAGGAGGACTCCAGAGGGGTGGACACGTGCGTCACCCAGCGCGCCAGATGAGCCGCTTTGAGGCGCATCTCCCGATTGAGCAGGGCGATGCGCGCCCCGTCTCCCGCCGCGTTGCCGACGGCGGTCACACGATCCAGTTCTGTGTCGGGGATCAGCCCTAACAACATGGCGTGGAGGGGGTTGATGTAAGTGCCGAAGGCGCCGGCCAGGATCACGCGGTCGACATGGTCCACGCCGAGGCGCGACATGAGCAGCCGGGTCCCGGCGTAGAGCGCTGCCTTGGCAAGCTGGACCGCGCGCACGTCGTTTTGGGTGATTATGATCGGCTTGCCGGTGGCGGTCAGCCCGGCATCCGCCAGGACATACTCGCCGGTCCGCCCCCGGTACTGGACCCGGTCGGAACGCCCGGCAGCCGCGGGATCGAACCGTCCCCTGGCGTCGATAATCCCGGCCAGGAAGAGCTCCACGATCCCCTCGATAATGCCGCTGCCGCAGATCCCGGTCGGCCTGGCAGCCGGTGGAAGGTGATCCCGTGCCGCCGGCTCGATCCACGCATCGTGGCCGATGACGCGCAAGCTGGGCTCCAGGGTGAGGGGATCGATCCGCACGCGCTCGATCGCTCCCGGCGCGGCACGCTGCCCGTGGGTGATCTGCGCGCCTTCGAAAGCCGGGCCGGTGGGGCTGGAGGCGACCAGCAGCCGCGCGCGGTTCCCGAGGATGATCTCCGCGTTGGTGCCGATGTCGACGACGAGCGTGATCTCGTCCTGCTCCTGGGGGGCTTCTGCCAGCATCACGGCGACGTTGTCGGCGCCGACGTGGCCGGCCACAAGGGGCAGGACGTGCAGGCGGGCAGCCGGGTTCAGATTCAGCCCCAGGTCGATAGCTCTCAGGTCGAGGGGAGAGTCCACAGCCAGGGCGAAAGGAGCCTGGCCCAGCTCGCGCGGATGAATCCCCAGCAGGATGTGGTGCATCACCGAGTTGCCGACGACGACCATGTCCAGGACATCATCCAGGCTGATGCCGGCAGAGGAGACGGCTTTTTCAGCCAGGTCGTTCAGGGTGAGGACGATGGCCCGATTCAACCGCGCCAGCCCCTGGGGTTCCAGGTTGGCGTAGCTGACCCGGCTCATGAGATCCTCGCCGTAACGCACCTGGGGGTTCATGGCGGCTTCCGTCGCCAGGACCGCTCCGGTGCGCAGATCGCACAGGTGCGCGACGACGGTGGTCGACCCGACGTCGACTGCCAGCCCGAAAGCGCCTTCCTGATAACCCGGCTGGACGCGCAGCACTTCCCGTTCCTGCCACAGGCTGACAGTGACGGCGAAATCCCCCGCCCGCAGGGCGGGCTGGAGGGATGGGAGCGCCTTGCTGGCGATTGAGAGGTGTTCAAAGCCCCATTGTTCTTGCAATGCTTCGGACAGGCGCTCCCAGTCGCCGCGGGCATCGCCCAGGTCGGGGGGCGTGACCTCAACATAGACCTGGCGCACGGCGGGAGCGACTTCGATGAGGCGCTCGGTGGCGGCTTTGGCGATGATCTGTTTGCGCGCCTGGCTCTCCTCGGGGACGGTGATGAGCACATCCCCCAAGAGCCGGGCGGCGCAGGCCAGACGGCGCCCGGTGACGCCGTGTTCTGCAAAGTAAGATTCCTCTTCCGCAGTGGGAGGGGTGAGGTGGTCGCTACGGGAGGTGATCCCGTGTTTGGGAAAACGGCCTTCTTCGACGATGACCTGGCATTTCCCGCAGGTCTGCCGGCCGCCGCAGATCGACTCCAGCTCGACGCCCAGCTGCGCAGCGACCTTGAGCAAGTTAGCGCCGTGCGGGACTGCGCCCTTCCGCCCAGAGGGCATCAGGGCGATCTGGCAGGTGTCCGAAGAGGGCTGAGTCAAGTCTCGCATACGGGTCCTTGTTCCGTGACAGGCCTGGTTTTCATTCCCGGCGGCGGATATAGAAATCCGCCTGCTGGAAAGCCAGCCATATAGGGTCAAAGTCTATCATAATTCTCTGGTCATCCGGCAGCGACCCGCAGGTGCCGGCGGCGGCGGCGCGCGTCGCGCCCGTCCTCTCCCTCGCCGCCAGCCTGTCGGGCGGCGCGCCGCCAGCCTTCAGGCGGGACCGAATCGCCAGGCACCATGCCTGGGAAGGCCGCCCGGATGCGCGCGTCAACCTCCGGCGAGAAAGCAGCCGGGTTGTCGCGGGTCAGGATCTCTCGGGCGATATTCAAGGCCCGCGCCTGGGAATCGAGGGCGCCGCGTTCCATCCACAGCTGGCGCGGATCGCGGTCCGCGACGTCGGCCAGGTACATGGTGGTCCGCATGCGCTCCAGCGTGTGCTCCGTGGCAGCGAACATGCCGCCGGGGCCAACCTCGGCAATCAAATCGAGGGCCAGGTTCTCTTCGGTGAACTCGAAGCCCTGGCGGATGCGCTTGAGCATCATGGCGATCTCGTTGTCGATCACCGCCTTGGCGTAATCGAACGCCATCAGGGAGTCCAGGAGCCCGGCCATGTTGAAGATGTGCACCCCGCCGAGATACCCGGCAACAACGGACATCCCCGTTTCGTAACCGGACTGGGCGTCGTTGACCTTGGAGTTGGTCAGGCCGATGTACCCTCCGGCGGGAACGTTATAGAAGCGCGCCATCTGCGCGCAGCCCATGTGCAGGAGGCCTGTCTCTATGGCGCCAGGAGAATAGGCGCCCGTTCGCATATCCGCCACGGTCGGCAGAGTGTTGTAGACCAGCTCGCTCTCCGGCCATACCATCTGGCACAGGACTCCGGCGGCGAGGAACTCCGCGTTGCACTGGGCAAGGGTCCCAGCCAGGGTGAGGGGCGAGGTCAATCCGGCATTGGGGACGATCGAAAAGTAGCTGGGGATCCGCTTCTCGTGGAAGAGGATCAGGTCCTCGGTCGAATCGAAATCCATGGTGAGGGGTGAGACGACCGGGCAGTAGTGGAAAGTGACAAAGGGGTGGTCGCGGAATGCCGCCTCGCTCCCGGCGACCAGGTAGACAAGGCGCAGCATGTCCTCCGCCTCGTTGGGAGGCGTGTTGGCGCGGACGGGCTTGACGGTGTTCTTGATCGAAGGATAAAAACGGGAAAGGCTGAACTGTCCGGATGGGGCGTCGTCCGCCAGGGTGGAGATCGAGAACACGTCGTATCCAGGCAGTTCGTTGACCAGGTGAGCGATACGGGCGAGGTCGTCGGAACGGGCGCGCCGTTCGTACCCGGTAACCGGATCGATGACGTTCGGCGCCGAGCTGCCCGTCAGGATCAGGGGGCTGTCGTCCGGA
>CAYQDF010000128.1:0-8535 GCA_964416175.1 uncultured Anaerolineaceae bacterium
ATGTTGGTTTAACAGCAGAAGCCCTCGCTGGAGGGCTTCTGGAAATCCTGAATTTAATTGGAGCGTTTAAGGGAAATCTTATGGTGCGTCACCAATCAAGGCGTTCCGAAGGCTGTTCGCAGCGGTTCCGAAATAAGGCGAGAACATCTCCAGCGGATGGTTCGGAGAGATATAGCGGTAGGAGTTGTGACCGTTCAGATAGTTCGTCGGGCCAGCACCATAAGAGAAGCCCTGGATCCACGGACCACCGCTCGATCCGCCGGTCATGTCACAGCCAATCCCGACCGGTTGAGGAGAGGCGAAATTCCCGTCGCTGTAGGCGTAGGATGCAGCGCAGATGTTCAGGTATTTCCCGCCGAAGGGAGGTTCGGCAGGCCAACCGAAGTCGATCCAATGCTGCTGGACCGATGCGCCGTACATGAAGCCCAGGTTCCCAACAACGAAGCTGATCTTCTGGCCGGCTCCATTGGTGTTGAGGACCGCTCCGCCAAGGTCGTAGCGCAGATCGCTGTTGTTTAACCAGTTCGTATTGGTCCACAGGTTTGCCGCAGTCCAGACCCCGAACGGGGCACTCCCATTGTTGTAGCCGGGAATAAAAACAACATCGTACGCCCAGCCGGCGAACTGCCCATCCCCGGCGTGGACACAATGGCCGGCTGTCCAGACCGCGTAGTTGCCGATCGAGGACGCTGAGCAGCGATAATCGCCTCCGTACATCGAGAAGAACAGGACCCCCGCGGTGGAATATGGGAACTTTTTATAGGAGAGACTATGCGTCCATCGTGAGAAGGGTGCAGGGTAGCTGTAGCCAAGCGGTGAGGCGAAGGAAACCAGGTCCATCTCTTCCAACGTGGTCACAGTGGGCTTCGCATTCCCCGGAAGTGCGCTGGGAACTGCGCCCATCTGCGTGTCTGGAGTTGCACCTTGCAAAGTAACATTGAATTCACCCGAAACTCCTACCAGGTCGGCGGGTTTCGCCGCCAGCATTCTTTCCTTTGTCCAGGGCTTTGTCGCCGCTTTCCAGGTTGCTCCAGATCCATCCGATCTCACAGAAATGTTACCTTCCTGCGCTTCCGCTCCCTGGATGGAGGCGGGAGATGCTGCGATAACCCCTCCCCGATCGCCAGCTGCTCCGAGCAGAAATATCGCAAGCAGAAGGAAGACAGTCAAAAATTTTAATACACGAACAGATTTCTGTTTCATGACATTCTCCTCAATTGGAAGTTAATGATCAAAAAGTAGTGTGCTTTGTTTCGATGAGAGTCAGTGCAGGTTACGTGTGCAGAGGATGTAAATGAACTCCCTGGATACGATTGCGTTTAGTCCCCTCCTTTCAGTCCATTCAAAAAAGCGGACGGCAGCTTTGGTATTGTCCGGGATCAACTCAACGAATGCTTTCTATGACGGTATATCCCAGCCGAATGAGGTGATTATACTTTATAAATCAGGCTGCGAGCTGTTTTTCGGGTATTCTGAGTAGAGATCTCTGGGTTGTTCCGCTCCAGAAGCCGCATTGCTGCTGTTTTCTCAAAACCTGATGATTCTATTAACGATGAACTGCAAGTTTTGTTTCATCCATTTGCCCCCTGGTCTGTCAAAAACCATCCGTGCGTTAATATCCAGGATCGGTTAATTGTCAGACAATTGACAGAATCTCTGCATTGGGGTAAACTACGATTGTCAGACAACTTGAAGGCAGATAATGTAGAATCATAAGGATGCTATCGATGGCAACTTTGCTTTTCCGACACGCAGCCTGTGTTGTGACGATGGATGACCAGCGCCGGGAGATTACCGACGGTGGTCTTTTTATTCGGCATGGGATCATCGAGCAGGTTGGTCGAACAGAGGATCTGCCCGGCGAAGCGGATGAGGTCTACGACTGGACCGGTCATGTCGTATTCCCTGGCCTTATCAACACTCACCACCATTTCTACCAGTCATTGACGCGTGTGGTTCCTGAGGCTCAAAATGCAAATCTTTTTAACTGGTTGAAAACCCTTTATCCGATCTGGGCTCGCCTCACTCCAGAGGCGATCCGCCTTTCGACGAAGACCGCGCTTGCCGAGCTGGCGTTGTCGGGCTGCACGACCGCATCCGACCACCTGTATCTCTTCCCGAACGGCGCTCGCCTGGACGATGAGATCCAGGCTGCTCGCGAGGTCGGGCTCCGCCTGCACGCCTCGAGAGGCTCGATGAGTTTGGGCGAAAGCCAGGGAGGGCTGCCGCCGGACAGTGTGGTCGAGGAGGAGACCAGGATCCTCGAAGATTCACAGCGATTGATCGAGAGCTACCACGATCCGAATCCCGGGGCGATGACGCAAATCGTCCTGGCACCCTGTTCCCCATTCAGCGTTACCCCAGACTTGATGCGGGAAAGCGCTGCACTGGCCCGCAGCTACGGGATATCCCTACACACCCATCTGGCGGAAACCCAGGATGAGGAAGAATTCTGCCTGGAGAAATTTGGTTACCGGCCAGTCGAATATATGGACCACCTGAACTGGACCGGCGAGGATGTCTGGTTCGCCCACTCGGTTCACGTGGACCAGAAGGAAGTTGAGCTGTATGCCAGAACCGGTTGCGGTGTGGCCCATTGCCCTACGTCGAACATGCGCCTGGCTTCCGGGATTGCGCCTGTGTCGGCTATGCTCAAGGCAGATGTGCGCGTTGGCCTGGGAGTCGACGGTTCTGCGAGCAATGACAGTTCTCATATGCTGGCGGAAGCCCGGCAGGCCATGCTGGCTGCCCGGTTGAAAGCGGGCCTGGAAGGCGCCTCACTCTCCGGGGATCAGGCACCGGCCTTGATGACAGCGCGCCAGGCTCTCGAAATGGGAACGCGGGGCGGCGCGGCAGTCCTGCGGAGGCAGGACATTGGCTCCCTCGAGGCGGGGAAGTGCGCGGATTTCTTTGCGGTGAACCTCAACCGGCTCGAATACGCTGGCGCGCTCCACGATCCGGTGGCTGCTCTACTTTTTTGTTCTCCGGTCAATGTGGATCATACCGTTGTTGGCGGGAAGTTCGTGGTCAGGGAAGGGCAGCTGGTCACCCTCGATCTGCCTCGCCTGGTCGAGGAACACAACCGGGTGGCGCAGGAACTGCTGTCTGGCGGCGGATAAGGAACAGGCGATCAAGGTCGAAGGAACAGGAGGAAGGACCATGACAGTGCGATCTTATTCTGAAATCAGCCGCGAACTCGTCGATGTCGCCATGGGACGCCTGCCGGCGGACTTGGTCATTCGTGATGGGCTGTGGGTGTGCGTCCAAAGCGGCGAAATCGTGCCGGATACGGATGTGGCTGTAAAATCTGGGCGGATCGCTTACGTTGGGCCAGACGCCAGCCATGCCATCGGCAGTGGGTCTGAGATCGTTGAAGCTGCCGGGCGATACCTGGTCCCCGGACTGCTGGATGGACACATGCACGTCGAGTCAGGAATGCTGACCGTGACGGAGTTTGTCAGGGCAGTCATCCCCCACGGCACGACCGGCATGTTTATCGATCCCCACGAGATCGCGAACGTGTTCGGGCTGCGGGGGGTCCGTCTGATGGTCGACGAGGCGGCTGTCCAACCCATCCACGTCTGGGTTCAGGTGCCTGCCTGTGTCCCATCCGCCCCTGGGCTGGAGAGACCCGGGGGCAGCATTACGCCGCACGACGTTGCCGAAGCAATGAGTTGGGACGGGATCATCGGGTTGGGAGAGATGATGAACTATCCAGGCGTAATCTCAGGTGACGCATTGATGCTTGCGGAAATGGGGGAGACCCGCCAGGCAGGCAAGGTGATCGGCGGTCACTATGCCTCCCCAGATCTGGGTATCCCGTTCCACGGGTATGCCGCGGGGGGCGCCGAGGATGACCACGAAGGCACCCGGCTGGAGGATGCGGTCGCCCGGGTCCGCCAGGGGATGAGGGCAATGCTCAGGCTGGGTTCTGCCTGGCATGATGTCGACGACCAGATACGCGCTGTGACGGAGCAGCGGCTCGATCCCCGGAGGTTTATCCTGTGTACGGATGATTGCCATTCCGAGACTCTGGTCCGGGAAGGCCATGTCAACCGAGCAGTCCGGCGGGCGATCGCCCGGGGTGTCTCCCCAATCACTGCGATCCAATTGGCGACGATCAACACCGCGGAGCACTTTGGGGTCTCGCGGGAAGTCGGCCTGATCGCCCCGGGACGGTTTGCCGATATCCTGGTCATCAGCGATCTGGCAGCTTTTGCCATCGACCTGGTATTCGCTAAAGGGCAACTGCTGGCCAGGGAGGGGCGCCGCCTGGTGGATTTGCCCCATTATGAATATCCAGGCTGGGTGAAGGCCTCTGTGAACCTTGGCAGGAAGCTGACCGCCGTAGATTTCAGGCTGGCGCTTCCGTCTTCAGGTGGAGCTCTCTCCTCTACAGTGACGGCGAACGTGATCGGCGTGGTCGAAAACCAGGCGCCGACCCGCCACCTGCGGATGAGCCTCCCTGCCGAAGATGGCGAAGTTCAGACCGATATGAGCCGGGATATCGCCAAGATCGCCCTGGTGGAAAGGCATCGAGGGACCGGCGAGGTGCAGATTGGCCTGGTCCATGGGTTCGGTTTCAAGACTCCCTGCGCTGTGGGAAGCACGGTGGCTCACGACAGCCACCACATGATCGTCGTCGGAACGGATGAGACTGACATGGCGCTGGCTGCCAACACATTGGCAGAAGTTGGCGGCGGCCAGGTCGTGGTACGCGGCGGTGAGATCGTCGGACTGGTGGAGCTCCCCATCGCGGGGCTGATGTCGGATGAAAGAGTGGAGGAAGTAGCCAGGAAGGCTGCAACAGTCCTGGAAGGATTCAGGGCTTGCGGCTGCCAGCTCAACAATCCAAATATGCAGTTGAGTCTGCTGGCGCTGGTGGTGATCCCGGAACTCCGGCTTTCCGACCTCGGCCTGGTGGATGTGAACCGATTCGAAATCATCCCTGTTCTTGAGTAGCAGATTGAAGACAGTCTCTTCCAGGAGGATTAATGGTCGAAAAACCAACTGATCGGGTTCCACTCTCTCAGCGCCTGCATGCGGAACTCGCCCGGGTGATCGAAGGGACAGACACAGGTGGTCGGCTGCCCACCGAGCCGAAGCTTGCCCGCCAGCTCGGCGTTTCGCGGGCGACCTTACGCGAAGCCATGCGGACATTTGAAACCCAAGGGTTGATCCGGCGGCGACAGGGCGTAGGGACATTCGTCGTCCGCCCCAAGCATATCCTGGACAGCGGATTAGAAGTACTTGAGAGCATCGAGACGCTTGCCCGCCGCACCGGCATGCATGTCACACCGGGTGAATTGAAAATTGATCAACGCCAAGCCGATGAGGCGGAAAGAGCGATCCTGGAGCTGGACGAGGAGGCTGCCGTCACCGAGGTTTCCCGGGTGATACTGGCCGAGAAACACCCCGTGGCATACCTGGTGGATGTACTGCCGACGGATTTATTTTCCATGAAGGATGTCGAAGCCGGCTTCAGCGGTTCGGTGTTGGATCTCCTGCTCCATCGCGGCGATGTGCAGCCAGTCAATTCGTTCTGCGAAATCGCGGCTGTGGCGGCAGCTTCCGAGGTCGCCCGTGCCATGAACATCCAACGCGGAGATGCCCTGCTCTTATTCAAATCGCGACTGTTTTCGGTGGAGGGGAGGGTGATCGATTATTCGCTGAGTTATTTCTTGCCGGGTTCCTTTCGATTTCACGTGGTCCGGCACCTGGCTTGAGGAACAAAACCAACATAAATCTATCCAAGGAGATTAAACAAAATGCGCAGTTTTCTCGGTAGAGACATTCTATCCCTCAGAGATTTCGAGCGGAACGAGTTCTTCCGTATTTTCGAGATCGCCGAACAATTGGAGCCGATCGCCAGGAACAGGCGGAACAGTGATCTGCTGCGGGACAAGACCCTGGTGACGGCGTTCTACCAGCCGTCAACTCGAACGCGGCTGGCACACGAGGCTGCCATGCACCGCCTGGGCGGGCATGTGTGCGGGTTTGCTGACCCAAAAATGACCCGGGCAGGCGATTTCTACCAGGAGTCGATCAAAGATACGGTCAAAATGTTGGAATTCTACGGGGATGTCATCGTCATGCGCCACTTTCAACAGGGGGCACCCCACGAAGCGGCGCGCTGGGCAAGCATCCCGGTGATCAACGGCGGAGATGGTTGGGGTGAACATCCCACGCAGATCCTGACCGACCTCTATACGGTCCTGAGAGAGAAGGGCCGGATCGATGGGCTTACCTGGTTGGCGGTGGGAGACATGCGCATGCGCACAATGCACTCCCTCGGTTATGCGCTGACCCAGTTCAACTGCCCCATCACCTTCGTCTCTCCTCCGGAAATGGCGCTGACTGAAGAATTCAAAGCAGAGCTCCGCCAGTACAGCCTGGATTTTTCCGAGGCTGAACATGTAGAGCAGGTGATCGCCAAAGCGGACGTGATCCTGGTTGAACCCGTCGTCCAGCCAGATTATACAAAGGCTCGCGACGAACGCGGCGCGGAAGTGGGCTTAACGCCAGCCAACTACAAGATCACCCGCGAACTGCTCGCAACGAAGGCCAAACCTGATGCCATCCTGCTTCATTCCCTGCCGCGCATGGACGAAATTCCGGTCGATGTGGACATCACCCGCTGGTCCCGTTACTGGCAGGAAGCGTTCAACGGCGTGGTCATGCGCATGGCGCTTTTGGCCTTGGTGCTGGGAGCGATGGAGTGATGCTGAAACAACCCGATAACGCGACAGGAGATTAACGATGCAGACTGATCTCAGAAGACGAGACCTGATTGGGGACCTCGATTTCAGCAAGGAGGAGGTCGAGACTGTCCTGGAGGTAGCCTTCGATCTCAAACGCAAACGCGCGCTCGGTGAACCTCACCCTTACCTGCGTGACAAGGTGCTGGCAATGCTATTTTTCTTCTCCAGCACCCGCACGCGGGGTTCCTTCGAGGCCGGAATGGCGCAGCTCGGTGGACATGCAGCATTTATCGAATCGAAAACCACCCAGATCGCTCACGGCGATACGCCGAAGGAAATCGGAGAGATTTTCGGGCGGTACTTCGATGGCATTGCTATCCGGCACGTGGACTGGGGGGTGGGGAACGGTTACCTCGACGCGGTGGCTGAAGCTGCGAGAGTGCCAGTCTTGAACATGCAGTGCGATATCTACCATCCGTTCCAGATATTGGCCGACTTGATGACGATCCTCGAAAAGAAAGGGCGGGACCTCCGGCGAAAGAAGATGGTCGTCTCGTGGGCTTACGCCGCCTCGTATCAGAAACCCATGTCAGTGCCGCAGAGCCTGGTCTTGCAGATGCCGCGCTTCGGGCTGGATGTTGTCCTCGCGCACCCCCCGGAGTTCAAACTGATGCCAGAGATCATGGATCAAGCGCACGAGCAAGCCAGGAAGTTTGGCACAGGATTCGAGGTGATGGACGATATGGAAAAAGCATTTAAGGATGCAGACATCGTCTACGCCAAGTCATGGGGAGCGATGGTCCATACTCCAGATCCAGAAGAAGGGGCGCGCATTATCAAGAAATACGCGCACTGGATCACGGACGAGCGCAAGATGGGATTGGCTAAGCCAGACGCCATCTACATGCACCCTCTCCCCGCCGACAGGAACATCGAGGTTACGGATGGGGTCATGGATGGGCCAAATTCCGTCGTGTACGACGAGGCTGAGAACCGCCTGCACGTCCAGAAAGCCGTGATGGCGCTAACGATGAGATAGAGGGACCATCACATTCCCTGCATGAGGAGTTGTCATGTCAGAACAAAAAATTGCGGTCGTCGCTATCGGCGGCAATTCCTTGATCAAAGATAAGAATCACCAGACGGTGGAAGACCAGTACCAGGCAATCAAAGAGACCACCTATCACATTGCAGATATGATCGAAGCTGGTTGGGAGGTCGTCATCGGGCATGGCAACGGGCCTCAGGTGGGCTTCATCCTGCGGCGATCAGAGATCGCCCACAAGGTCGAGGGGCTCCATGAAGTGCCCCTCGACGTGTGTGGGGCTGACACCCAGGGAGCAATCGGTTACGCGTTGCAACAGACACTCCAGAACGAGCTTGCCCTGCGGGGGATCCACAAGCCGGTTGCAACAGTGATCACTCAGGTGGTTGTTGATCGTGAAGATCCTGCATTCAAGAATCCGAGCAAGCCCATCGGGGGTTTTATGGACGAGGCGGAAGCCAGATGGAGGGCGAGCGAAATGGGATGGACGGTCGTTGAAGACGCGGGACGAGGGTGGCGGCGGGTCGTCCCGTCACCGCTCCCAAAGGAAGTCGTCGAGCTATCCGCAATCAAAACCTTAATTGCAACCGGGGCAGTCGTGATCGCGGTCGGCGGAGGCGGCATCCCGGTTGTCGACCTGGGGAACAGGCAGTACGTTGGCACAGCCGCGGTGATCGACAAAGATTATGCGAGCAGCCTCCTCGCCCGGCTCGTCGGCGCCGATCTATTGTTGATCTCCACAGCTGTCGAGAAAGTCGCCCTCAACTTCGGAAAACCGGATCAAAAATG
>CAYQDF010000129.1:0-8523 GCA_964416175.1 uncultured Anaerolineaceae bacterium
AAGCACCTCAACAACGCGGGGCATTGAGGGGCGGCGGGGCGGCCCGCGAGGGGGGCCTGACGCACTGCGGGCCCGGGCCGCCCTTAATCTAAGCGTGCAGCCCCACACCCTCAACAATCACGCCCTCGTAGGGCGCCAGCAGCACACTACCCGTCACTACACCGTGGCGCCCGGGATCGACTGTCGAACGTACCAGACGCCCCTCTCCGGCAAACGCCACTTCGGCCGTTCGGTCGCCAAAATTCAGCGCAATCCACTGCCTTTCCTCCCCCTCCCTACGTTCATAAACGAGGCAATCCGGTGGGCCGTCCAGGACGTGGAGGCTGCCGCGTTGCAGCGCGGCGCTCTCACGCCGGAACCAAAGCAGGTCTCGATAGAGGCAGAACAGGGAGTTCGGCTCAGCCCGCTGCCGCTCAACGTTGCGCACAGCCGCATCCCCCGAAACAGGCAGCCAGGGTTCGGCCGTCGAGAACCCAGCATGACGAGAGACGTTCCATTGCATTGGCGTACGACAGACATCCCGGTTGAACTCCGGCCCGACAATAATCCCCCAGGGGTCGAGGATCCTGTCCCTGTCAATTACTCCATTCTCAAGCCCAATCTCATCTCCATAGTAGAGGATCGGAGTGCCACGCAAGGTCAGCAGCAGCATGGCTGCCAGCCCGGTGTACTCCTGCCCATAGCGCGTGGCTAGCCGGATCTCATCATGGTTCCCAAGCACGTAGCTCGGCCAGGCATGTTCCGGCAGCAGGTTTTCGAGCTCCAGAATCGCCGCTTTAATCGTCTCCGCCTTCCAAGGTAAGTGCATAAACTGTAGGTTCATCGGCAGGTGGAAGCCATCTCCGTCCAGACCATAATAGCGCAGCCAGCGCTCTGTCCCATTCCACTGGATCTCGCCGATCAGGCAGATCTCGCCGTAAGGCTTCACCAGTCGGTTGAATTCGCGTGCCATCTCATACGCTTCATCCTGGTCTTGATCGTAGATGTGCAGCTGCCGGGCGTATATATCATTCGGCCGCAGGTCAGGCCTCGCATTCGGGTCTTCCGGTTGGTCCAGCATCTCCGGGTGCTTGAAGATCATCCCGACAACGTCCATGCGGAAGCCGTCTACCCCACGCGCCAGCCAGAACTCGAGGACGCCTTTCATCGCCTTAACGACCTCCGGGTTACGCCAGTTCAGGTCCGGCTGCTCCTTCAGGAACTGATGGAAATAATATTGTTGGGTCCCTTCATCCCACTCCCAGGCCGGGCCGCCAAAGACGCTGCCCCAGTTATTGGGTAACGACCCGTCAGGTTTAGGATCCCGCCAGATGTACCAGTTCCGGCGCGGGTTGTCCCGCGAGCTGCGCGCCTCCAAAAACCAGGGGTGCTGATCGGAGGTATGGTTCGGGACGTAATCGAGGATCACCTTGATACCACGCCTGTGTGCCTGCGCCACAAGACAGTCAAAGACTTCCAGGCTGCCGAGTTCCGGGTGAACGTCGCAGTAGTCGCTCACGTCATAGCCGAAATCCGCCATCGGAGAAGGGTAGAAGGGACTGATCCAGATCGCATCGACCCCGAGAGACTTGGGCGTCCCGTCGTTCAGATAATCGAGCTGGGCGATGATCCCTTCCAGATCGCCGATGCCGTTCCCAGTCGTGTCCAAGAAGCTGCGGGGATAAATCTGGTAAATCACTCCAGTCTTCCACCAGGGGATCTCATGGGCAGGTTGCATGATCAAATGGTTCCTCTCTGTCGATCGTCCACCCACTTGGCATGCTTCGCTACGTTCCGCTCAGCGAGCCAGATATCATACCTTTAATGAACTGGCGCTGGAAGATGACGTAAACGATGACGACCGGGATGAAGGTGATTATCGCACCGGCCATCAGCATCGGGAAATCGGAGGAATAGCGACCCCTGAAAAAGTTTAACCCTAACGGCAGGGTGCGTACGGACTCGGTTTGTAGCAGCACGGTTGCCAGCAGGAACTCGTTCCAGCTCCAGGTGAACATAAAGATCACCAAGGAGTAGACAGCCGGGCGGCTGATGGGCATCACGATCCGCCACAATAAAACCCAGTTCGAGCAACCGTCGATCCGGCCGGCATCGATGATCTCGCGCGGCAAATCCTGAATGAAGCTGCGCAACAAAAGGATGCCAAACGGCATGCTGATGCCGATCTGGGGCAGAATCAGGGCCAAGTGTGTGTTAATCAAACCCAAATCGAGCATTTCATAGAAGAGTGGGATAGCCAGCACACCCAGTGGGATCGTCATACCGGCCAGGAAGAAGATGAACAAGATTTCCTTGAAAGGGAACTTCAGAAGCGCAAAAGCATAGGCGGCCAGCAGTGACAGCAGGACAACAGCCAGAACACTTGGGAATGTAATCAGGATGCTGTTGCGGAAGTACAGGCCGAAGCTGCCTTCCTCCCAGGCGCGGAGGAAGTTATGCCAGAGGTAGACCTCCGGCAACCCAAGGGGGTTCTGGGCGATCTGCAAGCGGTCCTTCAAGGCGGTCACGAAGACCAAAAACAGAGGCACGAACACGAAGAGCGATAAAACCCCGCCCAGGGCCGTGTATCCCATCGAGCGAAGACGGGAAAGACGGCGCCCCCTAGCAACAGCTTGATCAGGCATAACTGCTATCCTTCACGCTTCCGCGCACCCGCAGCAAGATCAGGGAGAACACGAGGACCACAACACTCAAGATGACGGCGATCGCCGCCCCGTAGCCGATTTTATGGAACGTGAAAGCCGAGGTGAGCATATAAAGTGGCAGCACGATCGTAGCCCGTCCCGGTCCACCGTTGGTCAGGGCAAAGATCAGGTCAAATACCTGAAAAGAGGAAATTGCCGTCACCAGGATAATGGTCGCCAGCGGGCCGCGGATGAGCGGCAGGATCACGTAGCGTAGTTGCTGCCACCACCCGGCGCCATCGATCTTGGCCACCTCGAAGTACACTTCATCGATGCCTTCCAGAGCCGCGATGAAAATGACCATCGTAAAGCCATAGTGAATCCAGCTCCAGCCGAGGAAGAGCGCTGGCAGGGCGAAAGCCTGATCCCCCAGCCAGCCGCGCGCAAAGAAACCAAGCCCAAGAAATTCCAGGCTCTGGTTCAACAGGCCGAAGGTCGGGTTATAGATCCAACCCCAGACCACGGCAACCGAGATCGAGGAGATCACTTGCGGCATGAAGTACACCGCTCGGAAGAAGACCTTGCCGTGCATCGATGTGCGCGAAAGCAGGATGGCCAGAACGAAGCCGAGGATCACAGGAATGACAATCGCCGCCAAGCTCCAGGTGACATTGTGCTGGAAGGAAAGCCAGAACTGCTTGTCCTCCATGAGACGCGCATAATTCTGAAGCCCGACATAGGTGCGTTCCCCATAACCGGACCAGTCGAGCAGGCTCAGCCAGATCAGCTGCATGTAAGGCCAGATGAAGAAGGCCAGGTAAAAGGCGAGCGCCGGCGCGATAAACAGGAAAGGTTGCAGCGAGAGTTTATTCTTTCGATGCATACGGGTTTAAACAAAGCCTGGCCCGGCGAAAGCGGTTTCGCTCCCACCGGGCCAGGCATCTTATTGCTCGACTTCCGTCAGGAACTTCTCCTGAACCTCTTTAAAGGCATCTTCGGGTGTCTTGGTCCGTGCAACGATCTCTTGCATGTTAGCCCAGATCAGCTGGTTGGTTTCCGGCATCGACACGGTGATGAAGTGTCCAGGTCCGCTGGCCTGCATAATTCCGTAGATATCGGCCTGCAGCTGATCCTTCCCCGGCGGAACTTCGTCAAAGACGTAGGGCACCAGGAAGCCGTTCTCCCACCACAGCTTCATATTTTCTTCGCTGAGCAGGAAATCAAGCAGTTCGATCGCCCATTCCACGTTTGGGCTGTCTTTGATGATTACAATGTCGTTCGCCGGGTTGAAACCGCCGAGGTGTAGCGGGATATCGGTTCGCATCGGGGGCACGGCAAAGAAACGGACTTCAAAAGGCGCATTCCTGAAATCCTGCTGCACCCAGGTCCCGCCGATGTTCATGGCCACCTCACCGCTAATGAACAGGTCGTTGGCATCGGTGAAACTCGTTGATAGCAGATTCGGGTCTAGGTAGCCAGCCTCGAACCAATCCAGGACCTTATAAGCCGCTTCAATTATGCCGGGGTCCTCGTACGTATAGGCCGGGTCGCGGTCTTCAAGGGCGCGCAGCTTCTCATACGCGACGTTGGTGAACACCAAGGACTGCCAGACGTGCACCAGCGGCCAGCCGTCCTTGCCGCCGACCGAGACGGGGGTAATCCCGGCTTGCTTGATCTTCTCCATCGCGGCCTCAAATTGCTCGAGTGTGGCAGGCGGCTCGAGGCCAAGCTCATCGAAGATCTCGGTATTGTAATATACCCCGACCGCTGTCCATTCGTACGGCACCCCGTAGATCCCGTCCAGGGCGCGGTTATCGAATTCGATCGCCTTCATGTCGTATTTGTCCCACCAGCCGCGCGCTTCTCCGATCTCGGTGAGCTCGAGCAGGTGGCCGGCCTTGGCGGCAGGATAGGTGGTGCTCTCCAACGGCAGCGACATAGAGATGTCCGGGCCAGTGCCAGCGTCCAGCGCGAGCGGAAAGGTGCGCAGCATGTCTTCAAAAGGGATGGCGACGACCTCAATGGTGACGTTCGGGTGCATCTCGGTAAAGCGGTCGAAGCTTTTCTGGAAGACTTCGAGATTGCCCACCGCAGCACCCTCCCACCAAAAGGTCAGGGTCACGGGTTCATCCGAAAGCCCGCCGGTCTCCTCCGCAGGGGCTTCAGTAGGCTCGGCAGACTCGGCTGCCGGTTCCGGTGTGGCGCAGCCGGCAAGCAGCAAGGCGAGGATACTAATCAAAACCAAGCTAATCACAGCGATACGTTTCATGCCATTTTCTCCTTCTTCTATGTACAGGTGAGGGATCGGAGGTCTGCACCGGTGCAGCTCATATCCTCAATATCCGCAAGGCGCTCGGCGTTATCCTTACATGGCTTCCTCCTCTCCAGCTTTCAGCTGGCTGGCTCCGGCGGGATCAAATCGTACATGCATTTCTGTGGAATATGATGCACGGGAATCTCCGGGAATCTCGATCGCAGGTGTCGGGCGAGCGCCTCTACCCCAGCTAGCTCGCTCACTGGGTGATTGACGACAAAGATCGGGATGCCCAGATCGATCGCCAGGGCGCCGTCGCGCCAGTAGTCGATGCCGTCATCGGTCGCGATGACGGCATCAGCCTCCAGGTCGGTCAACATTTCGACGACCGGTGTGATCGCACCGGTGCCGAGTGCGACGCTCTCAATTCCCGCCTCGCCAGGCCCGAGCAACTGGACGCCCGGCTGGCCGAGCGGTGCCAAGCGTGTGGCCAGGGAGGCTGCGAATTGCGAGGCAGTTTGCTGTTCGAGCGCATAAACGCGCAGGTAGCGGCCCGTCCGTACAGGCTCGCCGAGGTCGAGGTAGCGGCCCCAGGAATCAGGGATGCCGATCTCTGGCATCAGGTCCCAGAGGTCATGGCAACGCAGGACGACCAGGCCGGAGGCCGTCAGGAATTCGTGTTTGGCGAGCACCCCTGGAAGGCGGAAGACCTCCTGGTCCGCGTCGAGATGGTCGTAGAAAGTGGGTTCGTGGGTGACGAACAGGTTACATCCCAACTCAAGCGCCTTTTTCAGCGCCCACGTATAGCTCATCCATCCAACGGCGATGCCGCTCACCTCTGTCTGCGGATCTCCGACTTTAAAAGTATCCACGTCCGGGTCCGGATAGGGGCCAGCGGTGCGGAGCGAACGCAGGTAGACACTGATCTCAGCAGCTTTCATGGATCAGTGTGCGATTCCATGCGCATGCATGCGGGTATGGAGCGCCTTAATCGCTTCCAGAAAGGGGCGCTCCAACTCGGCCAGGTGATCTGGTTGCCCGTGGAAGTGCGCCGTCGTGCCGTCTGGATATCTCGGGCTGCGCTGGCGAATGTATTCCAGACTGCCGGAGATCAGGGTAAGCATGTACCGAAAAGTCTCCTCCGAATACAGCCCTTTCCCCCCCTCACAGACGAGATAAACAGGGGAAGTGTGGGCCATCACCCCACGACGGCGGGCGTCATGATGCGGGCGCGCTGTGTATCCTGGGCCAGCGCAGCGCGCGGCCAGCCAGCTGTCACCCGAGAATTTCAGGCGCTCCTCCAGCTTCAGCGTGCGGTTGCCGCCGGGGGAAACAGCTTCAGCCACCACGCGCCCCTGCTCGATGATCTGAAGGCAATGCAGAGGAAAGATCGAACGGGCGGTCGCTTCCACCTGCAGGGTGGCCCCGCGGCTGATCGTGATCTCTGAGCCAGGTTCCTGACCCTCCACGGTCAGCCAGAGCAGGGGACCACCGCTCAGAAAAGTGCGCCCCTGTCTGAGCGCCCGGCACCAGGCCTCGTAATTGAAGGCCTCGCCCTCTTCAAGATGGGCGTACGTGCGGTAAAGCCCCACCGGGGTGTTGGACGACATCTTGTCGGTCCCCCCCACCAACGGGAGGCGGTAACCGGCGTTCAGGTAACGGTAGTACTCCCGGTGCTCGTAGTCCAGAAAGTCGAGCATCTCCACCGCATCCAGCCGGCCCGTGGCGATCAAAGCGGCCGGCTCGCCGTTAGGCGTGGGGATGTGCGGCAGGATGACCGTTCCGCCCTGGGCATGCGCGGCGTCGGCCCAGTGGCTGAGCGTGATTTCCAGCCCCCCGCCAAGCTCTCCCTCGGAAGGCCCGCCGCTGGCCCAGGGCATCACCGGCGTTTTCAAGCCGAGCAGGCTGATATGGCCCAGCATATGCTGCCGGTTTTCCTGGGAGACGTACACGATCGTCTTACCGTCCTGGGCCACGTGTGGCCGGCCGGTGAACTCCTCTGTATTCGTAAACAGGTGTCCCCACTGGCTCTGCAACAGGTTGACGACGTTTAGCCCCTCCGCCCGGGCCTCATTGGCGGCGCCTTGGGCGGACAGGAAGTGGACGTGCGTATCCCCGCTGTAATAGCCTGCAGCGTTCATGTCGATCCAGCGATCGATCTGGAGGGTCAGGTGCTGTTGGCCCGGCGCGATCTCAACCCATTGCCTGACCGGCTGGTATTCATAGCCGCAGGCGATGTCTACCAGGACGCGGCCGCGCGGCAGCCAGCCCTCGCAAGTCCCGTCAATATACGCATAAGCGATCTGGCCCAGCCGGACGTCACCGCCGATGTCCACATTCCAGGAGTCCAGGTTTGAAAAGATCGGAGCATGATGCCCGTGCGGAGGATAGGGGACACCCTCCGGAGAATGAAACGCGATGCGGCAGGGAAGGATATCCCCTGTCTGACCGTCCACGACCCGGACCCGCACCCAGTTCCGGCCAGGATCGAGGAGTTCTAGCCGCACCCCGGAACGCTCCACAATACCCACGCGTTGCAGCTCCCCCCAGTTGACGGCGCAGAGCGGCTCATCTCCCGACAAGACTGTCACCGTTGCGGACTCGCTCCCGGCGATCTTCGTATAGGCCGGCGAGGGGCCGTCATTGGGCGGCGCGCCGAAGCCGGCCATTTCAGGGTCAAGCATATCGAGAGGCTGCTCAGGCAGAGGGTAGGTATAGGTAGCAACGCCCCGGTCGATGTTAACTTCGAGCGGGCCGGCGGCAATCCCGGGGTCGGCGAGGCTAAGCTTGACCGGCCGGCGTGCCTGCCTCGGAAAAGGATCCTCTTTCAGATATCCGAGGGTGATCCCCGCCAGGATAAAGCGTTGGGGGCCGGGATGAATCTCGATATGGGCAATCTCGGATGCGGGACGTGGGTTCTTCCAAGCCCACAGGTAGTAGGCCTGTGGGATGGCCCAGCCCACCTCGGTCAAGCGGAACCCGGTGCGGTCCCAGCTCCCGGCATACCTGGGCTCGAGAAAATGCTTCTGGTCTGGGACTGCCAGGAAAGGGAACTGGCCCCAAGGAAGGGGGATGACGCCGATTTCGAATCGCTCGCGAATGGGGACACTTTCCACGGCACCGTCCCGGTAGCACAGGGCATAACGGGCGATCTCGATGCCCAACGGGCCGCCTTGCCACAGGCGGGTCTCCAGCACGGCATGCGCGAAGACCACCTGTTCGGCGGTCTTCCCGACCGGGATCGTCACCGTCTTTGAATGTAAGCCCTCGTCCGGGCCAAATGCAATGAAACAGGGGTGATCGACAGAATCTTTAGACCCGATCAGAAAAGGCAGGCCATGGAAAACCTGGCGACCGGTCGGAGGAGCAGCGGGCAGGTCCTGCAAGTAAGTCCCATCCCACGCCAGATTTTCCGGCCGATATAACTCGACGCCGGCGTTGCAATAGGCAGTGAGGTTCAGGGGCTCATAATCCATGGTCAGTCAGGGGGTGGGGCGGTAGATTCGCGCACGACCAGCTCGGGCGCGATGAGGTGCTGCTCGACCGGGAGGTTCGGGTTGAGCAATTTATTGATCAGCATGGTAACCGCCTCGTAGCCCATCTCGTAGGAGGGAAAACGCACGGCGGTCAGCCTGGGGTGCATCA
>CAYQDF010000130.1:0-8458 GCA_964416175.1 uncultured Anaerolineaceae bacterium
AAAGTCCTGTCGCTCAAGCTGGTGTCAACTCCTGAAGATCCGTCCTCGGCGGTGCTGGATGGAATTCAGATGCTTGTGGAGATAATCGAAAAAGAATGGCAGATAACCATATCGTCCTTGGAGATAACTCATGGTTCCACGGTTGCGACCAACGCGCTCTTGGAGCGGAAAGGCGCCAGGACAGCATTGATAACCACTCGCGGATTCAGGGATGTGCTGCAAATAGGACGCCAGAATCGTCCCGTCCTGTACGATCTCCTAGCCAACCCTGTGCCGCCGCTCGTGCCTGAAGAGTTAAGGTTTGAAGTCTCCGAGCGCGTCGACCATACCGGATATGTCCAGATCCCACTGGATACCAGGGATTTAGATGATATTTTATTAAAACTGGAGCAGGAAAGAGTCGAGTCGGTTGCTATCAGCCTCCTGTTCTCATTTCTTCATCCAGATCACGAGCTTGAGATTGGCAGCCGTGTAGAGTCTGCTGGATATTTTGTCTCTCGTTCGAGCGAGATCCTTCCCGAATTTAGAGAATACGAACGGACATCAACCACAGTCGTCAACGCGTATGTATCCCCGGTCATGAACCGCTACCTGGAGAAATTGTGGAACAGGCTGTCAGGCGGGAGGATATCGGTGCGGTTGAGGATAATGCAGTCAAATGGCGGCGAATTAAGCCTGGCCGAGGCGGGCCGCGCGAGCGTCCGGTGTATACTTTCTGGTCCGGCGGGAGGGATCGTCGGCTCACGGTTTACCGCCCGCTTGGCCTTCTCCACCCCCTCCCCCACAACATCGAGGATCACCCCTGGAGAAAAAGTCAAGATAATTACCTTCGACATGGGGGGGACATCTACAGATGTTTCTCTTGTTGATGAAGAGCCGCGGATCACGACCGAAACGAAAATCGGCGGTTATCCGATCCACATACCGATGATCGACATCCACACGATCGGTGCCGGTGGAGGATCCATCGCCAGCGTTGACAGTGGTGGCGCGCTAAGAGTTGGCCCGCAAAGCGCTGGTGCGTTTCCGGGTCCCGCCTGTTATGGGCTGGGCGAGCCAAATAATAGCCGCCCTACGGTCACGGATGCAAACGTAGTCCTGGGAAGACTGCCAGCCGACTATTTCTTAGCTGGGAAGATGAAGTTGTTTCCAGAAAGGGCGCAGCAGGCATTGCAGGCTCTCGGTGAAGACCTGGGAATGGACGTGATCTCGATCGCTCTCGGAATCGTAGAAGTCGTCAACACTCACATGGAGCGGGCCCTGCGGGTCATCTCCGTTGAGCGCGGTTACGATCCAGCAGAATACACCCTGTTGTCTTTTGGAGGTGCCGGAGGACTCCATGCATCGAATCTGGCGCGCCGGCTGGGAATAAGACGTATCCTGGTTCCACCCCTGGCTGCTACCCTCTCCGCCTTTGGCATGGCAGTAGCTGATGTTATTAGAGATTATTCCCGCACCGTTATGCTTCCAGGAGCGTGCGATCCATCGGTTATCAGCGATGTCTTTCGCACACTGGAAGAAGCCGGTGTAGCGGATCTGGAGCGAGAAGGCATCCCTTCTGCCGCTCAGGTAATCCAGCGAATGGTAGATATGCGTTACTTCGGTCAGGCATATGAAATAACCATACCTTTCACACCGGATTTTGTAAGTGCTTTTCACCAGGCACATGAGGCCCAATACGGATATTCCCGCCCGGATTCCCCAACAGAAATTGTCACCATCCGTCTACGTGCAACCGGGCGTAGAACTCCGCCCAGAATTACACCGTTCCCCGCTCCTCATAACAACCATAATCCCGAACCGATAGATTACAGGCCAGTCTTTTTCTCCGATAGACCACAGATCGTCCCATTTTTTCTTGGGGATCGGTTGAAACCCGGTGATCTGATCTTTGGTCCGGCGATCGTGGTGCGATCGGATACCACGATATTGCTCGAGACCGGAGACGAGGGTGAAATCGATCAATTTCAAAACATGGTCATAACTTCTGAAAAATGACACGAAGAACGACAAAAGAAGCATCGGACCCGGTCCGCCTTGAAGTGTTTAAGAGTCTCCTGGCATCGGTGGCTGAGGAGATGGGCGTCGTTCTCCGCCGGGCGAGTTATTCCCCAAATATCAAGGAACGGCGAGACTTTTCCTGTGCGGTGTTTGATCCAGCCGGGAGGATGATCGCCCAGGCTGCTCATATCCCTGTGCACCTTGGATCTATGACGACTGCCGTTCAATCTGCGATCCGCCATTTCACTGCCAAGCAAGAATCGAGGGGACGCTCACACAAAGTCGAGATCAATCCTGGGGATATGTTAATCCTGAACGATCCATACCAGGGTGGTACTCATTTGCCTGACATTACGCTGATATCGCCCGTGTTCGTCCCAAAGGGAATGATGGACTCAAGCGGCAAGGGTGAAACAGTGGCTTCTCTCTTAGGGTATGTCGCCAGTCGGGCTCACCATGCAGACGTTGGGGGAATATCGCCAGGTTCTATGCCCGTCGCGACCGAGATTTACCAGGAAGGTCTGATTATCCCCCCGTTGAAATTGATTTCGTCCGGTGAATTGGACCAAAGTGTCTGGGACTTGATCCTTGCAAATGTGCGCACACCGGCAGAACGATCCGGGGATCTTCACGCGCAAATTGGTTCCAACCGACGCGGAGAAGTCCGCTTACTGGAGATGGTTGAACGGTATGGATTTGATCAGGTTTCGAAATACATGGCTGCCTTATTGGAATACACTGAACGGTCGATGTGCAAAACGCTCCGGGATCTGCCCGATGGGGTTTACAGGTTCACCGATTATCTCGATGACGATGGTGTACAGGCGGATCCGGTCGAAATCAAGGTCGCAGTCAGAATAATTGGGGATCGGGCTATCGTTGACTTCACCGGATCTTCTCCCCAGAGACAAGGGGGAGTTAACGCCGTCTATGCAATCACTCTTTCCGCAGTATTTTATGTATTCCGTTGTCTCTTGGATGAGGAGATCCCGAACAATTCGGGGTGCATGGCTCCGATTGAGGTGATTGCTCCGCAAGGATCGGTAGTCGCTGCAAAACCCCCTGCAGCAGTTGCCGGCGGGAATGTTGAGACTTCCCAGCGAATTGTAGATGTGCTTTTGGGAGCTCTGGCGCAGGCTGCTCCGGAGAAAATCCCTGCCGCAAGCCAGGGAACCATGAACAACCTCACCATTGGCGGATGGGATAAGCGGACTGATTTACCTTTTACGTATTATGAAACAATTGGCGGCGGTGTCGGGGCTCGGCCTGATTCTGATGGACCTTCTGGGTTGCACTCGCACATGACAAACACACTCAACACGCCAGTTGAGGCTCTGGAATATGCCTATCCACTGCAAGTTGTCCGTTACGAAATTCGCCGGGGCTCTGGGGGGTACGGACGCTTCCGGGGAGGAGATGGTCTGATTCGAGAAATTCTATTGAGTACCCCTGCTCAGGTAAATTTACTGACTGAAAGGCGAAAATTCCCTCCCTATGGTCTTTTCGGCGGAAGTCCTGGATCCTGCGGGAGAAACCTCCTGATAAGAAATGGAAGAGAATTCCCACTGGATGCGAAAGGCGCTAACGATTTGCATCAGGGTGATATCCTCAGGATCGAGACGCCAGGGGGTGGAGGTTACGGGAAATGATGAGATACAGTGACTCATCCGGACGAATACAATTGTTTCAGCCGTTTGTATGCGCCTATCCAGGGCTCACCCATGCGGTGTTTATTCGGAATCTTGACATGACTTAATTTTTCAGCGATCCTGGCTGCAAGCATCGCGACAGCATCCCAATCTTCGCTCTGGAGAGCATCTTTCATGCGGGTTCCATAATTGTCACACCACTCCCATTCCAACCTGAATCGATCAGCCTTTATCCAGTATCCCCGTTTCTCCCAGGCTGTGACTGTCTCTTCAATTGAATCGTGGATTTCATCAAGTGCGAGGGCGATGAATGCTGCCAGGTCAGACGTCGAATCATCAACTTCCTGCTGTGCAATTAATTGACGGACAGCTATGACAATCATACTGGTCAATTTTCTTCTTGCGTTGCCGCTGTTTTCGAGTCTGACAATTCTACTCAATCAAGCCTCCTCGATCGCATCAAAATATTCCAATCGCCCGAAGGCGCTGATCCGTTAAGGCTGATGATACAGTTCATTTGTGGATTTTAACTTTATTGACGCCCATCCATGCCCCGCTTATAATCTCCTGCGGGGAAGTGCTGGAACTGGCAGACAGGCGTGACTTAGGATCACGTGCCGCAAGGCGTGAGGGTTCAAGTCCCTCCTTCCCCATCTTACCGCGTTCCTGGATTTTTTATTTATTAAAATTTCGAATCAAGGAAGACAAAGTTGAAGATTGCCAGCCAACAATTAGAGGATCATCAAGTCAAACTGACTGTGGAGATCGAGCCTGATCAATTCGAGGAGGCGAAACGAAGAGCAGCCCGTCGGCTTGCGAAGCGTATCAAGATCCCGGGATTTCGCCCGGGTAAAGCTCCATATAACGTCATCGCCCGCCACGTGGGTGAAGAGGCGCTCATCGAAGAAGGGGTCGAATTGCTCGTCGATGATTTATACCCAAGACTCATCGAAGAGGCGGAAATTAAAGCCTACGGTCCTGGCAGACTGGAAAATATATCGAAGTTAGATCCTTTGACAATGGAGTTCATCATACCCCTCCGCGCGGAGATCATACTGGGTGATTACCGCTCGATCCGACTGCCTTATGATAAGCCAACTGTCACAGAGGATGAGATCGAAGCAGTACTGGATAATCTCCGCCAACGCTATTCGATCGAAGAGACCGTCGACCGTCCCGCGGAGGCAGGCGATCGAGTCTATCTCCAAATCTCAGCGAAAAAGTACGATCCAGAATTGGGAGATGAAGCCCCCTTGCTGCTCGAAGAACGGCCGTACACGGCCATAATCGCCGGCGCCAATGAAGTTGCACACGACGAGTGGCCTTTTGATGGATTTTCGAGAGAATTGATCGGGTCAACAGCTGGCAGCCGGAAGACGATCATTTATACATTTCCTGAAGACTCAGAGTTCGAGAATCTCCGCAGCGAGACCGCTGAATTCAATGTGATCATCACCGATGTGAAATCACGAACACTTCCAGAATTGAATGACGAATTTGCCCAAACATTGGGTGAATACCAGGATCTCGCTTCACTCCGCATGGAGATCCGTGACACCCTGGAGAAACGAGCTTCGAATGCATATGATTCAGAATATGATGATCGTGTGTTGGATGAAGTCATCTCCTTGTCAGAGATTAAGTATCCCCCGCAAATGGTCGAGAACGAGATCGATGAAGTGATCCATCAGTTGGAGAGGCGGTTGACGTCCCAAGGATTGGATCTGGAAACCTATCTAAAGGCGAGAGAAATTGACCTCGATGGGCTGCGAGCCGAAGCAAGGCCGGTCGCGGAGACCCGCATCAAGCGTTCGCTCGTTCTATTCAAAATCGCTGAATCGGAAGGTATCGATGTTTCGGAGGAGGAGCTTCAGGAGGAGGCAGATCGCACGATCAATAATCTCGCTCAGTCCATCGCAGAACCTAACCGCCGAAAAGTGTTCTCTCAGCAAGCGATCACTGATTTGATTGGCAATATCTACACAGAGATGCGCGTCGATCGCACACTCGAGCGCCTGCGTAAGATCGCTCAAGGTGAAAATGATGTTGAGAGCAGTCCTGAGGAAATCCGAGAACCTGAGAATGACGGAGAGACTGCCCAGGAGAAAACCTGACTCGTTTTCTCATAAATCTCTATGATTATTCTTACGATCCATTGAGATAATTGTGTTTATTTTCCGATAAGGAAGGTGAGGATGAAGCTGTCAGATATAAATTCGTTGATCCCGATGGTGATTGAGACCACCGGTCGTGGAGAGCGAGCGTTCGATATTTATTCGCTCTTGTTGCGGAACCGCCTGATTTTTCTTGGAACGCCAATAACGGATCAAGTCGCAAACCTGATCGTTGCACAGCTCCTGTTCCTGAACCAGGAAGATCGGGAAGCGCCCATCAACATGTATATCAATTCACCTGGCGGACAGGTTTATGCAGGCCTGGCAATTTATGATGCCATGCAAATGATTTCGAATCCAATCAGCACTGTCGCGGTGGGTGTCACAGCTTCATTCGGGACAGTTCTCCTGGCAGCCGGTGCTAAAGGTCAAAGATATGCATTGCCCCATGCGACGATCCATCTGCACCAGCCATTGGGTGGAGCACAGGGTCAGGTCACGGATATCGAGATTCAGGCAAAGGAATTTCTCCGGTTGAGGACCAATCTTAACGAGATCCTTGCCAGCCATACCGGTCAGCCGCTCGAAGTCATCGAACGAGACACAGAACGCGATTTCTGGATGGATGCAAAAGCCGCGGTCGATTATGGCCTTGTGGATCAGGTTCTCGAAGCCCAGGAAAAGGAAAACAAATAACCTTATCAGGGAATTCCCGGGTAAAATCAGGCCGGTTGGCAAGAATAAGCCTTCCGGCCTTTTCCTTATTTTCTACCAATGGATAATTAATTTGTGATGACAGATTCTTCGAACATAACCAATAGACAGGAAATCAGAGCTCTCATCCTTGATATGGATGGAGTTCTCTGGCGGGGTTCGCAGCCTGTCGGCGACCTCCCGAGCATATTCCTTAAAATTTCGCAATCAGGTTTGAAAACTGCCTTTGCCACCAATAATACAACCCGCACTGTGACGGAGTACGTAGACATATTTCGTACTTTCGGCGTGGATGTCCATCCGCAACAGGTCATCACTTCTGGTATTGCCACTGGGCTCTATTTGAGGAGACACTACAGCGGGGAAAAAGAAATCTTTATTATAGGCGAATCGGGTTTGGTGAGAACACTTTCATCCTTTGGATTCATGCATGGAACACGAGATCCAAAAGCTGTGGTTGTCGGCCTAGATAGAAAATTGACCTATGATGACCTGCGAGTTGCGACGAAACTTATCAATTCTGGTTGCGAGTTTATCGGAACGAATCCCGATCCCACATTACCCACAGCCGAGGGTGCAATTCCGGGAACGGGAGCTATCCTCGCTGCGATCCATGCAGCCACCAGCGTTACACCCAGAATCATGGGAAAACCATATCCTGAGCTGTTCCTTATTGCGCTCGAACGTCTCGGGACAAAACCAGAGGAGACCCTGGTCATCGGCGACAGGATCGAGACAGACATTGCTGGCGGAATCGCTGTGCATTGCCCGACTGCATTGGTCCTATCAGGCGTTACGACTGTGGAGCAGGCTTCCGTAAGCCCCTATTCTCCCACCTTTATTTCGCGCGACCTTGCAAGCCTGCTGGATGAAATCACGTGAATAATCTGAAACCTTTATTTCTCGATTACGATTTCAAAGAGGTCGAAGGCGTCTTGGCTGATTGGGGTGAACCTGTCTACCGCGCCAGGCAATTGTGGCAGGGTGTTTACAAGAATTTGGTTGATGATCCACGGAACATCCCGAATCTCCCGGTATCGTTGCGGGAACGCCTGCTGGAATACTATACGTTCAGTCACCTCGAACCGGTTAAAATAATCTCCTCTGCGACCGGTGAGACGACGAAGACCTTATTCCAGCTGCCCGATCGCCAGGCTGTGGAGGCAGTCCTGATGCAGTATCGGGATCGGCGTACGCTTTGTATCTCGACTCAATCCGGTTGTGCCATGGGGTGCGTATTTTGTGCGACCGGGCAAATGGGTTTTAGACGTCATCTGTCCAGTGGTGAGATAATTGAGCAGGTGTTATTCTATGCCAGGCAGCTTAAGGCAAAAGCCGAAAGAGTCACAAATGTCGTGCTCATGGGAATGGGGGAACCATTCCACAATTACAACGCGACCATGGACGCGATTGACCGGTTGAACGATCCGGATGGGATGAATCTCGGCGCGCGCCGGTTTACAGTATCTACGGTGGGGCTGGTCCCGATGATCCGACGCTTTGCGAGGGATCGCAGACAGGTGAATCTCGCAATATCGCTGCATGCAGCAGAAGATAATCTACGCTCATCGATGATTCCAATCAACAAGAAGTATCCTATCGCGGCTCTCATCGAAGCCTGTCATGATTACGCTAAATCGACACACAGAAGGATCACCTTCGAATGGGCGCTCATTCAAGACGTCAATGACACACCGGAACATGCCCGACAGCTGGCCCGATTGTTGAAAGGGTTAATTTGCCATGTAAATGTTATTCCTCTCAATCCAACGCCCGGCTATGCAGGGCAGGCAACTACCCAAGTACGAGCCAAAGCCTTTCGAGATGAACTGGTCCGTCACGGCATCCCGTGTACCATTCGCATCAGACGCGGGATTGAGATCCAGGCTGGCTGTGGTCAACTGGCAATTAGAAATGAGGATATTTCTGTGCTGAAATCCTCTCAACCGAGGTGAGCTTACTTGACAGCAAAGGTCATAT
>CAYQDF010000131.1:0-8451 GCA_964416175.1 uncultured Anaerolineaceae bacterium
GATCCTCGGATTTCGAGAGATGTTTGACGCCCGGCCTGGAGGTGCCATACAGTTCGGAGGCTGCTTTTCGCACCGCTTCAGTTTCTTCAGCTACTTTCCTATCCAGGTCCTGGAGCCGATCTCTGAAGCCCAAAATCCCTTCAGACAAGACGAAAGCCGGTGAAACGTCCTTCGGCCAATCCAGGTGGGCGTGCAGGGTTGGGCAGGTGTCTTCCAAGAACTTACCGAACGCCTGAAAGAATTGGGTGTAATCGTCCAGGTACGAATGCTTCCGGTCCCGTGTGATTCGGTCCTTTTGAAGGAAGTAACTGTTCCCCCAATCGATGATGGTCAGGCGGGCTTCTCTGGGTTCCCAATACACGTGTTCAGGTTTGATATCATTCCAGATCATCCCGTACCGGCGGATGCCATCGACCGTCACCTCGGAGGTGTGGATGGTTTCCAGGAAATTGAGCAGCCGCCATAAAGACCTTACCAGGATGGCTTCGGGAAATTTTCTGAATCCGGCGAAGGTCAGAGCAAAGATCGCGTTCTCTTCCCCATCCGGGATGTTGAAATTGTCGATCGAACCGGAGTGGATCAAGAGAGATAAAGACCCGAGGTCAAACCCGGCAGCCCTTTCGATGACAATGAAGAATCGCTCGCCAACTCCGTTCTCGGCCGGGCTCTGGTCCAGAAGCCCTGGGACCCGGATGTTTCCGGTGTGCGCCGGGAAGGCCAGGGTGTGGAGAGCGGACAGGATCTGCCCTTCATGCTTGATCTGGGCGGCCTGGCGTACGCTTTCACCGGCGAATGCGCCTCTCCTCGGCCGCTTCAGGATGGCCGGCCGCCCCTCCAGGAGGGATTCTACCAGGTACACCTCGCCGGCATCACCCTCCCCCAATTTCGACAGCAGGCTCCACTTGTGCTTCTGGCCTATCACGGTCTGTGGAAAAATCATACAGGCCAGTAGTGTACCACAGGCGTGGATTTTGATAAAAACACGGATCGCGCCGGGAAGCGCTCAACAGCCATCCTCCGCCGCAGGTTTGGCTGACTAGATCCCAGTATCCTCCATCCGCAGCCCTGGCCTATCCGCCAGGGCCGGCCGGCCCTGGGCGTAGTCGGGGGATCCTCCATCCTCTACCGCCCGACTGATCTCATCCGTCACGTGATCCTCCCACTCCAGCTCCTCTTTAACCTTCTGCCAATACCACTTCTCATGGTGCGCTCGCGCGTACCAGGCGGACACTTTTCCGCTGAACATCGAAAAGAACGCTTCCTTCTCCTCCGGGAAGACTGCTCCCATGTAGACGTGGATGATCAGACCCGCGACGATGGAGAAGACCGAGACCCAGTGCACAGGCTGCGCCCACTGCTTCACCCAGGTTGGGAAGACTTCGTGGAAGGTCATCACAACCCCGCTGAGGATGATGCCGAGGGTGCCCAGGATCACCACGTACATGTAGAGCTTCTGCCCGGCATTGTAGGCGTCCTGCGGCGGTAGCGGCTGGTCTTTTTTCAGGCCCAGCATCTGCAGGGGTTTGATCTTCAGCCACTGGATGTCGTCCTGATCAAGGAGCATCCGCGTCGCCGCAAACGGGACGAAATACTTGCGAAAACCGACCAGGATGTTGAAGGTCAGCACGAACGCCCAGATCAGACCGAGCGTGGAGTGGAAACGGATCAGGTTTGCGGTGCTGCCGAAAAGGTTGCGGAACAGCTCCTGCCACCACACCGGGCTCAACCCCAGGCGCGGCGAGGAGATGATGGCGATGCCGGTCGGGAGGAGCAGGAGCCACATGCCCACGTTGAACCAGTGGGTCAAGATATTCGCCAGGTTGTGCTTCTTATAGAACTTCGTGCGCAGCCGGCGGCGTTCAGTCAGGGGGATAGAACTGTGAGTGTGCATTGAAGTCCTCTTCGATGGAAGACGGATGACAGCTGATTGACATCGTGCCTCCGTTTGCCCTCCTGAGTCCTCCATCTCATTCCTCGAATTCCTTCTCTCCTTCGAGCAGCTGCTTGGTGAAATACACAGCCTGGACCAGGAAGGAGGCTCCAACCCCGGCCAGGACGAGCGGCGTGAGGACTTTCTTCCAGCCGACCTCCGCCGGGCTGTACTTCGGTGAGCGCGGCAGCATCCCGCTCTGGGTGACCAGCGGCTGCCCGCTGTGGGCGGTCAGATCCAGGCGGTCCATCTGCGGGAGGTTGATGTAATAAATATTCGGATCCGGATCGACGCGGCCGTCCTCGACATCCAGCCTGACAACTGACTTGGCTTCCCGAAGGGCGACGGATGCCGCCGATTCGGGGTCGTTGAGATCGCCGAACAGGCGCGCGCCCCCCACGCAGGTCGCCACGCAGGCCGGCTCGAGGCCCGCTTCCACGCGCTGCAGGCAGCCGTTGCACTTGTCCACGACGCCGCGCTGCTCATCGATATAGCGTGCGCTGTAAGGGCAGGCGTCGACGCAGAAACCGCAGCCGATGCAGGCGTCCTGGTCGACGAGCACCAGGCCGGTAGCGGGATCCTTCCAGGTCGCCCCGCTGACGCACACCGCGGTGCAGGGTGGATTCTCGCAGTGCATGCAGTTGTATGGCACGAATACCCGCTTGAGGTCCGGGAAAGTCCCCTGGACGCCGAGATCCTGCACCCAGATCCGGGTGTGATTATCGGGTACGCTGTTCTCCACGCTGCAGGCGACCTGGCACGCCCGGCAGTCGATGCAGCGCGCCACATCGATCACAAAACCATAACGCTTTTTCACCATGTCTTCTCCAACGTCCCTGCTCCCTGTCCCCAGTCTCCGGTGTGAGAAAGGGGTCAATGGAGCGGGTTTTATGCCTTATTCACCGCCACAAAAGTCTGCGACAGAGCCTGCCCGCCGCTCACCGGGTCTGTGTAGGTGGCGTGCAGGTCGGAGTCGCTGGCGCCATGGCCGTATGCAGTGCGCAGGCCCTTTGAGAGGTGTCCATAGCCCGGCGTCAGGTAGACGCAGTCCGGCCGGATGCCCTCGGTGACCAGGACTTTCACTTTCACCGAGCCTACCGGGCTGGTGACGGTCACGAGATCGTCGGTCTTCAAACCGCGTTCAGCAGCCGGATCGGTGTGCATCCACAGGCGCGGCTCGTCCTCATACTTATGCAGCTGGCGGTTGTTCTGAGTGCCGAACTGGGTGTGCTGGGCAACTTTTCCGGTGAGCAGGTAGAATTCGCCGGGCTTCGGATACGGCGGTTCCTCCCAGGTCGGCCAGGGAGAAAAGCCGGCCTGGGCCAGGGTCTCCGAATAGACCTCGATTTTTCCGGAAGGAGTGTTAAAGGTGATCTCCTGTGGTTCCTCGCGCCCAATTTCCGGTTCGACGAATCCCCGCAGGCGCAGTTCCTCAAGGCTCAGCCCGAGCGGCGCCAGCTGCTGGCGGAGATAGTCCTCTTCGTCAGCGTATTGGAAGTACTCCCCCAGGCCCAGGCGCTCCCCGAGGTTTTTGTAGATCCACAAGGCAGATCTGGCCTCGCCCTGGGCCTCGATGACCGGCTGGCGGATGAAAACCTTGCCAGCCACCACATGCAGGGGGTCAAACCGCTCCAGGTAGGAAGCTTCGGGGAGCACAACATCCGCGAACCAGGCGGTGTCGTTCATCAGGATGTCCACCACCGCGATGAAGTCCAGCCTGGACAGAGCCTGCAGCGTGCGCCCGCGGTCGGGAAGGGAAAGCACCGGGTTCTGGCGGGAGATGAACCAGCCGTGCGCCTGGTACGGCTCTCCGGTCAGGATGGCATCCCGCAGCTCCTGGAAGACCCCCAGTTTCAATGGGACCAGAGGGTATTTCCAGGGGACGCCGTCCAGCCGCCGGGCGGAAATGCGCGGGTAGGGCGGCTGGGGAGGCTTCCCCAATGGGACGCCGCTGGCTTCCGGGCTTTCCGCGATGAGGCAGCCATTGGGGGTGAGCACGTTCCCGCTCAAAGCGTTCAGCGTTGCGATGGCCCTTTCAGTCTGGAAGGAGTTGACGAAGTTCGACGTACGCCACCCCGGGTGCACCAGGGCGTTCTTCCCCGCCGCGGCGTATTCCCTGGCGATGCGATCGATCGTCGCTGCCGGGACGCCGGTCAGGTTCGCCGCCCATTCCGGCGTGTATTCTTCCATCGCCTGGGGCAGGTCATTGCAGCCCACCACGTATTTTTTCACGAACTCGCAGTCCGCAAGCTCTTCCTTGACGATGACATGGATCATCGCCAGCAGGAACGCTGCGTCAGTACCCGGGCGGATGGGGATCCACTCGTCCGCCTTCGCCGCCGTCTTGGTGAAGCGTGGGTCCAGGTAGACCAGCTTCGCGCCGCGCGCCAGGGCATCCATCAGGTCCGCTGTCTCAGAGGTCGAGATGGCTTCCGTCAGGTTCCGGCCGACCAGCAGGATGAATTCGACGTCCGTGTAGTTTCGGGCTGGTTCTTCCACGCCATAGGTCAGCTGGAACGCGGTCACCATGGCATTGAAGCACAGGCTGCGCTGAGTCCCGTAGTTTGGAGAACCAAAGCCGTTCAGCAGGTTCTCGAACTGCACCTGGGAAAGGTTGTGCGTCGAAGAGAAGATCATCGCTTCGGGACCGTAGGACGCCTTGATCGCCAGCATCTTCTCGGCGGTGTAGTCCAGCGCTTCTTCCCAGGAGACCTTGCGGAAGCGGCCTTCGCCGCGCTTTCCGGTACGGATCAAGGGCGTCAGCACCCGGTCCTGATCGTAGGTGGTGAGCAGGCCAGATTGGCCGCGGGCGCAGAGCCTGCCCTTCGAGTGGGGGTGCTCCGGGTTGCCTTCCAGCTTCACCACCCGCCCGTCTCGGACTTTCGCCAGGACCCCGCAGCGCCACACGCACATCTCACACATGGTGGGGATGTAGCCATCCCCGTTGGCGTCGAGAGACCCGACGGCGCGCGCCGCCTGCGCGACAGCCGGCGGGAGGAACTGCCCAAGGGCCAGCCCGCCCAGCCCGACCCCGCTCAATTTAAGAAAATCACGCCGCGTAACGGATTTTGGTGACATCATCGATAATCTTTTTACTGGTTCATGCTTTCTTTCGGAACATGCCCGCCCGGTCGATCAGGTAGAAAAGTAATACCGCGATCAGGCCGAACAGCAGGACAACCAGGTAGGGGTTCAGGTTCCACAAATCCGGCAGCACGACATTGCCGTAACTGGCGATCCTGGAGATCAGGGGGAAGACCTGCTGGTAGGTCAACCCGAAAAGGACCGCCCCCGTCAGAAAGCCGAGCATGCCAGGAATGAGATAGTCGAGTTTGCCTTCGCCGCTCCCGGCGGCGCAGGTGCCCGGGCAAAACCCGGCGAGGGCCATGCCCACGCCGAAGATCAGCCCGCCGATCAAGTTCCCGGCGACGTAAGTTGCCGGTACGTTCGGGAAGGTGATCCACCCCAGGCCGCGCAGGATATACAGCCCGCTCATCGCGACGACCAGGGCTGTCAGCATGAATTTGAGCACCGCCAGGTCTGTCAAGCGGAAGACATTTACGATCTTGGCGTAGCGCGTCAGACCCGCTTTGTTGAGCGAGAACCCGAACGCAGCACCCAGGACCAATGCGAGAATATAATTCGTCATTGTGCCTCCAATGGTCAAAATTCAGGCGAGAGGGGGGTGAGGAAAGGTGTCAGGCCCATTCTCCCCGATCGTCTGATCAATACCTGGCCCGATAAATAACGAGGGTGGTGACGATGCCGGACATGAACATGGCGCCGATGAAGAGGAATGCCGCCGGAGCGAGCAGCATCCCACCGGAGATCGCCAGCCCACTGGTGCAGCCTCCGGCGATGCCAGCCCCATATTCCAGGATGATCCCTCCAAAGAAGAGCAATATCCAGCGTTTCCAGACCTGAGGTCCGAAGATCTTCTTCCATTGGTCATCATCCATCGTGCGAAACTTGAAAGTCCGGCTGGACAGCGCCCCAATGAACCCGCCGAGGACGATGCCCAGGAGGAGCACCACCCCCCACGTGATCTCGGCCGGCATGATGAAGTTGAAGTACAGGGTGTCAAATGTCTCCGGAGCGACTGCCTTGCCGAGGATGCCTGCCAGGTTTTCGAACGCACCGGATGCGCCCAGCAGGCTGTCGCTCAACCACACCGCCAGCACGCCGACGATTCCCAGCAGCCCCCCAGCGATGTACGGCGACCAGAGTTCTTTACGGATGTAGGTTCTTATCGATATCATAGGATCTCCTGAATACAGACGAAGTCCATTGAACTGCGTTCGTCATTCTCCGCTGGCCTAGTTTTCAGCCATCGCGAGCAGCAGCGCCCGCGCCTCCCGGTCCAGGCCCCGCAGCTGGCGAATCAGGTCGGGGTCGACGCGGGAAAGATGGTGCAGCAGCTGATTCGCCTCCTCCGGGTTCTGAAGGAGCCGTTTCAATCCATGCAGCCCGACCGGGTTCAACTGGAGAAGCTTCGGCAGTAATTCCCGGATCTCGACCGGTAACTCTTCGACTCCAGGAACAGCTGCGACCCCTGCCTCCGGGATCCCGTCTGCAATCTTCTTCTCCCCGCGGAATGCCGGCGCGTATCCGCGCAGCTTCCGCTCGTTCCTGTAGACGAAGGCCCCGCCGCCCACGGCGACCACGCCGATCAAGGCGACCAGGATGAGGTTCCCCCAGTTTACCTGTCTCTGGCCGAGTACAGTCTCTGCGTACTGGGCTTCGTAATCGAGAATTTGGTCCGCCGGCGCGACGATTTGCGGAGGGTCCTCGGCAGCCGGCTCGCTCACGGGAGGCTGTGGATCAGTCGCTTCTGTGGCGCTTCCTGGCGGCGGCGCTTCCGGGCTTCCCTCGCCGATCTCCACCCCCAGGGCAGCTGCATAAACCCCGGCTTTCTCCATCAGGTCTGTGGGATGACAGCTCTGGCACGCCGCCTCAACATCGGACAGCGGGGGCACCATGCTCGCGTGCGCTTCCGCCTGGTCCATGCTCTGGCTGTTTCCAGCGTGGCAGAGGTAGCAGAAATCTCCAAAGGAGTGAGATTGGTGCCAGCCGGTGCCGTCGGTGTTCACCGGGTCCTGGCCTTGCACCTCGTGGCAGTTCTTGCACGACGAAGCCTGGGACCCGCATTGGGCGTTCGCCTCGGCTGACGGCCAGAGAATAAATGTGAAGGCCAGCACGACAGCGCCGAGCAAGACTGGGAACAGAGTGAAATTAATTCGTTGCTGCATAACCGCTCCTCGTTGCAGAGATCATCCTTTTCAATCAATTCCTGGCTTTCGAGGATCACCAGTCGCCGGTTTCGATGAGGCTCGCCCGGTGCGCCAGGCGGTCGCGGAGCACCCCGCGCAGCAGGTCAAGCGCCTCCACCATACGCTGATCGGTGAGGCTGTATTCCACGCTCGGACCCTGGCGCTCCGCCCTGACCAGGCCGCGCTCCCGAAGGATCTTCAAATGGCGGGAAGCCGCCGGCTGGCTGATCCCGATCTGCGCCGCCAGGGTGCTGACCGTGAGCGGGCCTTCCGCCAGGGCGTAGATGATCAAGATCCGGTTGGTATCAGCCAGGGCTGAACAGATGTCGGCGTGGAGCTGGTTGATTTCCTGGGCCAAAGATTGATCGCTCATCCTGTCTCCCTGATGCTTATATGCAAATCCGAATAAGGGGATATGTGCAATATATTAGAATCCTGCCGGTTTCGGTAGTTATGAATGTCACAAAGTCTTGTGATAATCATCACATGCAGGGGATTTTTCGTCCTTTTCAGCCATTGCCAAAACGAAAAAAGTAGAGTAAAGTACACTCGACCGATGCACCACGGCTCTTGAAGCTGCCCTTCAGCCGGAACTGATCGTTCGAGGCGCAGCTCGGGGGAGTCTGGTTTCGCTGAATCGGCAGGCAATACCATATCCAAAGGAGGCTGAAATGGCATTTACGTTCAAGAATTCGCGTGGAGTGACCTATTACCTGCACAGCCAGACCCGAACGACGAGCACTGGGAAGAAGCAGACTCTTTATTTCTTCGCCAAGGACCTCAGGTCTGGTTCCCTGGAGGCGGTTCCAATGGGGTATGTAGTGATGGAAAATAAGAATGGTTTGCCGGTTTTGAAGAAGAAATAGAAGGAGTATCGCCGCGCACCGATTTTCCTGAGACCCCCTCCATAAACAGGACCCTCAGATTAGAAGCTATCTCAAGAATCATGGGAGAGTGGTGTTTTCCACCGGCGGAGCCGCTGCAAAACACCACTAAAACCCATTATTAAGCTGACCATTCAATAATTGCCGGCTTCAAGTGGGCTGACGCCTGGCCCAGGCGCCTGCCTGCCCATTGCAGACTGTCAAATCGCCTCAGAGACCAGCTGCCGCCCGGCAGGGATGCGGCTGCCGGGTGTCCCACGCATTGTGTGCAACTGACGCCGGGCAGGCTGCCTCCCGCCTGGAGTGTTTCCCATTATCGCCGGCCAGCCCATCTTGAAGTGGATGCCCGCCGCCAACATCCCGGCGC
>CAYQDF010000132.1:0-1357 GCA_964416175.1 uncultured Anaerolineaceae bacterium
TATCCCAGTCATCCACAATCACAGGCAAGCCGGATATTCTCGACGATGGCGATCAAGAATATTTCATCAATGTCGAGATCGATCAAACGAACACTCTCGACGAGATTTATAAAACAATCGGTCTGATCCAAATTCCAGCGATTAATTCGGACGATTCTCCAGGTTTCACGGTATTCCCCACAACTGATTTATATACTAGTGAACGTCAGGATATCGCAAGAATTAATATTTTGCTTAAGACAAAACCCACTTCCCAGGTGACCCTCACAATCTCGAGTAAGAATCTTAATGAAGGGAAACTTGTATCCCCAGAATCCCCACTCATTATTAAACCATCAGACTGGAAAGCAAATACCCCGTACGAAATTTCTATCCAAGGTATTGACGACATTATTAAAGATGGTGACAAATTGTATCAAGTTGAAGTTATAACTTCAAGCGACGACCCACATTATGATGTTTTCGGGACCGGATCAGACACTTTGCTCATCTCCATAATCAATAAAGACGCCCCAACAATTCAGTGGGAAAAACCTGTCCAGGATGAAGGTACGATAATAATTAACGATCTTACTCCTGTCTTTCTGAAGGTCAAGAACGCAGGGAACGAACCCATCGAGCGAGTATTTTTCTATTATTGGGACCCGGATATGAATGATGGAGATGGCGGTCACGTGCCTATCGATGAAGTTGAATCTGCTCCTTATAAAACATACTTGACCGACATGAAAGGACTTGATGTCGGATATAACCAGATATTTGCTTTTGCCGTTGCCCCACTTCCCAATGGGGGTGGCCCAGACTATTCAAATCACTCTATCCATAAACGCATTTTGCTTTACCGCATTATGCACATATATCTACCTATCGCAGAAAATTAATCATGCATGTTCTTCTTTGAGCCGGGGATGAAGTAACTCAGATGATTCAATAGAGTTCACCAGAGTTCAACTTAATAAGGTTTGTTGTGGTGATTTTCGGCGGTGGGTTGCTCTGCAATTAACCGTAGTTTGAGCAATCAATAGTGGGGAATTGCCATTTTCAGGGCAGGATTCTTTCTTGCCGTCACATTTGTTGGATAAGTAACCCACCATACCTCCGTCCACGGCTTACTATGGGTTGCCTCAGCGGTTAATTTTCTCTATAATTCCCACATTTAGAAGAATTATAGTACTTTAGTAATCTGAGCTATCAGAATTGTTTGTGGTATCTTAATCCCCGTCGGCCACACAACAAAAACATCGCCTGCCATTGTGAACAACCAGATTTCCCAGCATTTCTGTTTGATTATCTGGGGAGGTCTCCTCCTCGCGCTCGCCCTGGCAGCGACCCCCAGCCGCGCCGCGCTTGACGCCGG
>CAYQDF010000132.1:1457-8425 GCA_964416175.1 uncultured Anaerolineaceae bacterium
TCCTCCTCGCGCTCGCCCTGGCAGCGACCCCCAGCCGCGCCGCGCTTGACGCCGGAGTCACCGTCTCCCCTACCTCCGGACTGGTCACCACCGAAGCCGGGGGCACGGCGGGATTCTCGGTCGTCCTCGACAGCATGCCCGGTGGGAACGTGAACATCGTACTCGCCAGCTCGAACACGACCGAGGGGACGGTCTCCGCCGACCTGCTCACCTTCACTGCCTCAAACTGGGACGTCCCCCAGGCGGTAACCGTCACCGGCGAGGATGACTTCTTCGACGATGGAGACGTCGCCTACACGATCCTGGTCACGATGGGCTTCACGAGCGACGAGGACTACGCGGACCTCGACCCGGCAGACGTCTCGGCGACCAATCAGGACGACGACGCGGCGAGCCTGGTGCTCACCCCTGCCGCCGGACTGGAGACGACCGAGGGGGGCGGGCAGGACACTTTCTCCGTCGCCCTCGGCAGCCTGCCCGCCGGTGACGTCGTCCTCGACCTGTCCAGCACGGACGCCTCCGAAGGCGCTGTCTCGCCGGAGTCGATGACCTTCACCAGCCTGACCTGGGACTCCCCCCAGACCGCCACCCTCACCGGCCTGAATGACATCCTGGACGACGGAGACAGACCCTATTCCATCGAAGTCGCGGCCGACCCGGACCTCACGGTCGACCCCAGCTACCAGACCCTCTCCCCCGTTTTTGCCGCGGCTGTGAACTCGGACGACGCCCCGGGTTTCTCCGTCAAACCGCTGACCGGGCTCACCACCACGGAAGGACAGGCCTCCGTGGCGGTCACGATCCTCCTGAAGACCAAGCCCGCCCACCCGGTGGACCTGGAATTCTCCAGCAACAAGCCCGGCGAGGGGACGGTCTCCCCTCCCTCCCTGACCGTCCAGCCGAAGGACTGGCCTCCCGTCACCCCTTTCCAGTTCACGATAAGCGGTGTGGACGACCTGGCAGCGGATGGGGACAAGCCCTACCAGGTAAAGATCACCGCGGACAGCCTCGACCCGGATTACGCCTCCTTCGCCACCCCGACCGGCGAGGTGAACCTCAGCGTTACCAACCGCGACGCCCCCACAATCCATTGGGAACTGCCGGTCCCCGACGAGCAGGTCTACGCAACCGATGACCTGGTCCCCATCCTGCTTCGGGCGGCCGCCTCCAGCCCGGAACCGATCACCCTGGTTCGCTTTATGTACTGGGACCCCGAAGGGGCGGTGTATGTGACGATCGGAGAGGCCGCCGCGGCGCCGTACGAGGTATACCTCATGGACGTGGCGTCCCTCGACCCGGATTACTACACGCAGGTCTTCGCGGTCGCCTACGGTCCAGACCCGGACGGCGGCGGCCCACTGCTGCCCGCCGCTTCAGCCCGCCGGAGGATCCTGATCCTTCGCCAGGGCGCATTCTACCGTGCCTACCTGCCTTTCATCCGCTGAATCCCCCTCCCTCTCCCCTTTTTCCTTCCCATAGCCCCTCTCTTTACCCCGCTTTCCCCCTGCCCCAGTCTGAGTGGAAGGTCCCCTCCCGGTCAACCCGCCGGAAGGTGTGCGCCCCGAAATAATCGCGCAGCGCCTGGATCAGGTTCGCCGGCAGCCGCTGGCTCCGCCATCCGTCGAAAGCTGCCAGGGCGCTGCCCAGCGCAGGCGCCGGAATGCCCAGGTCGATGGCCGCGTGCAGCACCTTTCGCAGCGAGCCCATGCTCCTGGAGAGGGCTTCCTGGAACGGGGGCCACAGCGCAAGGCCGGGCAGGTCCGGGTTTTCCGCGTACGCCCGGCGGACCTCCTCCAGCAGGCGCGCCCGGATGATACACCCGCCGCGCCAGATGCGGGCGATCTCGCTCAGGTCCAGCCCGTAGCTGTACTCCCGGCTGGCCGCCCGGAGCAGCTGCATCCCCTGCGCGTAGGTCAGGATCGTCGCCGCATACAGCCCCTCCCCCGCGGCGGATACCAGCGCCTCTCTTGCATGGCTCTCTCCGCCTTGTGGGGAGGCTCCTCCCGGAAACGCCGTGGCCATGGCCTCGCGCTCTGCGAGGCGCGCGGAGAGGTTGCGCGCCTCCACCGCGGCGCTGATCGTCGGGACAGGTGTCCCCAGGTCGAGCGCCTCCTGGGAGGTCCACTTCCCTGTACCCTTCTGGCTCGCCTGGTCCAGGACCAGCTCGACCAGCGGCTTCCCGCTTTCGGGGTCGGCGTGCGCCAGGACCTCCCCCGTGGCCTCGACCAGGAAGGATTCGAGCGGCCCCCGGTTCCACGCCTTGAAGAGGGCGCTCAACTCGCCGGCGCTTGAGCCGGTCCCGCGCCGCAGCAGATCGTAGACCTCGGCGATCAGCTGCATGTCGCCGTATTCGATCCCGTTGTGGATCATCTTGACATAGTGGCCCGACCCGCCCGGCCCGAGGTAGGCCACGCAAGGGTCGCCGTTCACCCGGGCGGCGATGGCGGTGAAGATCCTCTCCACCACGGCGTACCCTTCCCGGTCCCCGCCGGGCATGATGCTCGGCCCCCGCAGGGCGCCTTCCTCGCCGCCCGAGATGCCGGTCCCCAGGAAGCGGATCCCGGATGGGGAGAGGGCAGCGATCCGCCGCTCGGTGTCCCGGAAGTGGGAATTGCCGCCGTCGATGATCACATCCCCCGGCTCCAGATGCGGCGCAACCGATTCGATCACGGCGTCCACCGCCGCCCCAGCCCTGACCATCAGCATGACCACCCGCGGCGGTTTCAGGGCTGCGGCCAGCGCGGCCGGATCGACCGCCGGCTGGATGCCAGTCCCGCTCGCGGGACCCGAGAGATACGCCTGGGTCGCCTCCACAGTCCGGTTGTACACCGCAACCCGGAAACCGTTGCGCGCCATGTTGAGCGCCAGGTTCTGCCCCATCACCGCCAGCCCGATCAGCCCGATGTCCAACTTCTCCACGCGGTCCTCCTTATCAACATCAACGCCATCCAATCTCAGGGTCTGGAATTCCCCTTTTGCAACTCCTGACCTGCCATTGCCGATTCGCGGTTCCTGAATCGCCCCTCGCAATTCTCAATCCGCGACTCTTTACTCATCATCCGGGGACTCTGTGGATTCACCTCCACGCCGGGTACAGGTCCTGAGCCAGGATCTTCGTCAGGTTGAAAAAGTCCGTACCGTCCGAACGCATCAGGTAGATGTCGAAGTTCCCATCCCGATTGGTGGCGAAGACGATCCAGACAGCGTCTGGCGACCAGCTCGGGTAAGTGTCCTGGGCCGGATTGTCTGTGAGGTTTTCCTGGTTGCTCCCATCTGCGGACATGACGTACACTTCCTGGTTCCCGTCCCGATTCGAAGCGAAGGTGATGCGGTCCCCGCTGCGCGTCGCCCGCGGGTAAAAATCGTCCGCCGGGTTGTTGGTGATATTGACCTGCTCGGTGCCGTCCGTCCGCATCACGTAGATCTCCTGGTTTCCATCCCTGGTGGTCGTGAACGCGATCCGTTCTCCGGCAGTCGGGAACAGGCCGGGGTCCGTCAGCCAGGTCGGCTGGTAGTCGTTCGCCGGGTTGTTGGTCAGGTTCCGCAGCTCCGTGCCGTCCAGCCTCACGACGTAAATCTCCTGCTGTCCGTCCCGGTTCGAGGTGAAGGCGATCCACTGCCCATCCGGAGACCAGGCAGGGTAGATATCGTCAGACGGGTGGTTGGTCAGGTTCCGCTGATTCGTGCCGTTGGCGTTCATCAGGTAGATTTCGCTGTTGCCGTCCCGGGTCGAAGAGAAAGCGATCAGGCTGCCGTCCGGGGAGTACACAGGGTGGGTGTCAACCCCGGCGCTGAGCGAGAGCTTGGTGACGCTCAGCACGGGCATCGCCAGCGAGTAGACGCCTGGATTGCCTTCCCGGTTGGATTCGAAAACGATCGTCCCCGCTACGGGCGGGGCGGGCGGCGGCGGCGAGAGCGTCACGGTCGGCGTGAGGGTGGGGCCTGCGGTCGGGCCGGGGGAGGGAGTGACCTGGGTGGGAGTGGGTACGGCCGCGGCGGCCGTCTGCGTCAGCGATGGGTTGTTCGGGTCGCAGGGATTGAGATCCTGCCCGTCGATGATCCCGTCCCCATCGGAATCCGGGTTGAGCAGGTCCGGGCAGGGCGGCGATTCGTTCCCGTCCACCAGCCGGTCATTGTCGGTGTCCGGGTTGCGCGGGTTGCTCCCCAGTTCGATTTCCCGCCCGTCGCTCAGCCGGTCATTGTCGGTGTCCGGGTTGAGGGGATCGGTGCCGTGGTTCAACACCTCGTCCCCGTCCATCAGGCCGTCGCCGTCCGTATCCGGGTTGAGCGGGTTGGTGTTGCGCCGCAGCTCTTCTTCGCCGTCGGACAGCCGGTCGCCGTCCGAATCCGGGTTGTTCGGATCGGTGCCGGTCTCTTGCTCCTGGCGGTCGGTCAGCCCGTCGCCGTCCGAGTCCTGCTCCCCAGCGATCGCCGCCTGGGTCTGGTTGAAGGCTGCCGTCTGGGTCGCCGCGGCGATCTGCTCGGGTTCGGCCAGCGCGGTCTGAGTGGCGTCCACCCCCTGAGACTGGAGGCGGAAGATCGCCCAGGCCGCCAGGAAGACCGCCCCGAGGCACATGGCGAGGACGATCGGCACGACCCAGATCGGGATCCAGGCCTGAGCCGTCACGGCGCCGCCCACCGTAAGGGTCTGTTTATCAGTCGACTGTACCAGGACGGAGTAGTCGTAGCTCGCTTCCCCACCAGCGAGGGGGCGTGAACGCGGCCGGGCTGTGAAACTGGCCGCCCGGGTTTCCCCGGCTGGGACGCGGAGCGATTGCGCAGCGTCCGGTTCGAAGACCAGCGCGTCGTTTTCGCTCTGCCAGGTCAGGGTATAGCTGTCCTGGATGTTTCCCTGGTTGCTGACTGCCACCTGGGCTGGCTGCCCCGCCGCCGCTCTCGCCGGCTGGACTTGGCAGGTGAACCCGGTGAAGGCGGTCACAGTCAGCGTGCAGTCAACCCTGGCAGACTGGTCCGGCGCCTGAAGGCTGGACACGACAACCTGGATTGGGTACCGGCCGGCCTTGCTCTGCGGGTTGCGCGGCGGGAGGATGTCTACCATGATCTCCCGCTGATCGCCGGGCTTCAGGCGCGTCACCGGTGAGGCGGTGGAGACCCAGCTGGTGGGGATGCCTTCGAAGGTGAGCCGGAAATCGTCCTCCGTCAGTCCCTGGTTGCGCAGCACGATCGGGATGCGGGTCCGGCTTCCAGGAGAGACGGAGAACTGTGTGGATTCGAGCAGCACACCGATCCTGCCCTGAAGCTCGAAGGCAGCCACTTTCAAGGCGAATTCAGCTGCTCCCCTCCGTTTCGGGTCTCCCTGGACGACGGCCATGACGGTCACCGGGAAAATGCCGGCCTGGACCTGTGGGGCTGGGGGCGCTTCGATGCTGAAGCTGACTACCTGCTTTTCACCCGGCTGCAAACGGGTCACCGGCGCCGGGATCGAGACCCAGCTCTGCGGGATGCCCTTCACCTGGAGCTCGAAGAACTCCTCCGTCTCTCCCCGGTTGACCAGCTCGACCGGAATGCTGAGCTTCTGTCCGGGGATGATGGCGATCTCTTTCCTGCCGAGCGCCACTTCGACAGATTTACCGCCCTGCTCATCGGTTTCATTATTTGCCATGAAGAATCCTCCTGCAGTCTTATTATAAACGTACCTACCAGCGGTAGACCGGGTTCCCAAACTCGGCGGCGGCTCAGAAAACCGCCCTGCAATCTCCTGAAAGTGCTTATCAAGTGATATAATGTGGTATAAGAAATATATACCACTATTCCACTGCAATTTAGCCGTATCATCAGGGATCCCTCAAGAGTGTTCCTCACATCCACCCCGCCCCGGCCGCTCGCCTATTCCCTTCCGCTCTATATCCAGATCGCGGAAAGCCTCATCGACCGGATCGAATCCGGCGAGCTCGCCCCCGGAGAGCAGCTGCCTGCGGAGCGCGAGCTCAGCGAGCAGCTCGGCGTCAACCGGATGACCCTGCGCCGGGCGCTGCGTGTGCTCGAATCCCAGGGGCTGGTGGTGCGCCGCCACGGCGTCGGCACCTATATTGCGAAACCGAAAATAGACCGCTCCATGGACGTCGTCTATCGATTCACCCGGGGGATGCAGAAGCGGGGCCTGACCGCCGGCGCCAGCCTGATCTCGATGGAAGAGATCCTCCTGGAACCTTCCCTGGCGCGGGAGCTGGAAGTGCCGGCCGCGGCGCCAGCTTACCGCATCCTGCGCCTCCGCACGATCAACCAGGAGCCGGTCCTGCTCGAAAGCTACACCATCCCAAGGCAGCGCTTTCCCGGCCTGGATCGGTTCGACCTCGAGAAACGGTCGATTTACGAGGTGATGGAGTCGGAGTACGGCGTCGTCATCGCCCGCGCCCGGCAGAGCTTCGAACCGGTCCTGGCCTCCGACTTCGAGGCCGAACTGCTGTGCGTCCCGGTCGGCGCGCCGCTCATGCTCGAGAAACGGCTTTCCCTCGACGGCGCAGGCGCGCCTGTCGAATACGGCAAGGACCGCTACCGGGGCGACCGCTTCCGCTTCGTCACCGAAGCCGCGCCATTCGAATGGGAGTGACAATGATCTCGCATCCCAAACGGTGTTTGACCGTGCCTGCCAGCCCGCAGAGGACGCCGGGGCACAACCGGGCCGCTCTGCATCCTCCGCTTGGAAAATAAACAAAGGAGCTTCTCCATGATTCAAACCTACGCCACTCTCCTCACCCAGGACCAGGTCGAACGCATTCACGAGGCTTCCCTGGAGATCCTCGAAAACGTGGGACTGCTCGTCCGCAACGCTCGCGCCCGGGAGATATTCGCCAGGCACGGCGCCCTGGTAGATGCCGGATCCCAGGTCGTGAGGTTCCCCCGCCAGGTCGTCGAGCACTTCCGGGCTGCTTTCCCGCCGAAATTCACCTTTGGAGCCCGGGATCCGCAGTACGACCGTACCGTTCCGGACGACAGCCCGCTGATCC
>CAYQDF010000133.1:0-8353 GCA_964416175.1 uncultured Anaerolineaceae bacterium
CAGCAGCTTCTTTATGAACCGAGCCGAGTCATCGATCGTGTACGGCAATGTGAAAGCGTTCTCCCGGAACACTCTGGCGACCCTTGTGCTGGGTATCCTCTTCCTCTTCGGCGTCGTCGGCGTGGAATGGCAGATCGCTCCCTTTGCGCCTGGAGACAACGCCATGGCCTCTGTGTTTTTCACCATGACTGGTTTCCACGCCTTCCACGTGCTGTCTGGCGTGATCTTCCTGGCTGTCGTCTACCGCAATGGCAAGAAAGGACTGTATTCCGCGGAACGCCATTGGCCGGTGGAAGCAGCAGCGATATACTGGCATTTCGTCGATGTGGTCTGGGTATTCTTCTACCCGGCGCTCTACCTCATGGGTAGACCGGTGGGATAGAGACCAGTAATGCACCTGGCGAAACGGCCGACTTCTCCGGCGATCCCGCCGGGCGGTAGGCCAGGCGAGTGTTGATATGCGTCTGCGTTATCTCCTTCTTTTTTCTATCGGGGTGATGCTTGTCGTCGGCAGTATGGCAGCCTTCGCACTCACCCGGCCGCACAGATTTGGTGGATCCCTTATCGATCCGCCGGTTGCAGCGCCGAAGATTGAGCTTTTAGAGGCTGGCGGGGGAAGGTTCCGGTTGGAAGATCAATCCGGAATGGCTGTCATATTGTTTTTTGGGTACACCAGCTGCCCGGATGTCTGCCCGGCGACCCTGGCTGATTTTAAAACCATCAAAACCCGGCTGGGAACTTGGGCGGATCGGGTGAAATTCGTCTTTATCACTGTTGATCCGGAACGGGATACTCCCGAACGGGTCCGCAGTTATCTCTCAAATTTCGATGCGGAATTCATCGGGCTCACAGGCTCACGGGGGGAACTTGAGCCGGTCTGGAAAGCATACGGGGTCTACCAGGAGCAGATCGATTCGGGAAGCTCGGCTGGCTATCTGGTCGATCACAGCTCCAGGATCTACGCGATCGACCCGCGCGGGAATTTGCGAGTCACCTATCTTTTTGGGACTGACCAGGAAGCCATTGCCAATGACATCCTGTTCCTCTTGGAAGACCAGAGATGAGCTGGCATGGATAGCCGGACCGCGATCCGCCTCGGCCTGCGCCGATTGGCAGTTTTGTTTCTGATATCCCTGGCCGTGGTTTGGATTGGGAGCGAGCTGGCGTTCATCGTCCAGAAAGACCCTTCCGACCGGGCGCCAAAGCAGGTGGAGCTGGTGATTCCCCCGGGCACCGCTGCCAGGATTGCTGCCGGAGAAATCGTGACCGGAATCCCTGAAGAGATGATTTTCGTCCTGGGAGATACCCTGGTGGTCAAGAACGAAGATGACGTCGACCACCAGCTCGGGCCTCTGTGGATCCCCTCCAGGGCGAGCGCAAGTCTCTTGATGGAAGTCCCGGAGAGACTGGCATACACCTGCTCTTTTCAACCCAGCCAGTACTTTGGCCTGGTCGTCAAGCAGCCTACTACCTGGATCACCCGGCTGATCGCCATCGGACTGGCTGTCCCGGCGACGACTGCCGTCCTGTTCCTCTACAGCCTCGTGATTCGCCCCATTCAACCCAAACAGGCAGCCGGGGGAGAGGGGCCTGCACAGGCAGATCAACACCTCGAAAATACATGAAGTTTACAGTCCTCTTCGACAGACATTGGATAAAGACGACCATCCTGGTGATCGCTGCGATCACTGTCATGGTGCGCTTGGGTATCTGGCAGCTCGACCGTTTGGAACAGAGGCGAGCTTTCAATGCCCGGGTCGAAGCTCAGTTAGCCCAACCAGACCTGGAATTATCCGGCGACAGCGCGTCTGTGGACCTGGAGAATATGGAGTACCGCTCCGTGGTCGTGAAAGGGAGCTATGACCACGATTACCAGGTTGTCCTGAGAAACCAGATCTGGGAGAGCCAGCTCGGCGTTCACTTGTTAACACCCCTTCTCATCGAGGGCAGCCACCTGGCGGTATTGGTAGACCGGGGTTGGGTCCCCTTTGAAGATTACACCGAAGGCAAACTGGCCCAATTCGACGAATCCGGGAAGATCGAGGTGCGGGGGATGATCCGCCGCCCACAGACTATCGCGGAGATCGGAGGACGCACCGATCAGGTACCCGGTCCTGGAGAGGACCCACTTCTCGCGTGGAATCTGGTCAATGTTGTGGGGATCGCTTCCCAAACTCCTTACCCTTTCCTCCCTGTCTATATCCAGCAGGCGCCTGATCCCGGGTGGACCGGCCTGCCGCACCGATCTCTCCCGGTACTGGACCTCACGGAAGGTCCACATCTGGGTTACGCCTTCCAGTGGTTCCTGTTCAGTCTGATCCTGGCGATTGGATACCCTCTGTATATTTGCAGGGAAGAACTTGCATACCGGCAGGCTGCTAAGGTGAGCACACGTCGGCTGATTACGGAAGATCCAAAGTCGATGAACTCTCAAGATAAACCCAACCACGGACCTGCGGCATGATGAAACGTCTCACTTTCTCTGCCACTCAAGAAGATCCTGGGTACCTTTACCTGCTGTACACGACTGCCGCGCTCGTATTTGCCTTGATTGTCTTCGGCATCATCTTGCGTGTGAGCGGAGAAGGATCAGCCTGTTCGGACTGGTCTGCCTGTCGATGGGTCTGGACGCTCTCTCAAGACCGCCAGGGCCTCCTGCCTTTGGCTCATCGAGTTCTTGCAGGGCTGGCAGGTTTAAGCATTGTGGCAGTCACGCTTTACACCTGGGTCTACTATCGGGAGATTCGCTGGCTGAAATTACCGCTCACCCTCTCTCTGGTCACCGCTGCCATTCAGGCGGTAACAGGAAGATGGGTCGTTGGTTCCGGAGGCGCCATTCCGGCAGCCATCCACTTCTTCCTGGCACTGGTCTCGCTGGCGCTGATTTTGATCCCCCTCGTGATTGCTCAGACCAGGTACCCTATGATCTCCGGGTCGGCCCGGTTTACTTTCCGATTCTCTCTTCAATCTTCGTTCACAATCCTGGCTGTCTGGACGATGGCGGCGATCCTGGCGATGCTGGTCCTGGGTATCGGGGTTTCCGCAAGCGGGGCGCGTTCGGCCTGCGCGGGGTGGCCGCTCTGCGACGGGTCCAGCCTTCCTTCCGATCCGCGAGGCTGGTTGAACCTTTCTCACCGGGGGATGTCGTTGATCGGCGGGATCCTGATGGTCCTCCTGCTTGTGAAAACGTGGCGGACTCAGAGGCATAATCCGGCAGTACTCGTTGCGGCGACTACGGCAGCGGTTTTGCTGGCTGCACAGGCCCTGATGGGCATCGTCGAAGCAAGGGAACAGTACCCGAATACATTGCTCGGACTACACTCCGGCACGGCAATCGCAGTCTGGAGCGCCATGACCGTGCTGGTCACCCTTGTCGGTTCCGGGAGCGGAGCTGCCAGCAACTCAGAAGATTCTCGGTTCGAACGCCCGCGGCGAATCGCCGGGATGCTCCGCGATTATCTCGTGTTGACCAAACCGGTCGTGGTGGCGCTGCTGCTCGTGACCACTTTTGCCGGGATGGTGGTTGGGGCGCAGTCCTGGCCTTCATTCTCCAGCGCTTTCTGGACGCTGCTCGCTGGATTTCTCGCCGCCGGGGGTTCCGGAGCGATCAACCAGTATATCGACCGGTACGATGATGTCAAGATGCAGCGCACGGAGAAACGACCGATCCCATCCGGAAGACTGTCTCCAGCAGAGGGGCTGGCTTTTGGTGTGGCAGCCACGATCGCCGCATTTTACCTGATGGTGGCGATGGTCAATTTCCTGGCAGGCGTGCTCACCCTCGCCGGGGCGATATACTATGTCTTGATCTACAGCATTCTGCTCAAGAAAACTACCGTCCAGAACATCGTCATCGGGGGCGGGGCAGGCGCCATTCCCCCGCTCGTCGGATGGGCAGCTGCGACCGGCAGTCTGAATATCCCTTCCCTGTTCCTGTTCGCAGTCGTCTTCATGTGGACGCCGCCGCACTTCTGGGCTTTAGCCCTGGTCCGCAGGGTGGACTATGCACGGGCTGGCGTCCCCATGCTGCCGGTGGTGCGGGGGGAAAAAGAGACTCGCTGGCAGATCTTCCTTTACACCCTGGAGCTGGTGGCATTGACCCTGGTCCTGCCGGTGTTCGGACTGGGCGGCGGGATATACCTGGTTTCGGCAGCTTTCCTGGGCGTCTATTTGATCCTGGCTGCGTGGCGCGTCTGGCGCGGGACGGGGAATAAAGTCGCGTGGAGGATGTACAGGCATTCTTCCATGTACCTGGCCTTTCTGTTCCTCGCGTTGATGGTCGATGCGTTGATCTAGATCTCGATCCGATCAGGGCTCCCTGATCGCCACCATGACAGAAATTTCTCCAGCATTTTCAAAAGTCAGCTGGAGCGGTATTTGATCTCCTGCTTTCAGTTCTTTTTGAATCCCGATCAGCATCACGTGAAGGCCCCCGGGTTCGAACGCCACCGTACCGCCTGCGGGGATGGAAACGTGCGGCTGGTGCTCCATCGTCATCGTCCCCGATGAATCCATCCTGCTCTGATGGATTTCAACCTGGGCAGAGATCTCCGTAGCGGCGCCGATCAGCACGTCTTCCTGATCACTCTGGTTCACGATGCGGAAGTAGATCGCTCCATTACTGTTTTCCTGGGCGGGATAAGCCCAGGCTTCCTGGACGGTGAGAGACTTTTCTCCGCGACAGGCAGCTGAAAGCAGCGCCAGCAGCATCAAGAAAATTGTGACAGGAATGATCTTGTCCCTGCGATGAGGCATGTAGGCTCCTTGTTCAGATCTTATTGAAAAACCTTAACGAGCGTACCCCAACCCGGCTTGTACCAACCTGAATATTCTATCACCGGGGTCGTCCACCGATACAGCCATCTGGCATCATCATTGCGCATGTTTCCGTTTCTCGTCCGGCAGCAGGTGGGGAGACAGCGGTGTGACTTCCTCTCTTGGAATCGGACGCATATGTGCGGCCGGGATGCAGTAGCGGATGCGCAGCCGATCAGAACACGTGCACCCGGGTCCCGAATCCATTCTGCTCGATTACCGGAGGATAATTCTGCGGAGTGGTCCAGCGGAAGAGCCACTTGGCGTCTGCGTTCTTCATGTTGACGCAGCCATGGCTCATGGGATATCCGAAATTGTTGTGCCAGTACGTGCCGTGCAGGGCATACCCGGTCTGGAGCTCGTGGAAGAACATCGTCCATGGCACACCGACGAGTTCGTACGCATCCAGGTCTAAATCGCCCTTCATCAGCCGGCCATCTCCCATGTGTTTGGAGGGCATCTTTGAATAAATGTTGAAACTTCCCTTTGGCGTCTCGGAAGGGATGCCGTTCTCCGCTGCGACCCGGCTTGGGACGCCAGAGGAGATGCGGGTTTCCAGGACCAGGCGACCCTGCTCAAAAGCCATCAACTTCTGGTTAGTCAGATCGATTTCTATCCGCTTCTCGCCAAGCGGGACCTCCGGAGAGATGGGGGACAATTCCTCATCCGGGATTGGCCGGATGTGGGTCGCCGGGACCCAGTAATCCCAGGGCTGTAATTCGTCGGTAATGCGGTACCAGGCTTCGCGGTCCGGGCCTTCGTCCAGGCCCGTGATCCAATGCGTGGTCTCGTAATACAACCGGTACTCGAGCTGCCAGCCATCGAACTGGTTGTAAGTATAGGATTGGGTGAAAGGGACAGTCACCTCGCCGAGCTGGCCTTCCTCTTTCACCCGCTCGAGCGGGACCTGGTAGTGAATTTTCACCGGCTGCAGGTAGGTGCTGTGGATGTATCCGCCCCAGACCCGGTACCACAGCCTGTTGTAGAACTGAGGCGCATCGGGAGGTTCCAGGTCGTAATAGATTTGTATGATCTGGTCACGGAAGCGCTTCCCGACGATCACCGCACCATCGCGTGGTTCGGCGCGCACATCGATCTCGTGGATCGTAACCCGGGCGATGTTGCCGTAATCCTGGTCACTTTCCCGGGGAAAATAGGGGTTGAACGCGACCGATCCCAAAGCCAGCCCGCCCAATTTAAGAAAGTCGCGTCGGGTTAATTGTCTGCGCATACCTCGGGGATTGTAACTGAGCCTGAGAGCGAGATCAAGCTCGAGGAGTTGCTGTAAAATGAACGTTCGGTTAGAAATTTGCGGCTGCCAGAGGATTCCCTTCTTGAATATATAATTTCTTTGTTGGAAACTGTAACATAAACAGGGACAATTCGTTATTAATGTTGACGCTGTGCGAGTGTCCGAGAGGTGGGCAACCGGGATGGGCTTGCCCACCTCTCGTTTTTTTCCCCAACAGGTCCGTTAGCCGCGCTAACAAAGGCGTAAGTGAAAAGTCGAACGATCCGTGTTAAACTCCGTTCGACGCTGTGCGAGTGTCATATCGATAACGGGTGACTGAGAGGTCGCCCGCTTATCGTTAAACAACGTCCCGCAGGCAAGCCTGGCAAAGGTACCTGCGGGACTCTGCTTTAAGTCGGGGCGCCGGGATTCGAACCCGGGACCTCTTGCACCCCATGCAAGCGCGCTAGCCGGGCTGCGCCACGCCCCGAATCCCCCCGATTATAGCGCGTAAACTGAGATCTAACAACCAATTCCTGATCAGGCTGTGGAGATGACAGAGGACCATCCGATCGGCTGAACGCTTTGTTGGGCGGTTGTTTTTGTGTCTTATTGTCTCGGTAAAGATTTGATGTATTCAATCATTTCTTTAATCGGTCTCTTGCCGTGCCAATCAGCAACTCCTGATTTCGAACTTGGCGGTTTCTCGCCAACGAACTCTTGCGGTTTGGCTACAATCAGATTCTGTGTTCTGTCAATCACAGTAATGGCGCAGGTGGTTGAATAACCCTTAGCGCCCGAAACATAAGCAGCCAAAGCAACTTCTCCACAGTCAATCCAAATGATTGTTCCTACTTCATCTGGTGTCCGCGCGCGCAGATCGCTTGGCAAAGCAAAAAAGAGCTCGTCAAATGTTCCTTCTAATCGGCTTACCGTTATAACCTTGCCAGATATGTAACCGCCACTCTTGTCATCGTATATCTCACAATTCTGTGCTGGGTCCCATTCGCAGGGAGAGAAGCCAAGGAATCGTTCCTTGAGATCATCAGGAAAGAGGTACTGGTTCAAGTGAGGCTCGAAGGGTTTGAAAGTCAAAGGACTTCTAAACATGAAGTAGTAAAAACTTAAACCAATAGGAAGGAGTGCTACAACAACACGAATGGCGACGGAAAGATTGCCGCGAATTCCCATTGTTTTCAGCAATAAGTTTGCAATGTAAAGTGCCCCAACTATAAGTCCAATGGTGAAAAAAATCTTGCCAATGAGCGTGTCTGCGATTATATCCCTACCTCCTTGAGTCAAAATGAAATAGCAACTTGTGCCAAAGTAAGCAATTCCTCCAATTAATTGCCACAAAGCTTGATTAGTTGATGATCTGGCCATTGCTTTCCTCCAAATTATAAAAACTTTTCGTGATACCCTGCCACAGACGCCCACGGCTGGTTTTAGCGGCAGGGCGGGGCAGGCAAGACTTCTTCGCAAACCAGATCCATTGCCAGCCAACGCGCCCCGTACCACCAGGGCGAAGCCGCTGCCTGCAATGAGCGAAGCGAATGTGTCCGCTGCAAACGGTGTTGGCACGCTTTTGACTTTAAGACTCACCTGCCTTTTTATGAAGCCATTGAATACGGCTGGATGGCCTCTAAAACGCCGCTTTCATCTTGTTGAGCAAAATACAAATCCCAGCGCAACTGTAAATTCATCCAGAAATCAGCGGACATATTGAAGAACTTTGCCAAGCGTAAAGCCGTGCTAGGCGTAACGCCCCTGCGTCCGTTGATAATCTCGTTTACGCGCTGGTAAGGGACAAGAATATTATCGGCTAATTCTTTTTGTGTAATTCCCATAGGTTTGAGGAATTCTTCTAAAAGCATTTCGCCAGGATGTGTGGGCGGGCGGTGGGTAGGAACACGAACCATTTTCATCTCCTTCTATCTTCTAGTGATAATCCACGATTTCAACTTGGTCAGGTCCCTTTTCTGTCCAGATAAAACAAATACGGTACTGATCATTGATACGGATGCTGTATTGACCTTTTCTATCACCTGACAATGCTTCAAGCCGATTATTGGGAGGAATTCTCAATTCGGCAAGCGCAGAAACGGAGTCGAGTTGGTCAAGTTTTCGGGCGGCTGTCTTCCAGATGTCGTTGGGGCAAGTGTTTCTCGCCGCTTTGGTGTTTTCGCCGTTGAAAATATCTTCCGTGCCTGCGTTTTTGAAGGACTGAATCATATTCACATGATAACACGGATGTCATGCTATTTCAAGATCTCAAAATTCACCAAGTGGCGCGCCAACGAGTTGCGC
>CAYQDF010000134.1:0-8338 GCA_964416175.1 uncultured Anaerolineaceae bacterium
CGCCCTGTCTGGTTCGCCTGGCAGAACATGGTTCTCTGGGGGATGGGACTGCCGATGGGGCTGGCCGCCTGGGCAGGGTTCATGTGGGCCGGCTGGCTGATCCTGAAGGGAGAATGGCGGGCGCATGTCCTCTTGTGGACCTGGACCGGGTTATATTTCGCCTGGCAGTCGTTGGTGTTCAACCCGTCGATGCGCTACCAGCTGCTGATCTACCCGACCCTGGCGATCTTCGCAGCCTGGGGGATCCTGCGCTTAATCACCTGGGGGCGAAGCTCAACGGGGCTGCGCTTCCCTGCCCCTGGCAGGCTCAAATGGGCATTTTCCATCCTGCTTGCAGTCTGGATCATAGCGAGCACAGGAGTCTATGCTTACGCTTTTTCCAACATCTACGTCAAACCTATAACCAGGATTGAAGCTTCCCGATGGATTTACCAGAACATCCCGGGACCTATGAATCTTGTGATCAATACAGCGGAAGGCCCTTTCAATCAGCCCATCCCCTTTTACTATAATTACGCTGTCCAATCTGAGGTTCCGTACCTCACATCTTTTGTTCCTCTCAAGTCTGGGATTCTGAGTGAGCTCCGGCTTGGTCAGGTCATCGATCCTGCAACAAACACAGGAGATAAAGACCTCACGATCACGATATCCGATAATCCAGGCCGATCCGGGCAGTTATCTCAGGTAGCTTCAGAGGTTGCTTATTATCCAGACGATTTCTGTTGCCTGAAGACTTACATCCTTTCTTTCGAGACACCAATCCAGATCCTCCAGGGGGAGGACTATTTCATCCAGTTCGACGTACCAATAGACCAGGGGCCAATTGCCCTGACCGGATCCCTGGATCTTTTTATACAGGGAAACCCGGCTGACGTGCAGAGTCTTCCATTGAACCACGCCCTGGTCGATCCAATCTCCCCTTATTCGACCTCTTTTGTCGCGTCGCAAAGCGGATCGCTGGAGGGAGTCACCCTGAACATCCAAATGCCGCCTGGTCAAGGAACCAAGACGCTGAAATTCGCGATCTCCGACCGCCCAGACGGCGCGGATGAGCTGGCGACTGCGGAGCTGCGCGGTGAGTTCCATATCGGCGACAGTACCATGGGAGAGATCCTTACCTTGAGCGAGCCGGTGCCGGTCGAAGCCGGGCAAACCTATTACCTTTCCATCGAGCTCTCCGAACCGGAAGGGGTGGTTACCCTGCGCGGCGCAGCGGTTGCCAACGAGGGCGCCTGGGATGACGGGCTGCCAGTGCCCATCGATAATTATGATGGATTCGGCGGGATTTATATCCCCGGGTTGAATTTCGATATGTACGAAGACGACAACCCAAACAAATTATCCCGCTTTTACGATATCCTGGACAGGACTGAGTACATCCTGATCAGCTCGAACCGGCAGTGGGGGACCCTGCCGCGCCTGCCGGAGCGCTTCCCGATGAACATCCAGTACTACCGAAGCCTGATTGGTTGCCCCCCGGAACGCTCCATCGAATGGTGCTACATCGTTGCACAGCCGGGAACATTCCACGGGGAATTGGGGTTTGAACTGATCAAGATCTTCGATTCGGGGCCGAGCCTGGGTGAGTTTGAACTCAACGATCAGTTTGCTGAGGAAGCTTTCACAGTTTACGATCACCCAAAGGTTTTTATCTTCAAAAAGACTCCGGAATATGATCCGGATCGGGTGCGCTCGATCCTGGGAGGCGTCGATCTGACGAAGGTGGTCCATGTGACTCCCCGGAGGGCTGGAACGCTGCCCAGGGACATGATGCTGCCAGAATCTGTGCTGAAGAACCAATTATCCGGAGGCACCTGGTCCGAGTTATTCAACCAGCGCAGCCTTCTTAATCGTTCTCAAGCCCTTGGAGTCATCGCCTGGTATCTGGTGATCGCATTCCTTGGGATCTGTGCCTATCCCCTACTGCGGTTCACGATGCCAGGTCTTTCGGACCGGGCTTATCCCTTGGCGCGCGTCGCCGGGCTTCTCATCCTCTCCTTTCTGGTCTGGCTGGCTGGATCTTATGGGATCCCTTTCAATAAGGGCACTATCACCATCGGAATCGCTGTTGTGGCGATCGCGGGTATGCTCCTGGCATACCATCAAAGATCCGGACTCCGGCATGAATGGCATCAGAAGCGGAAGTATTTCGTCCTCGTCGAAGGCTTATTTCTCGCTTTCTTCACTGTCGATTTGTTGATCCGCCTGGGGAACCCTGACCTTTGGCATCCCTGGATGGGCGGGGAGAAGCCGATGGATTTCTCTTATTTCAACGCGGTCCTCAAGAGCACGACTTTCCCGCCGTACGATCCCTGGTTCGTGGGGGGATATATTAATTATTACTACTATGGGTTCGTATTTGTTGGCGTGGTCGTTAAATGGCTGGGGATTGCACCATCAGTAGCCTATAACCTGATCATTCCAACAATCTTCGCCATGGTCGCCATGGGGGCTTTCTCGATTGGGTGGAACATCATCGCTGCGCGCGGTCGGACATCCGCGCCGGTAACATCGCTGGTCGCTTCGAAGCGCTTCCAGGTGGGGATTGCTGCTGCACTCGGCATGGCAGTCCTCGGCAATCTTGGCACCCTGCGGCTGCTCTTTCTCGGATACCAGAGCCTGGCGGCGCCGAATGGCATCATCGAAGGCGCAAACATATTCACCCGACTGATATGGACTGCCGAAGGGGTCTTGATGACTCTGTCGGGAGCGTCCTTACCTTATTCGATCCGGGATTGGTACTGGCTCCCCAGTCGGGTGATCCCGGCGCCAAACGATGTCGAACCGATCACGGAGTTTCCGTTCTTCACGGTGCTCTATGGAGATCCGCACGCCCACCTCTTTGCTCTGCCCCTGACGCTCCTGGCCCTGACCTGGGCGCTGTCAGTGGTGTTCAGCAAAGCATGGAATCCTGAAAGTGGAGAGGGAAACCGGCGATCGATCCTTCAAATTTCCCTGAGCATCCTCGTGGGAGGTCTGGCGATCGGCGCCCTGTGGCCGACGAACACCTGGGATTACCCGACGTTCTTGGGTCTGGGGATGCTGGCGACAGGTTACGCAATCTGGCAATACTACGAACCAGCGCCTTCGAGAAAGGACTCCTTGATGACGGGAGACAGGAAGCGAGCTCTACTTGCGCTGGCAGGCGCCCTCTCCCTGGCTGTTCTATCCTTTATCCTGTTTCGCCCCTATTCAAAATGGTACGTCCAGGGATATACCGACATCGCGATCTGGAAAGGGACCCATACCCCATTCTGGTCCTACCTGACGCATTGGGGAGCCTTCTTGTTCTTGATCCTGTGCTGGATGCTGTGGGAGACGCGAGAATGGATGGCAGCAACCCCATTGTCGGTTCTGAGGAAATTGGAGCCATACAAAGGATTAATCACGGGGTGCGGGGTGCTCATAATCCTCCTCATCCTGGTATTGCAGATCCTTGGGGTCGCCATCGCGTGGTTTATCCTTCCAATCGTTGTCTGGGGTATGTTGTTACTGTTCAGGCCGGCCTTATCGATCGAGAAGCGGGTGGTCCTGGTCCTGGTCACCTGTGGGCTGCTGCTAACATTGATGGTCGAGGTGATCGTTCTGGTCGGGGACATCGGCAGGATGAACACGGTGTTCAAGTTCTACCTGCAAACCTGGACTCTTTTCTCGATCAGCGCAGCAGCATCACTTGGTTGGCTGTTGAAAGATACTTCCCGCTGGCTGCCATCCTGGCGGGCCGCGTGGCAGGTCGCAGTGATAATCCTGGTTTTCTCGACTGGTCTTTACCCCCTCTTGGGAGGGCTGGCAAAAGTCAAGGACAGGATGTCCCTGGAAGCGCCGCACACCCTGGATGGGATAGAATACATGAAGTACGCTTTCTATGACGACCTGGGGGTGAGGATGGACCTCAGCCAGGACTACCAAGCCATCCGGTGGTTCCAAGAGAACGTTTCCGGTTCCCCGGTGATTATCGAGGGGAACATGGTTGAGTATCATTGGGGGAATCGCTTTACGATTTACACCGGGCTGCCGAATGTGATCGGATGGAACTGGCACCAGAGACAGCAGAGAGCTCGAGCTCCCGAGTATGTGATCCCCGAAAGGATCAACGATGTGACGGAGTTCTACATGACGCCGGACATCGACCGGGCGCAGTTGATCCTGGCAAAATACAACGTGGAATTCATTGTGGTCGGACAGCTGGAGCACGCACTCTACCCGGGCGGCGGGTTGGAAAAATTCGAACAGTATGACGGAGCCCTTTGGAATGAGGTCTTCAGGGACGGCGACACTGTCATTTATCAGGTGACCGGCGGATAAAACCATGCTGCCATTCCTGCTTTGGTACTTCATTATCTCCCTGATTGGTCTGATAGCCTTTCCTTTGTCCTATCAACTGTTTCCAGCCCTGGCTGATCGCGGCTACGCCATCAGCAGACCACTGGGGTTGCTGGTTTGGGGTTATGTGTTCTGGCTGCTTGCCTCCCTGGGAGTCCTCAGAAACGACCTCGGGGGACTGCTGTTTGCCCTGACTGCCCTGATCGGATTAAGCCTGGTCGCATACCGCCGGCTGCGGAGCGGGGAGCTCCTCGCCTGGTGGTCTTCGAACAAGCGGTTGATCCTGGTCATCGAGGTGATCTTCTTCGCTGCTTTTGCCGGGTGGGCGTTCGTGCGGTCTGCCAATCCTGGAATCCTGGGCACGGAAAAACCCATGGAACTGGCATTTATCAATGCCATCCTGAATTCGCCGACGTTTCCTCCACACGATCCCTGGCTTTCCGGTTACGCCATCTCATATTACTATTTTGGGTACGTTCTCGTGGGGATGCTGGCTAAGATCACTGCCGTGCCGGGCAGCTATGCTTTCAACCTCGGAGTCTCGCTGGTTTTCGGATTGAGTGCGATCTCTGCTTATGGATTGGTGTATTCCCTGCTCCGCGCCGTCTCAAAGCGAATATCAGGGGTTCGCGACAACAGCAGCTTGCGTGGGGCTGTGCTGGGTCCTGTCTACACCCTGCTCGCAGGGAACCTGGCAGGCTTCCTGGAAATCCTCCACTCGCGGGGCATTTTCTGGCGGATCGATGCGAATGGAAACTTCGTTTCAGGTTTCTGGAAGTGGCTAGACCTCAGAGAACTCAGCCAACCGCCGGAGCTGCCTCTCTCATGGTTTCCTGATCGTTATTTGTGGTGGTGGCGCGCCTCTCGCGTGGTTCAGGATTATGACCTGGCCGGGAATTGGAGGGAGGTGATCGACGAATTCCCGGCTTTTTCGTACCTGCTTGCAGACTTACATCCCCACGTCCTGTCGATGCCGTTCTCGCTGCTCGCTGTGGCTCTCGCAATGAATCTCTTTCTGGGTGGATCGAAAGGTACCACGCGATGGTTAGGCCTAGGATTGAGTCTAAACCCTCCATCATTCTGGGTGGCTGCCCTGGTCCTGGGCGGGCTGGCGTTCCTAAATACCTGGGATTTCCCGATTTATGTCTTCCTTTTCGGCAGCGCCTATGTGCTTGCCATGGCTAAGGCGGAGGCGTCATCCACCGGAATAAGCGACGATCTTCCTGATAGTGGATCCAGGTCCTTACCAATGACACTTGCCCAAGGGTTGAAAGGATTTCTGGGTGTGGCTGCGGCCGTGAGCATCACAAGCGTCGTTTTATACCTGCCTTTCTATGCAGGATTTGCGTCTCAAGCTGGCGGTATCTTACCCAACCTGGCTTATCCCACGCGAGGAGCTCACCTGTGGATCATGTTTGGGGGCTTCTTCATCCTGCTGTTCCTTTACCTGGCTCATCTGTGGCGTCAACAAAAGGATAAGGCAAGCCTGTGGCGTGGATTCCGCCTCGCAATCGGTGTTACTTTTATCCTTTTCTTCCTCTCTCTATTTCTCGGAGCAATCATCGCCAGTTTGCCGCTCCTGGGTGAGCTATACGTTCAATCGATGGGAGGTGAAGGCTCGGCTTCCAACATCATCACCGCATCACTCAAACGGCGGCTCATGAACTCTGGTTGGGTCACTCTAGTTTTCCTCTTCGGGCTTGCGCTTGGAGTAATCCTGACTGCCATCCGGGTCCTTAGTGCTCCCCAAGACGTTTCCGATGAGACCATTGTGCGCCGGAAGAATATTCCCGCAGTCCTGAATGATTCCGCATTGTCCCCCGCCCACATTTTTTCTGCCTTATTAATCCTCATTGGTGTGCTGCTCGTGTTCTTTACCGAATTCTTCTATTTGAGGGATCAATTCGGCACACGCACGAACACTGTGTTCAAGTTTTACTACCAGGCCTGGTTGTTGTGGGGAATTGCTGCGGCGTTTGGGACAGTCTACCTGCTCCAGGAGTGGAAATCGATTTCAGGTGCGGTATTTAGGGTCGGGCTTGCCGCGCTGCTCCTGGCGGTCCTGGTGTATCCGGTCCTGGGTCTCTGGACGAAAACGAACGGATTCTCCCCCCCAGGGGGATATACCCTTGATGGTGCAGCGTACTTATGGTCTGTGTTCCCTGATGATATGGCGGCCATTCAATGGTTGAAAAGCGCTCCACCCGGCGTGGTCCTGGAAGCAGTAGGCCCACAATATTCCGAATATGCGCGCGTCGCCACGCATTCCGGTCATCCGACAGTACTAGGTTGGCCTGGCCATGAAAGCCAGTGGCGCGGCGGCAGCCGAGAGATCGGCAGCCGAGAGGGAGACATTGCGTTGATTTACCGGACGAACAATTGGGGGACTGCCAAGACCTATCTCGACCTTTACGAGGTTCGGTACGTATTCGTGGGCAGCCTTGAGCGGACCACTTACCCGGTCAGTGATACAAAATTCAAGCTTTTCCTCGAGCCGGTATTCAGCCAGGGCCAGGTGACTATCTATGAGGTCTCCTGGAGGCAATCTTCCGATCAGGTCAGCTCCGAGGCAGATTAACGTCAGTTCGGAATCGCTGCCGCGTCGCTCAGCGGGCTGGATTGTTTTATCCCGAATTCATGTTAGGTTAAATCGCATCAGCTAACGGAATATGGCTGGTCACGTTATAATTAGACGAATCTGCCCATGAAACTCAACCGCATTACTTTCGAACAGGTGATTCTATTCCTGGCGCTGCTGCTTGCGGTCCTTGTAAGGATTTCAAATCTTAATACAGCACCCTTATCTGAATTCGAAGCAGAGCGGGCCATCCAGGCGCTGCAGATCTCGGAAGGGGAGGATGCGGCGCTTACATCCGGTCCGGCCTATCCCTTGCTGACAGGCGCTGTTTTTTATATATTCAGCGCAAATAATTTCTTTGCCCGGATCTGGCCGGCGGCCGCAGGGATCAGCCTGGTGGGATTGGCGTTGATACTCAGGTCCACGGTGGGGAGGCGCACTGCGCTCGTCTTTGCCCTCGGACTTGCGCTGGACCCGGGGCTGATAGCGGTATCCCGCCTGGCTGGGGGTCCAATGTTGGCAGCAGGATTCGGATTGTTCGCGCTTGGTTTTGCCTTGATCAGGCGTCCAGCCCAGGCAGGCATCTTCGCTGCGCTGGCATTGCTGAGTGGACCGGAAGCATTACATGGGTTATCGCAGATGATCCTGGCTTCAGGAATTGGATATTATCTCGTGAAGCGCGGCAACCTGGCTCCTATCTCTTTGGACAAAGAAACACCAGCTGTACCTTCAGGTTACGGTCTCGATCTCGTCTCGGGCAGTGCCGCTCTGCTCATTGCCGGGACGTTATTTTTCAGGGTTCCCGAGGGGTTGGGAGCCGCGGCAGGCATCATCCCGGTATATATTGCCGGTTGGTTCGATCCTTCCACTGTGCCGGCGGCGCGTTTACTAACGGCGCTCCTGGTTTACCAGCCACTAGGAATCGTGCTTGCTGCTGCGGCGTCAGTCCACGCCTGGAGGAGAAAATGCGCTTTCATGCAGGGGGTAAGTATCTGGGTTATTTCCGCATTTGCATTGGTGCTCCTTTACCCGGCCAGGCAGGTGAGCGACCTCGTCTGGGTGCTCGTCCCCATGTGGCTGCTGGCCGCGTGGGAGATATCCAGTCATCTTCGGACCGACGATGTCGAACCGCTTCCTGCAGCAGGTCAAGCTGTGCTAATTGCGGTTTTGTTCGCCCTTGGATGGTTGAACCTGGCCGGTTTAGGTGCTCTCGCGGGCGATCCCCAGTCCTTCAGGCTGCGCTGGATGGTCATTGGGGGCATGTTGGTCCTGGCCGGGTTGACCGTATTGCTGGTTGGATTGGGCTGGTCCTATAAGACAGCGAGGCGCGGCCTGGTCTGGGGACTTCTTGCCGGATTGGGAGTGTATATGTTGGGCAATTTAGGGGGTATCGTATATGTGCGATCAAATGGTGAACAGGACCTCTGGAATCCTGCG
>CAYQDF010000135.1:0-8320 GCA_964416175.1 uncultured Anaerolineaceae bacterium
AAGTAAAACCGTTCCCTTCGACTACGCAGCGGATGCATTCTGAGCGGAACTCAGTGTAGTCGAAGAACGCATCCGCTGCTCCGCTCAGGGTGCTTCGCTCATGGAAAACCAAATGTGACATTGTCGAACTACCCATTTTTAAGATAACTTCTAATCTCTCAGTATACCGCATCTTATCGGAGATAATTCCAGCATATCTTGTCCGCAGGCGGCAAAGTCGCCCGCGAAAAAACCTTGAGAAGTTCCTCGGCTGACGATGGGTTGCCCGGCTGTTGCAGCCGGATGATGAAGGCGTCACCGAGAGGAGGATTTCAACCTTAAGGCGTATTTCTGACGGAACTTTTCGACTTTTGGCGCGATCACTACCTGGCAGTATCCCTGTCCGGGGTTGCGGACAAAATAATCCTGGTGATATTCTTCCGCTTTGTAGAACACTTCGAATGGCTCGACCTGCGTGACGATCGGCTCCGTCCAGACCTTCTCCTGTTCAAAACGATCGATAACGAGCCGGGCAGTTTCCCTCTGTGTATCGTTGTGGTACAGGATGATAGAGCGATACTGGGTGCCAATGTCGGCACCCTGGCGGTTGAGGGTCGTTGGATCGTGAAAGGTAAAGAAGATCTCCAGGATCTCCTCATAGGAGATCGCCTGGGGATCGAAGGTGATTTGAACCACCTCTGCATGGCCGGTATTGCCTGTGCACACTGCTTTGTAGTCCGGGAAAGGAACTGCACCGCCTGAGTAGCCCACCTCCACCTTAAGCACACCTTTAATCTCTTTGAAGATCGGGTCAAGGCACCAAAAACAACCGCCCCCGAGCGTGGCAACCTCCAGCCGATTGGCAGGTGTTAGAGAAATTGGGTCCATCATGGGACGAAAATACCTCCTCAAAAAGTCTAGAATGCTCTCTCCAATCAGAATATTCAACGCCGAGTCTTAACATTGGCTGATGATAACCGATCTTACCTATCCCAGTCCAGAGATCGCTGCCTTATTCGGGTTCCCCATGTTCCAACGCCCAGATGCGGCGATAATATCCCGGATGTTGAATCAAGTCGGAGTGCCTGCCGCGCTGCGTGATAAACCCTCCTTCCAACACCAGGATCTCATCCATGAATTCCAACCCGATCGAGTGGTGTGTGATCAAGAGGATAGACCTGTGGTCTGTGAGATTCCGCAGAGTATCCAGGATCGCATATTCTGTCCAGGCATCCAGATTGGAGGCAGGCTCGTCGAGGATCAGGATGGGGGAATTCTTCAACAGCGCGCGGGCGATCGCCAGGCGCTGGCGTTCGCCGCCGCTCAGGCGGGTCCCTTGCTCACCGATCCAGGTGTTATAGCCTGAAGGTAATGACATTACAAAATCATGTATTCTGGCCTGCTGCGCTGCGCTCACGATTGCTTCCAAATCAGCTTCCGGGTTTGCCACCCGAAGGTTGTCCAGGATGGTCGCATTGAACAGGTGAGTCCTTTGTGAGACGAGGCTGATCAGCGAGCGGACATCTTCCGATTTCAGCTGACGCAGATCCTCCCCGGCGAGAAGGATCTCCCCATCGGTGTAGTCCCAAAATCGCATGAGCAGGTTAGCAATGGTCGTCTTCCCTGACCCGCTAGGACCAATGATAGCCAGTTTTTTCCCTTCAGTGAGGGAAAACGTGATCCCCTTGATTGCAAATGTACCCGCATTTGTGCAGTGATTTGTCAAATCATGATCGTAAACAACCTTTGATTGGGGATAGGCAAAACTCAAGTTCGATACCTCTAAATCATAGCGTTCAGGTTTTGGACAGGGGTTCACGGGCTCAGAGACAGCAGGCTGGAGGGTGATGATCCGCTCGATCCGGCTTACAGCAGCCAGATTCTGAGCGAGGATGCGGGCAGATTGTGCGACAGGACTGATTGTCTCGAAGCCAGCCAGGCAGGTCAGGATCATCATTCCAAGGTAAACGCCATCGAGCAGTCCGGCCTGGATCGAGAGAATACCAGCCACAAGGACTGAAAGGACTGCCAGGTCTGCCAGGGTAGTTTCTTTAGCGGTGTGCACGGCAGCGATTATCCCCATGCGCCTGCTGACGCTTGCATACTCGATGTCTGCCGATTCAACCACCTGAGCCTGCTGGTGATCTGCTCCAAATGCTTGCAGATCCGGCATACCCTGTATTCCATCGACCAGGGCAGTATTAAGTCTCGACCGGATTTCCACCAGGCTCCTACCGGGCGAGCGGCCTGCTCTGTAAACCATCGATGGAAGAATCAATGCAGCCACCAGATGAATTACCAGTGTAATCAAAGCAGCAGGAAGAGAAAATCTTGCGAGGAAAGTGGTGACCGTAAGTAGCACCAGGAACCAGACGAGGGGAGGTGAGGCGGCACGAACGAAGTAACTTTCCAGAGAAGTAACATCCGCGTGGATACGGCTGAACAGTTCAGCAGTATGGAAATGCTGCAGGCGCGCTGGTGCGAGCGGTTCGAGTGCGGCGAAAAATCGTGATCGAAGAGAAGTTAATATGCGAAATGTGGTGTCGTGCGAGACCACGCGTTCGCAATACCGAAACAAGCCTCTGGCCAGCCCAAAGGCGCGCACAGCCACGATCGGCAGCTGCAAGAGCGCGATAGAGGGGTGTAAAGCAGCCAGAAATATCAAATACGCGGAGGCGCCCAGCAGACCGATTCCACTGGCAACGGCTGCCCACCCAAGGAAGATGGAAACCAGGACGCGCAACTTATACGGAGAGAGCAAGCGCAGGATGCTGACCAGGTAGCCGGGATGCGTCTCTGGGATGGATTGGAGCGGTTGCGAGGAGGATTGCAAGGGAGAGAATTCCTGAATCGAAAGGGAACCCGGTGTCGATACAGGTCTTGCTCCAGGGATCCAAAGACTTTGCCTTTTCCCTGGTTTCAACGGCCGCAAGGGATGGTTCTCCCCCCCAAATAATTGTGGAGGAGCACCCGTTGTGACAATGCGTCCGCCCTCCATGACCAGGACGCGATCTGCACTGCGCACCGCATCGATAGCGTGGCTGACCAGTAAAACTGTATGGCCTTTCTTCGTATTCACGATCGTTTCCAAAAGACGAGAGCCGGTCTCCGGGTCGATGTTTGTCATCGCCTCGTCCAAGATAAGGATGGTTGATTTTTTTAGAATCGCGCGCGCCAGCGCGATGCGCTGTGCCTGCCCTCCGCTCAGGCGCTGGCCGCGTTCTCCGATGACTGTGTCGTACCCCTGAGGGAGTCTCGCGATGAACTCATCCGCTCCTGCAAGCCTGGCAGCAGCGATCACCTCCTCCATGCTGGCGTTCTGTCGACCGAGCCTGATATTATCAGCAGCACTGGCATCGAAAAGGTAGGGTCGTTGGGGCACCCAGGCGATCTGGTCCCGCCAGCTGGATAGCGAGACCGAATCGAGCGGCTTTCCATCGACCCTGACCTCACCTCGTTGTGGGCGAAGGAAGCCCAGTAAAATATCTACCAGGGTGCTCTTGCCGCTCCCATTTGGACCAATAAGAACGATTTTCTCGGCGGGTTCAATCGCGAGATTTAATCCCTCCAGGACAGGCCGATTTCCAAGGAACTCAAACCCAACCCCAGTGAATTCGATCCGGGGCGACTGCCCGCCTGGCGGAAGAACCGTTTTCGGACCAGGAATCGTGTCAACCCCTTCTGGCTTCAACTCGAGGATGGCTGACATCTTTTTCATGTTATCGAATCCTGCCATTCCAGCATGGAACCGCATCCCCAGCTGCCGTAACGGCAGGTAAAACTCTGGCGCGAGAAGCAAGACGAAGAACGCCTGCTCCAGAGAGAGCCGCCAATATAACAGTCGCAGACCGATTTCGACAGCGACAATTGCTGTGCTGAGCATTACGAGCCACTCCAGGACGAGGGCAGAGAGGAACGCCACTCTCAATACGCCCATCGTGGTGCGGCGGTACTCGTTTCCCACCTGTTCGATGACCCGGGTCTGGTCTTTGCTGCGACCAAATATTATTAGTGTTTCCAAACCTTGCAAGACATCCAGAAAATGCGCGCCCATTCTGCGGAGGAGTGTCCATTGCTGCTGGGTTGACCTCTCAGCCCGATCCCCGATCAAGATCATGAAGAGAGGAAAGAGCGGCGCGGTGATGACCATCACCAGACCAGAGATGTGGTCCGCAGGAAATACAGCGGCCAGGATAGTGCCAGGGACGAGCACAGTCACCACGAGCTGAGGCAGATAGTGGCTGAAATATTCTTCGAGTGTCTCGACGCCCTGGGTAAGGAGGCTGACCAGCTCTCCTGTCCGGGTGCCGGGATCCGGGGCGTCCTTCTTGAAGAACCCTGGCCCAAGAGCGTTCAGATGCGTGTAGAGGCGACGGCGGAAATCCGATTGAATTCGAGCAGCGAGTACCGCGGCCGAAGCTTTTCCAAGCCAGACAAGTGCTCCTCGCAGCAGGATCACACCTGCCAGTGATACGAGCAACGGAGATGCGGAGGGAAAGCCTCCCCCATGAACGTACACCAGATCGGCCGTCAGGCTGATCAGCCGGGCCTGGAGGATGCCTGCGATTCCGCCAAGGAATCCTGCCACGACCACCAAGCTGAACACTGCACGATGGGGAAGCAGGATGGAAACGACCCTTTTATCGATGTTCAATAGGTCAGTGATTCAGGTTTTGCCGCCACGCGCTGCCGGAATACCCAGTATGTCCAGCCCTGGTAAAGCAGGACAATGGGCACAAAAATCAATGCCACGATCGTCATCACACGCAAGGTATATCTACTGGAGGCGGCGTTGTAGATATTAAGGCTGAACGACGGGTCGATCGTCGAGATCATTACGTCGGGGTATATCAGCATGAACAGGGTGGCGATGGCTGCTGCGATAGTGATGGTGGTTGCGGCGAACGCCAGGCCGTTACGTTTTTTACTAAGGAAGTAGCCCGCGAGGAATAGAGCTGCAACGCCGGTCAGCGGAATCACGCCAGGGTTCACACCGAGCCGGGTGAGGATCTCTGTTGAAAGGTATGTGCCGACCAGCAGTAATACATCTAAGATAGCAGCAGGGATCCAGATTTTCCGGGCTGCATGCAGGGCGTCTACGCCGAGCTGCCCGTCAATCTTCATCGCGAGGAATATCGCTCCGTGGAGGACAAAAATGGCAACAGTAGTCACTCCTCCGAGCAAAGCGTAAGGATTGAGCAGATTGAAAAAGCCTCCGACATAATTCATGTCTGCATCGATGGGCAGGCCGCGCGCCAGGTTTGCGAAGGCTACACCCAGCAACAGGGATGGGACCAGGCTGCCGAAGAAGATGGACCAGTCCCAGAGATTCCGCCAGGCCGGGTCAGGGCGCCGGCTGCGAAACTCGAAGGCGACTCCCCTCAGGATGAGGGCAAGCAGGAGGAGAAAGAAGGGCAGGTAGAATCCGCTGAACAATGTGGCATACCACTGCGGGAAAGCTGCAAAAGTCGCGCCGCCGGCGGTCAGCAGCCAGACTTCGTTACCATCCCAAAAGGGACCGATAGAATTGATGATCATCCGGCGCCGGAGGTCTGTTTCCGAAGGGTCACTCCCCCGGCCCAGGAAGGGCAGGAGCATCCCGACACCAAAATCAAACCCTTCGAGGATAAAAAAACCGGCGTACAAGACACCGATCAGGATGAACCAGAGTGTATTCAAGTCCATGGTCGATCTCCCATTCGAACGAGGGTGAAAATGGCTCCTGGGAAGACTATTCCTGTGCTCCGACAATAGAAAGTCCGGTTTCTGGCGGTGCTCCGGTCAGCTCGCCTTCGGGAGGTGGCGCGCCGGCCCTGGCAAAATTGACCAGCAGGTAGATGTCCGCCGCCATCAGGGCGGCATAAACCAGGGTGAATATTATCAGCGAAGCCAGCACCATGCCAGCAGGAACGGTGGGTGAGACGGCAGCGTCCAGCTTCATCAGGCCAAATACAACCCACGGAACGCGCCCAATTTCGGTCATTAACCAGCCGGTGGTATTCGCCAGGTATGGCAGAAAAATCGCGAAAGGAAAGAATTTTAGAGCTGACGGTCGCCCAGCAACGGATTCCCCCATCACCAGGAACAGCGCATACAGGGCTAAAGCCAGCATCAGGAAACCGGCGCCAACCATTGCGCGAAACGACCAGTAAACGAACGCGACCGGGGGGATGTAATCCCCTGGACCGTATCTCGCCTCGTATTCTGCCTGCAAGTCGTAGATTCCTTTGACCTCCCCGTACAACTGGTTGAAAGCAAGCAGGCTGAGCGCATTTGGCAGACGGAGAGACCAGATTTCCCTTCTTTGAGATAAATCGCCAATCGTGAGCAGTGAAAGGGGCGCCGGGTCTGCCGATGTCCAGAGGGCTTCGGCGGCAGCCATTTTCATTGGCTGGATTTCGACCATGTGCTGAGCCTGGCTGTGGCCATTGAGGATCACCAAAACGACTGAAATCGCACCGAAGATCGCCGCGATCTGGAAGGAACGGCGAAAAACGTCAATATCGGATTTGCGGAGCAGGTGGTAGGCGCTGATCCCTAAGACGAAGAAAGCGCCTGTGGCAAAACCAGCCGTGATCGTATGGGGGACCATAACCCATACATTCGGATTCAAAACCAGCGAAAAGAAATCCGTCATGACGGCCCGGCCGTTTACGATTTCAAAGCCGACCGGCTGCTGCATGAAGGAGTTGGCGATTAAGATCCAGAGCGCTGACAGGTTGGTGCCGATGGCAACCAGCCAGATCGCTGCCGCATGCAGGCCTTTTGAGAGACGGTCCCATCCAAAAATCCACACTCCGAGGAAAGTCGATTCGAGGAAAAATGCCAGGAGCGCTTCGATTGCCAGAGGCGCGCCGAAGATATCGCCAACAAACCGCGAGTACTCTGACCAGTTCATCCCAAACTGGAATTCCTGGACGATGCCTGTGACGACCCCCATCACGAAATTGATCGCGAAAAGTTTCCCCCAAAACTTCGCCATCCTTTTATATACTTCCTGACCTGTCGTTACATATACCGTTTCCATCAATGCCACAAGGACCGACAGTCCCAGGGTGAGTGGGACAAAGAAGAAATGGTAAATGGTCGTGATAGCGAACTGAAGCCGGGCGAGCAAAAGCGCATCCATTCTGGGCTCCTGTGTTGAATTTAAGGCATCGGGGAATTGCAGGAGTTCGACGATAGCTAACAAGAAGAGTAATAAATAAAGTGGGGGATATCAATTTGAGAATGTCATCGAATCCTCGTGATGTTTGTCACAGATTGCCCCCCCCATTGATGCTCAAAATGGTCTGTTAATAATGCCAGAACCCTCGCTGCACCTGGAGGACGTTCTCAGCCGTGATAAAAGCCTGGGGATCCAGCTTGGAGATGAGCTCTGTTACAGTTTTTTCGTTCTTTCGAAGGATGCTGCAGTGCAGGATAGAGACCGTCCCGTTCATGCCATGAGCGGGGACTTCGGTAACTCCGTAGGCTGCCTGACGAAGACCTTCAACAATTGCCGCTCCCCGGTTTTGGCTGAGAATACGCAAATGCGTATAGCCGATAGCGAGCCGGTCTTCGAGATTCATCCCCAGCACCAGTCCGGTGGCGAACCCAGCCGCGTAGCCCAGAATCTTGAGTGTGTTCTCCAAATTGGAAAAGACGAGACTTAAGGCTCCGACATATAAGCCTGCCTGGAAAAATCCAAAGACCCAGGCAAGTCCTTTCCTGCCGCGCATTACTAACCTGATCCGGAGCGTGTAAAAAGTTATGTCGAGGACGCGCAGCCCGAAAACAATCAGACTGGAAGTGATGAGGTCAGCCACATGCGACTCGTTCAAGCACGCCAGAAGCCACGCCGTATGGGCCGGATATCCTCTGTGGTAATAAAGGCATCGCGGTCGACCTCGTTGACCATTTCCCGGACCCGGGAAATATTCTTCCGCAGAACACTGCAGTTTAGCATCGATACCGTTCCATCTTTCCCGCGTGCAGGGATTTCCGTGACAGCATATCCGGCAGATCGCAATTTTTCAGCTATGGCGTTTCCCCGGCTCGGGCTGATGATCCGCATGTGAACGTGACCGATTGCCAGTTTTTCTTCAATTGTCATGCCGACCACGACACCGGTCGCGAACCCAGCCGCGTAGCCCAGGATATTCAAGGGATTGTCGAGGTTTCTCAGCACTGAGGAAATAGCCAGGACAAACACAGTCGCCTGACAGAAACCGAGCGCCCAGGCAACGATTTTCCTCCCGCGCATGACAAACAAGACCCTGAGCGTGTCCAGGGACATATCAGTCACGCGGAGAATAAAGATCAAAGCAGCGCTCTGGACTGCGGTGGTCGTGAGGTAAGC
>CAYQDF010000136.1:0-7966 GCA_964416175.1 uncultured Anaerolineaceae bacterium
CTTCCTGGTCGAAAGCGGCATGATGGAGGAAGGGTTCGTCTTTTTCCTGTTCGTGGTGGGGATCGCTTCGATTGGGACCATGTGGGTTGGCTGGATCCTGGTCAGAGATCCGGTGAAAAGCCGGCGGATCGCCTTCAAACTGGCGAAGGTGTGGAACCGTTTTGGGGGACGCTTCCGATACTTTGGCCAGGATTACATCGAAGAACGTTTGACTTACTTCCAGACCAACCTGAGCCACTATCACAGCTCGGTGCTGTGGAAGCTCCCCCTGGCGGCCTATGGCAAGGTATTCCTTGATGTCCTGTGCCTTGGTGCCAGCTTCCGCATGTTCCATTATGGCATCTCCCCCTCCACCCTGTTCATCGGATATGGGCTGGTGCTGACGTTCAGCGGGATGGGTGCACTGCCCGGGGGATTGGGCATGACGGACGCCATGGTGCCCATTATCTTTTCATGGCTGAGGGTCCCAGGCTCCGTGGCGATCGCCGCTGGCCTCACTTACCGACTGATCGCCTTCTGGCTGGTCAGATTTGTCGGCTACATCAGCTGGCTGGTCCTGGAGCGAAAGAGATGAACCAGTCACCGGTCCGGCGGTATCTGTATTTTGCCGTCTTCGCCGCGGGGATGACGACCCTGGCTGTTGAGCTGAGCGCATCGCGGCTGTTGGGGAATGTCTTTGGGACCAGCAATCTGGTCTGGGCGAGCATCATCGGGTTGATCCTGATCTACCTTACGGCGGGCTACTTTTTAGGCGGGCGGTGGGCAGACAGATCGCCCCGCCCGCAGATCATGTATTCTGTCATGGCGTGGGGAGCCTTTCTGATCGGCGTGGCTGCGGTCGTCGCCGCGCCCGTGCTCCGGGTGGCCGCGGATGCCTTCGATCAGCTCCAGCTGGGGATCCTGTTCGGATCCTTCGCGGGAGTGCTCATCCTTTTCAGCCTGCCCGTGACCCTGCTCGGCACGATCTCTCCCTTCGCCATTCGCCTGGCAATCAGCGATGCCGAGCACGCTGGAACGGTCTCCGGTCGCATTTATGCCATCGCCACGCTGGGATCCTTCGTCGGGACTTTCTTGCCTGTTCTGGTCTTTATCCCTACCATCGGCACCACGCGCACTTTTTTGGCGTTCAGCCTGTTCCTGACCCTGGTCGCCATCGTTGGGATGGGGTTGTCCGTCAGCTGGAAAATGGCCCTCGCCTGGGCATGGATGCCCGTCCTGATTATCATTTTTGCCCTGTCAGGCTGGCGGGCGGGGATCAAGACCGCCGCCGGGCAGATCTACGAAAGCGAGTCGGCATATAACTACATCCAGGTGATCGAGCGCGATGGCTACCGCTATCTGCGATTGAACGAGGGGCAGGGAGTCCATTCTGCGTATCATCCGACCGAAGTGATGATCTACGGTCCCTGGCTGGAGTTCCTGGCTGCCCCTTTTTTTAACCTTCCTCCGTTCTCACCGCGCGAGGTTGACAGCCTGGCGATCGTCGGCCTGGCTGCCGGGACGACCGCCCGGCTGGCGACGGCGGCGTTCGGACCGATTCTTATCGATGGCTTTGAGATCGATCCTGAGATCATCGAAGTTGGCCGAGCGTATTTCGACATGAACCTGCCGAACCTGAACGCCAACGCCCTGGATGGGCGGTGGGGGTTGGAGCACAGCCAGCGGCGCTATTCGATCATCGCCGTCGACGCCTATCGGCCTCCATATATCCCCTGGCATCTGACGACCCGTGAGTTCTTCGCGAACGCAAAAGAACATCTCCAGGTGGATGGGGTCCTGGCTATCAATGTGGGTCGTGCGCCGGAGGACAGGCGGCTGGTGGCTGCAATGACCAGCACCCTGCTGGCTGTTTTCCCGTCCGTGCATCTGGCCGACGTCCCTGGGACATATAACACGATCATATACGCCACAAACCAACCCACGGCGCCGGAATACCTGCATCAGAACCTGATGCGCCTGTTCCAGGAGGCGGGGACGAGCCCGGTGCTGCTCGAAGCTCTCAAGATCGCAGCCCTCAACCTGCAGCCCGTGCCGGTCAGCGAGACAGTGTTCACCGACGACCTGGCACCGGTGGAGTGGATCACCAATAACATGGTGCTGCGGTTTCTTCTGTTTGGTGACCTGGAGGCGGTGCAATGAGTCGGAGGACTGCGTTGACGACAAATCAGAATGCGGGATTGTTCTTCAATTTGCTGGGTTGGCTGGTGACGATCCTGGTTCCGCCGGCGCTCGTTCTATCAGCTGTCCGGTTACTGCTAACACCTGTATATATCAACATCGAATACCGCACGCCGAACTTCCCGCCCGATCCTTACGGGTTCACCAGGGAAGACCGCCTGTATTGGTCGCGGATCGCGCTGGATTACCTGCTGAACGATGAGGAGATATCCTTCCTTGGGGAGCTGCGGTTCGAGGACGGGTCGCCGGTCTATAACGAGCGTGAGCTGCGGCACATGGTGGATGTTAAGGAAGTCGTCCAGTCATCGCTGATCGTGTGGTACGCTACGTTGGGCGGGCTGCTGCTCCTCGATTTGTGGGCCTGGCGTGGGAGATGGTGGGAGCAATTCCGGCTGGGGATGGTCAGGGGAGGGAACCTGACCCTGATCTTGATCGGCCTGGCGATCGCAGCGGTGCTGGTTGGATTCAGCGTGTTTTTTATTTTCTTCCACCAGGTGTTTTTCGAATCTGGGACCTGGATGTTCCGCTTCTCAGACACCTTGATCCGGCTTTTCCCGGAAAGATTCTGGCGAGACACATTCCTGGCTGTTGCGGCGCTTACTCTGGCTGGGGGGCTGCTGATCAGGGTGGGTTTCCGCGAGAAAAAAACGCCGCCGGAGACGGCGGCGTGATGGGGAAGATTTTACAAAATCAGGCGCCAAACTTATCCAGCCTCCCGGCATGCGCCAGGGCGAGTGGGATGGTGTCCAGGGCAGGAAAATTGCCCAAACCGCCGTGTGCGCAGGCTCGTTCGCCGAAGGCGGTCTGATCATCAGGTCTGGCGGTCTTCGGCGCCCAGAGCAGGAATGGCACCGGGTGCCAGGAGTGGGTGCGAAGCAGCGCCGGGGTGGAGTGATCCCCGGTGATGATCAGCACGTCAGGACTCAGATCGAGCAGTCGCGGCAAGGCTGAGTCCACCTGCTCGATGATCTCAGCTTTCCCCCAGAAATCGCCATCCTCGCCTTTGCTGTCGGTCTTCTTGATGTGAATGAAGAAGAAATCGAAGTCTTGCCAGACCCGGGAGGCTGCCGTGAACTCATCCTCCGGGGATTCGCCGGGAAAATCAATGACCTGCATCCCTACCAGGCTGGCGACGCCCTTGTACATCGGGTAGACAGAGATGCATGCCGGGCGCAGCCCGTATGAATCCTGGAAGGAGGGTAGATTCGGGTCAGTGGCAAACCCTCGCAGGGTGAGGCCGTTCGCCTTGGGGTGCCCGTCCAGGGCGCGGCAGGCGCCAGCGATCCACTGGTTGAACAGCTCGGCGGTGCGTTTGGCGCCGGGAGAGCGGGCCAGAGCTGGAAGGGGAGGGACGCCGACCGCCTGGGGATCGGTATCGGCGATGTCCGGGTCGAGGTGTTCGCCGCGCATCACAACTGCAAAGCGGTACTCTTTCACGTGGCGGATTTCGGTCTCGACCCCGGGCACTTTCACGCCTTTCAACCGATCGACCAGAGGGATCGCCTCCGCGGTAGAAATGCGACCGGCGCGGCGGTCAGAGATATTTCCTGCGGGGTCGAGTGTGCAGAAATTCCCGCGGGCAGCCACGTCGCCGCGCCTGACGCGCAGCCCGACGCCCGCAGCTTCCAGGACTCCCCGGCCGATCTCGTACTGGAGAGGGTCGTAACCGAAGAGCGCCAGATGCGCCGGTCCAGAGCCGGGTGTGATCCCGGGGCGGATAGGTGTGGACAATCCGGTCATCCCCTCTGCCGCCAGCCGGTCCATATTCGGTGTGCGGGCAGCTTCCAACTCAGTCGGACCGCCAGGTTCGACAGGCAGCCCACCCAGCCCGTCCATGACGATCAGGACGATCCTGGATTGCGATGCGCGCAGCAATGGAGGAAGATATTCGAATGGCATTTCAGGAGCTTCAGCGGACGGCTTTTTCCGTTTCCCGGTCGAAGACGTGCATGTTCGCCATGTTGAAGACGACCTGAATCTGGTCGCCGTAATGAACGCGGGTGCGCGGATCGACGCGGGCAACGAAGTTGTGCTCGCCCGAGTTCAGATAGAGGAAGATTTCATTGCCCATCAATTCTGTCACGTCCACGCGGGCTTCGACCGGCTGAGCGACGATCCCTGGGGGGGCGAACTCGGGGTAGAAGATATCCTCCGGTCGGATCCCGAAAATCACATCCTTGCCTACATAGGGATCGTAAACCCTGTTCCGGTCTTCCGGGATCTTGACGGCAAAGTGGGTGCTTTGGATATAAAGTGCACCGTCGCCCTGGTTGATCTTGGCAGGGAAGAAGTTCATCGCCGGAGAACCGATGAAACCGGCAACAAACAGGTTATCGGGTTTATCGTATAGGTTCTGCGGAGTATCGATCTGCTGGAGAATGCCGGCGTTCATGACGGCGATGCGCGACGCCATGGTCATCGCTTCCACCTGATCATGGGTCACGTAGATGAAGGTCGTCTCCAGCTGGAGGTGCAGCTTGCTGATATTGGCGCGCGTTTCGACCCGCAGCTTGGCATCCAGGTTAGAGAGCGGCTCATCAAAGAGAAACACCTTTGGCTCCCGTACGATCGCCCGCCCGACGGCGACCCGCTGGCGCTGACCGCCAGACAGCTGCCGCGGCTTGCGGTCCAACAGGTTCTCGATGCCCAATATCTGGGCAGCTTCTTCCACCCGCCGTTTGATCTCAGCCTTGGGAGTCTTGCGGAGCTTGAGACCGAATGCCATGTTGTCATACACGGACATGTGAGGATACAGGGCATATGATTGGAACACCATGGCGATGTCCCGGTCCTTGGGTGGCACGTCGTTGACCACCTGGTCGCCGATCAAAATTCGTCCTTCTGTGATGTCCTCCAATCCAGCGAGGCAGCGCAGCGCGGTGGACTTCCCGCAGCCTGAAGGTCCAACGAGTACGAGGAATTCTTTGTCCGTGATCTCGATGTTGAGATCGTTGACGGCGACGACGTCTCCAAACCGCTTTGTGACATGATCATAGGTTACACTTGCCATTGGTACTTCTCCTTTCTGAGCGAATTTAGTGACTGGATTATAAACCAAGTGACTTGAAACGGAATAGGTTTTTGGGATAATCTCGCCACTTGATGATTCGCTGCACTCCGCATAAAATGACCGCATGGTTAACACCGAAGACGTCACACCGATCCGCAGGCAGTATCTCGAGATCAAGCGCCAGCATCCGGATGCGATCCTGTTCTTCCGGTTAGGAGATTTTTACGAGACTTTCGACGGGGATGCCGAGGTCGCCGCGCGGGAGCTCGACATCGTGCTGACCTCGCGCAATGTCGCGAAGGGAGTACGCGTCCCCATGGCAGGCATCCCTTACCACGCGGCCGAGAACTATCTGGCACGCCTGATTGAAAAGGGATTTCACGTGGCGATCTGCGAGCAGGTGGGCGACCAGCCAGTCCGCGGCCTGGTGCCGCGGGAGGTGACCCGGGTCGTCACCCCGGGCACGATCGTTGAGCCGGGATTGCTGCCCGGGGACGGCAACAACTACCTCGCCAGCCTGATCGTCCAGGAGGAGCGCGCCGGACTCGCCTACGTCGATATCACGACCGGAGAATTTTCTGCCACTGAGATCCGGGCCGCCGATGTTCTGGGGACCGTCCGGGCGGAACTGCTGCGCTTGAACCCGGCTGAAATCCTTCTCCCAGAAAGCTTTACAAAAGAGGATGGGTGGCCGGGTCACATCACCCACCTCCCCCACTGGAGATTCGAGCCAGGCCGGTGCCAGCAGATCCTTCAGGAGCACTTCCAGACCGCCTCGCTGGATGGCTTTGGGCTGCGCGGCGCGCCGCTGGCGGCGGCGGCGGCCGGTGCGATCGTCCAATACTTACAGGATACCCAGCCCGCTGCGCTCAGGTTGCTCACCAGCCTGTCGAGCTATGAGATCAGCGGGTTTATGACCCTCGATTCAGCCACGCGGCGCAACCTCGAACTGACGCAGACGCTGCGCGGCGGCACGCAGCAGGGGACGCTCCTCGGCGTGCTGGACCATACGATCACCCCGATGGGGCGCCGGCTGATTATCCAGTGGGTCAGCAAACCGCTGCTGGACATCGCGGAGATCTGCGCAAGGCAGGAGGGTGTGGCTTACTTCGTTGCCGCCGGGTTGATCCGGGGAGAGGTCATGGAGGCGCTGAAGCCGCTTGCCGACCTGGAGCGGCTGACTCAGCGGATTGTCGGAGGGTCGGCCCAGCCGCGAGACCTGGTCGCGCTGCGGGGGACTCTGCGGCAACTCCCGAAGATACGTGCGGTTCTTGCGGAGGGCTCGCCAGCACTTCGAGACGTCCTGGATGAGTTCCACGTTTGTGAAGATGCCCTGGATCTACTGGAAGCGGCGATCGAAGAGGAACCGCCAGCCACTCTCCAAAACGTGGGTGTGATTAAAGCCGGGTATTCGGCAGAACTCGATGGGATCGTCGAACGATCGCGGCACGCGCGAGAGTGGATCGCCGGCCTGGAGGCGAAGGAGCGAAAGCGCACCGGGATCAAGACTCTGAAGGTGGGTTACAACAAGGTGTTCGGCTACTACCTCGAAGTAACGCGCGCCAACTCCGGTTCAGTGCCGCCGGAGTACATCCGAAAGCAGACGCTGGTCAACGCGGAGCGGTTCATCACGCCGGAACTTAAAGAATACGAGACGCTGGTATTGAATGCCGAGGAACGGATCAAAGAGCTCGAAGCGCGCCTTTTCCGGGAGATCTGCGCCCGCCTGGGAGAGTCGGCTGCCCGGTTGCTGGCCACCGCGCGGGCGATAGCCAGGCTGGACGTATTATGCAGCCTGGCCCACGCGGCAGTGATCAATGATTACGTGCGCCCGGAGATCCTATCGGAAGACGTCCTGGAGATCGTGGAGGGGCGGCACCCGGTGGTTGAGCAGATGTTGAGCGGGGAGCGATTCGTGCCCAACGACGCGATCTTCGAGCCCGGAGAGCGGGTGCGGATCATCACCGGGCCGAACATGTCCGGGAAATCGACATTTCTGCGGCAGACTGCTCTGATCGTGCTGATGGCGCAGATTGGGTGCTTTGTGCCAGCAGAGAAGGCTCGCATTGGCCTGGTAGACCGCATCTTCACCAGGATTGGCGCCCAGGATGAAATCTACGCCGGGCAGTCGACCTTCATGGTCGAGATGGTCGAGACTGCCAACATCCTGCACCACGCCACCTCGCGGAGCCTGCTGATCCTGGACGAGATCGGGCGCGGGACGAGCACCTACGACGGCGTGTCGATCGCCTGGGCGGTCGTCGAATACATCCACAACCATCCGCATCTGCGAGCGAAGACACTCTTTGCAACGCACTATCACGAGCTGACCCAGCTGGCAGAACTGCTGCCAGGGGTGCGGAATTACAACGTGGCTGTGAGCGAGGCGGAAGGGAAGGTGGTTTTCCTCCACCGCATCGTGCCGGGCGGTGCAGACCGATCGTACGGGATCCACGTCGGGCAGCTGGCCGGGCTGCCGCGCCCGGTTGTCCAGCGGGCCGGGGAGATCTTGCGGCAGCTGGAAGCGTCCTCCGGAAAGGCGGTACGTTTGGACCCGCAGGTGCCGCACCAGATGGCGCTCTTCCCTGAAACGAACCCGCTTCTGGAGGAATTAAAAAGGCTCGACATCAATGGGCTCTCGCCGATCGAAGCCCTAAATAAGCTCTTTGAATGGCGGAGGAGATATCTTGGGGAGGAACCGTAATGACGCTCCTCTGATCCCAGGCGTGTTTATCCCATTTCCAATGAGAAAAGATCTATCAGTGAGAAAAGATCTAT
>CAYQDF010000137.1:0-2510 GCA_964416175.1 uncultured Anaerolineaceae bacterium
CTTCCTGCGCCGTTTGCCGCGGAACTTGCCGATTGAGATTGGAATTCTCGTCGATTGCTGCACACAAACAGGCAGCGAAAATCGTGATCACCAGGTTGATGTATATCCAGAACATAAAGGCGACGAGTGTCCCCAGAGAGCCATACAGCACATTGTAGTAATTCACTCCTTCTCCCAGATACCAGCCGAATCCCAGCGCGGTCAGCTCCCAGGTCAGGGAGGCTAATCCAGCAGCCCAGATCACTGCCAGCGTCCGGACGGGTTTCTTCGGTACCCAAGCGTACAACGCCAGAAAGAGCAGGAACCGGATGAAAACCAGGCCAAAATGAGAAACCGTCCTCCAGGAAGGATCAAACGGCAGGACAGTGATTTCGACCTTCGAAAACACAGAGAACAGCGTAGAGAAGACTGATGATACAGCCAGCAGCAGGATCAGGATGGCAACCATGAAGAAGGCGATCATCCGGTTTTCGATTGCGTTTCTGCGCTTGGCGTTTGGAAAGGCGCGGTCGATGTTCGCCGTCAACGTCATTAAGAATCCCGAGCTGGACCATACCAGACCGATCAATCCGATGATCCCAAGGGATTCGCGCCGGTTGATGATCTGGTTGAGAAGAACAATCAAATCTTGAGTTGTTATGGGGATACTCTCTTCTACCAGCTGGATGAGCAGGTGCTGAATGTCTTCGACTTTCAGGAAATAGCTGGTGATGGAGACGAAGAGGATGATCAAAGGCGGGATGCTGAATATCATGAAGAACGAAATACTCGCAGCGCCTTCAGCGCCGCGCATCTTCACGAAACGTTCGATTGAAGTGCGCAATATCGCCGGGATCCCAAACGCGTGTTCATTTACGATTTCGAACGAGTCTTCCATTCGTTCTATGATCCGTCTCCCGGTTTCATTGCCTGAGAACATGAAAGCGGTTTATCTCCATTCTACTGGCAATTCGCGAGCAGCTCAGCGAGCTTTCTTTCCAGCAGTTCAAATGAGAAGTGCTCGCTGGCAATCGAGTAATTTCTTTCGACGAGTTCACGAACGGCTGACCGATCGTCCAACAACCGGCGGGTTTCATCGACGCTTTTATCATCCACAAATCCATCCAGCTCCACAAAGTGAAATCCGAGGGGTTTGATATCGGCGTTGTACACCGGGTACCGGTTAACCACGGTCAGCTTTTTGAAATATATCGATTCGAGAAGTGCGTTCCCGAACCCTTCGTAGAGGCTGGGATAGGTTACCAGGTCTGCGTGGAGGTAGGCATCCGCTAAGGTATAGATTTTGTGGCCGTTGATATTTCCCCGCTGGCTGCTGATCATGTGGTCAATGAGTTGGACCTGAATGCCCATCACCTGTGCTTCCCTTTTCAACCAGTGCCAGTACGCCAGCCCTTCATCATCGGATCTGTGGGAGATGAAGAGGGCTGGTTTGGGCAATTCGAGCCGCCTGACGAGATCGATGGACATTTCGATCCCTTTCCGCTGGATCACTCGCGTAGGCTGTAAGATGAAAATATCCTGCGCAGACAATCCGAGTTTGTCCCTAAAATCCTGACTGTATGAGTCAATGGGTGGCGGCGGCGCTGCAAAGTCGTACACGTTCGGAATCACGATCGAATCGATGCCCCGGCGAGCTTTCAACCGGGCCTGTGCGATCGTATTGATGGTCACGTGCTGAATGGTAGGAAGCTTGGCCGGGAAGGCGGTATCCAGCAGGTTCAAGATGGCGTTTGTCTGGTAGCGCTGCCTCTCCCAATAGAAATCGTGGTGGTGGGCGATCGTATTAATCCCAAGCTCGGCAATCAGGCCAGTCAGACAGACACCCAATGGAAGGTTCATTGGAATCGTTAACGCATTTTGGACGATGATCAGGTCCAATCGGTTCGATCGGATGAAATGTCGCAATGGCGCGCGCAATTCGTCCGCGCGAGTGTAGATCTGGTCGGCCAGGTTGTCTCCATCCTGTTCGGTGTGGGTCTCAAATGCTTTTTGGCTCAATGCCTGGATGGTCTGATCGGCGAAGTGCAGCTCGGGGATGAGCATCCCTCCCCTGGCATAGCCATCGAGCTCGCCAGCGCAGAAAAAGACCTCGTGACCCAGGCGGGTAAGGACTTTCGCCCATTTTTCGACTTCCAGAGTGACACCATCGGTGCCGCTCAATCGTGTTGCGATGAATCCGATTTTCATACGTATTGTGCTAAGCTACCGGTAAGATGCATTCAGGAGAATCATTTTTGGGGTTGTTCACCAGCCGCGAAACGGGGAACGCCACCATCTCCCCATCCGGATATGGCAGGAGGAATTGTTTCAGTCTGGCTGGATCCCCCTCGCCTGGGGTGAGCCATTCTGCATACGCCTCTGGATGCAAGATGACCGGCATCCGGTTGTGAATGGCTTCCAACAGCGTGTTGGGCCGGGTGGTGATGATCGTGCAGGAGCGGATTTCAGAACCATCGGCAGCGTGCCAGCTGTCCCACAGTCCCGCGAATCCGAAGGGTTGCCCGGATTTT
>CAYQDF010000137.1:2520-7896 GCA_964416175.1 uncultured Anaerolineaceae bacterium
CATCCGGCTCTTTCCGCCATTCGTAGAAGCCATCTGCCAGCACCAGGCACCGCTTGTACCGGAATGGGCCTTTGAAAGCGGGTTTATCAGTTAATGTCTCCGCCCGCGCATTGATCATCCTGTTTCCAATCTCGGGATCTTTAGCCCAGAAAGGGATCAATCCCCACACGTAGTAATCCACGCGGTTCGAGCCATCGTTCGGTACGACTGCGACGGGTTGAGTTGGGGCGATGTTGTACCGCGGGGCGAATCCCTGGGGGACCTCCAGGCCGGGAAATTGATCCTGGAACTGTCCTGGATCGACTGTAAGGGTAAAACGACCGCACATTACCTCACTCCATTCATAGGATTATTTCGAGGAAGTGATGATGCCTCCGCCCAAACAAATATCCCCCTGGAAGCACACCGCTGCCTGTCCTGGGGTGACGCCGCGCACCGGCTCGTCGAAAGCGATCCGGACGCTGGTCTGTCCAAAAGGGTGAATGGTTGCTGGAGTTTCCTCGGCGCGATAGCGGATTTTCACTTCTGAGCGAATCGGTTCGTTGGGAGGATCTCTGGACACCCAGTTCATGCGCTCAACTGTGAGTTCACTTTTTCCAAGTTCTTCGATGGTTCCCACCATGATCGTGTTTCGCTCGATATCCTTTTCGAGGACATACAAAGGGGCAGGTGAAGAGAGGCCCAAACCTTTGCGCTGACCGATCGTATAAAATGCGAGGCCTTGATGGGTTCCAATAACTTCTGACTGAGTGTTCACGATCGGTCCGGGACGGATGGCTGCGGGCGCGTTCCGGGTGATGAAACCCCGGTAATCCCCATTTCCGAGGAAACACAGGTCCTGACTCTCCGGCCTCGCCGCAACCGGCAGCCCAAACTGGCGAGCCATTTCCCGGACCTGGGTCTTGGTAAATTCTCCTAAAGGGAAAAGCGCGCGGGCGAGTTGGTCCTGGCTGAGTACGTGGAGCACATAGGATTGGTCTTTCCACTTATCGACGGCGCGATGCAATTGAAGCCTACCATCCTGAGAGCGAACAACCCGGGCATAATGCCCTGTCGCCAGGTAATCCGCTCCGAAAGAGAGGGCGTGACTGAGCAGGAATTCCCAGCGCACCTCACGGTTGCATACCAGGCAGGGGTTGGGCGTGATGCCGGAGGAATATCCTTCCAGAAAATATCTGACAACGGTTTTGTGGAAGAACTCCTGGGCGTCGATAGCATAGAAGGGGATGCCGAGGATTCCAGCGACGCGCCGAGCCTTGGCCATTGCTTCTGGAGTGCAGCAGCGGTTGTCATCCCCATGTCCAGATTCGCTCCACAGGCGCATCATCATCCCGATCACCCTGTAACCCTGTTGCACCAACAGAGCTGCCGCCACGGCGCTATCCACGCCTCCGCTCAGCGCTACCGCGACACAGGCGCGTTCAGGGTTCTGTTCTTGGGTGTTTACAACCGCTGAGTCTGACATCTGTGGGAAATCAGAATCTGATGCACCGAGTCTGATCATCGAAAGGACAGCTGACGGCATTCAGCTACAAGCATGGGCAATGCGCCGAGCAGGCTTTCAATATCAGACATCGAAGTGTTCTTACCGAGCGTCACCCGCAGGGAGCCCAAAGCCCATTCCGGCGGGATGCCCATCGCCAGAAGGACTTCCGAGGGCTCAGGATCTCCCGTCTTGCAAGCCGAACCAGAGGAACAGGCAAAACCGGCTGCATCCAGCATCGTGAGCAAGGTATTCCCATCCACTCCCCGAAAAACGAAACTGGCGTGGTTTGGCAGGCGCTGCGTTGGATGTCCGGTTAACCGGCTATCCGGAATCGAATTCAACACCTCAAAGATCAACCTGTCGCGCAGGGTCTCGAGGTGTTTGTTTCTTTCGATCCTGCCCTCCTGGGCGAGCTCAAGGGCTTCCGCCAGGCCAACAATGTATGGGATGTTGTGGGTTCCTGCGCGCAGCCCAGATTCCTGGCCGCCTCCGGTCTGCACAGCGGTGATCGGGATATCGCGGCGGACGTACAATGCACCGACACCTTTAGGACCGTAGAACTTGTGTGCGCCGATGCTCATCAAATCGACCTGGAGACGGTCGACACCCACTGGCAGGTGCCCGGCTGCCTGGACCGCGTCGGTATGAAAGGGGACGCCCCTCTCCCGGCACAATTCCCCGATCTCAGCCAGTGGATTGATCGTACCAATCTCGTTGTTTGCGTAAATCACCGATACCAGGGCTGTATCCGGTCTGATGCTTTCTGCGACATCGGATGCAGCCACCCTTCCATATTCATCGACTTCGAGGGTTTCCACTTCGAAACCGTGCTCCGCGGCCAGGCTGGCCGCGGTTCGTGAGACCGCGTGATGTTCAACCGGCGTGATCAGGATGTGATTGGCGTTGTCTCGATTCCTTCGAGCAAAGGCAACACCACGGAGGGCCAGATTGTCGCTTTCCGAGCCGCAGGATGTGAAGATCACTTCTCCTGGCGAACATCCTAGCACAGCCGCCACGCGCTCTCGAGAATCTTCGAGCGCTGCTTCAGCTTTCTGACCGAATTGGTGCACGGACGACGGGTTCCCAAAATGCTCGTTAAAGTATGGCGTCATTGCTTCCAAAACCCGGGGATCGACCGGCGTCGTGGCTGCGTAGTCCAGGTAGATGTACTGTTCGTTGTTCCTCATAATTCACACAATATCAATCTATCCAGGATTATAGCACGTCAATTATTCCGATTATTAATGTATAAATTATTTTCAGGGAAGTATCCCCTGATATAATAGGATTGTTATTATTCTCACTTTTTGGAGGTCCTATGTCGGTGAAAATCCGCTTCGGCACCGATGGGTGGCGGGGAGTCATCGCGGAGGACTATACCTTTGCGAGTGTTCGCCGGTGTGCCCAGGGATTTGCGGAATATCTCCTTTCGAAGGGAAACAAGGATGAATGGGTTGTGGTCGGATACGACAAGCGTTTTCACTCGGAGAATTTCGCCGCTGCGGTTGCCGAAGTGCTGGCAGCGAACGGCTTGCGGGTCTATCTCACCGATCGGGCCTCCCCAACTCCTGTGATCGCGTATTCGGTCGTTACGAAGAAGGCAGTGGGCGCCGTCAACATAACGGCCTCCCACAATCCTCCCACCGACAACGGGTTTAAAGTCCGCGACCGTCATGGCGGTGCGATCGACCCGGATGGGCTTCGCGAGATCGAGGATAGAATTCCTTCAAGCGTTGAAGGAGTCAGGCGGGGGGAATTCCGCGAGTTTATCACAAATGGAAGAATCGAGTATTTCGATCCCAATCCGGCGTACATCGAACAAATCCAGCGGCTGGTCGACCTCGATGCGATCCGGCAGGCAGGGTTATCGGTGCTGGTCGACCCGATGTGGGGAAATGGCGCTGGCTGGTTTTCCCAGCTTTTAGGAGGCGGCGCAACGAAAGTCTCCGAGATCCATAATACCAGGAATCCAATTTTCCCTGAAATGACCAGGCCAGAACCTATCCCACCGAATGTGGACGCCGGATTGCGGGAAACGGTTCGGCGGAAGGCGGATGTCCTGATTATCACAGACGGCGATGCTGATCGGGTGGGGATCGGAAATGAAAAGGGTGAATTCATCGACCAGCTGCGCGTCTACGGACTACTGGCTTATTACTTACTCGAAATCCGGGGAGAGAGAGGACCGATCGTTAAGACGCTGTCGACCACGAACATGCTGAATAAATTAGGTGCAGCGTACAGCGTCCCTGTGATCGAGACTGGTGTAGGTTTCAAATACGTCGCCCCGGCAATGTTAAAGCACAACGCCTTGATCGGAGGGGAAGAATCCGGAGGATACGCTTTCAGAGGGCACGTTCCGGAAAGAGATGGCATCCTGGCCGGGTTATACATCCTGGACATGATGGTGAGACTCGGGAAAAACCCTTCTGAGTTGATCAACCTGTTATTTGAAAAAGTCGGACCGCATTACTACGATCGGATCGACAGCCGATTCGATGGCGATGCGCAGGATCGCCGGCAGATGATATTGAACGCAAACCCAAAGACCATTGGCGGTTTCCCGGTCTTTGGCCTGGACACGACGGATGGTTTTAAATTCAACCTTGGCGAGAACGGCTGGTTATTGATTCGATTCTCAGGGACTGAACCGATCATCCGGGTATATACAGAGACCACGGACCCCAACCGTGTTTCAGCCATCCTCGAGGATGGTTTGCGCATAGCTGGTTTAAAATAAGTGCTGGTCGATACACATTGTCACCTGGATTTCGACAGTTTCGACCATGACCGGGAGCAGACGGTCCAGCGCGCCCGTGAGGCTGGAGTGACTCGAATCTTAAATCCCGGGATTGATCTGGCGTCCAGCCAGTCTGCAATCCGGCTAACCAGAACCTTTCACGAAGTATATGCTGCTGTTGGGGTTCATCCCAACGAAGCAAACACCTGGGATTCCGGATCCAGGGACCAGTTGAAAGCGATGGCTGCAGAACCTAAGGTCGTCGCAATTGGAGAGATCGGTCTTGATTATTACCGGGATAGGGCCCCGCGGGAACTTCAGAAGCGGGTGTTCCGTGAGCAGCTGTCCCTCGCAGGAGAAACCGGACTGCCGGTAGTGATTCACAATCGGGAAGCGACGGAGGATGTGCTTGAGATTCTGTCTGAGTGGCATGAGCGCCTATCCGCAGAGCAGTCGGTCCTTGCCAGCCGGCCGGGAGTCCTCCACTCTTTCTCAGGAAATCTTGCCGCGGCTGCCCTTGCGACCCGCTTGAATTTTAGACTCGGGATAACTGGACCTGTGACGTTCAAGAATGCGGCAGAGCTACAGAAGGTCGTTCTCCATTCGAATCCGGAAAGCCTGTTGATCGAGACCGATGCGCCGTTCCTCGCCCCGGTTCCGAAACGCGGGGAACGAAACGAACCAGCCAATGTCTCATTGATCGTGGAGAAAATTGCAGAACTCCGCAGAACAACAATAAATGAGATTGCCTCGGTCACATCAACAAACGCCCGCCGGCTCTTTCAATGGTGATGGATAACTTGTCCTCAGTTACTTTCTTTACTCCAGTCCAGGAAAGGATTCGACTGGTGGAAGCGCGCATGCGCTCAGTGACAAACGGTCACCACCCTGACCTGGTCGCAGCTCTGGACCATTTGCTCTCTTCGGGCGGGAAACGCGTCCGTCCCGCAGTGGCGCTCTTGACCGGTGAAATGCTCGGAGCGGAACCGGAGAAGCTTATCACCCTTTCAGCTGCGATTGAACTGCTTCACACAGCTACCCTGGTCCACGACGACCTGATCGACGGCGCTTATCTGCGCCGGGGAATCCCAACTTTGAATTCGCAATGGACGCCGGCTGCCACCGTGCTGACCGGTGATTACATTTTCGC
>CAYQDF010000138.1:0-7894 GCA_964416175.1 uncultured Anaerolineaceae bacterium
CAACCGGGACATCGTCGCAATTTCGAACTTTGCGGCGGAACCAGGGTCAGGTCGTTACGGAGACAGCTTCACCCAGGCAAACGGGTTGAACCAGTAGCCGTTTCTATCCGTCTCACCCTCGCGAGAAAAACAGAAACCGCCTCGCCGAAAGGCGGGGCGGTTTCACATATATGTGATAACTCCCTTACTCGAATGGACCAGGCCTGATGAAACGAATTCAGACGATCTGCTTTTCTCTCTTGCTGATTTTCCTGAACACCAGCTGCTCCGCGCCGACTCCGGCTGAAACGGTTGAGGCAGGCGCATCTGAAGTCCCGGAGGCTTCGCCAACGCTGTTCAGCGTGTACCCTTACCCGGCGCCGGTTACTCCGACCCTGTTCGACTACACGAAGGAAGAGGGCTATCCCATCCCGGAATCGACCCCGTTCTTCGAGAATCTTCCCGACTTGCTGGTCATTCCCACTCCCGGAGCGGAGACAGGAGTCGTCGTTGGGCAGCTGCTGACCCCTGGTCCTGGGGGTGAACCCTATTACAGCACCCTCTACCTGGCTCGCACGATCTTTGCCGACGAGGAAGACATGCCCCCGATCATCGCGTTCTCGGAGGCGGAAGACCCCGTGTCCACGCAGGACAAGACCGGCCGTTTTTTATTCACCGATGTCCCGCCTGGTGAATACGCCCTCGCACTCTGGTCGCCGGTCTCCAGCACGATCCTCCAGGAGCCGGACACCGAGGAGTACCTGGTTTTCGAGGTCAAGGCCGGAGAAGTGACCGATCTGGGGATCATCGCGATCCCATAATCCGGAATCGAATATGTCCTCGGGATTTCCGATTACCAAGGTTCCGAACTCTAAAATAATGTTCACCGGATGACCGGCAGGTTGATGATGTAGACTGCCTGGAAGCTGAGGTTGTTCGCGGTCAGCTTGCCGTTTAGTTCGCCCCCGACGATGTAGATGAAGTTTCCAGCCGCGCCCATACCCATCCGCTTCCAGGGGCCGATCAGCGGGCTGTCGTAGACCTCCCAAGCATTGGTCTGGGGAGTGTAACGAAGCGAAGGCAGCGGCGAGTCTGACCCGGCGGTGCCTCCGATGACATGGATCACGTCCGCCAGGCTGGCCACCCCCATGCTGAAGCGCGGCGACGGCATGGGCTCCGCAGTTACCCAGGCGGGCTCGCCCCCACCCTCGTTGGCTGGCAGGTACACTTCGTTGACATCCAGGGCGCGCCGCCCATCATAGCCTCCGAAGACGTAAATCCTGCCGTCAGAAACCGCTGCACCGGACCGGGCGCGCGCGGTCGGCATTGGCGTCCGGATGACCCACCGGTCCTGGTCGGGCGAATATTCGATCACGGTGTTGACCACCTTATCCCCGTCCCACCCTCCAAAAATATAAATCTTCCCCTCGAAGGCGGCCAGAGCGTATTCACTGAGGCCAACCGGAAGCGGGCTCCCCTGAGACCATTCGTCGGATTCCGGGTTGTAGATTTCGACCGCGTCGGTCACCTCTCCCCCTTTAGTGCGTCCACCGGGGACATAAATCCTGCCATTGATCACCGCAGCCTGGATGTCTGCGACCGGGAGTGGTTTTGGAGCGGCTTCCACCCACACGTCACGCGCAGGATCGTACCGCTCCACCCGGTTCAGCACTCCGGTCATGTCTTCGCCCCCGATGGCATAGATCTGGTTCCCCAGATAGGCGAACGCCAGCCCCATTCGGGCAGTGGGGAGCGGGGCGTTCGTCCTCCAGTCCGGCTCGATGGTGATGCGCGGCGGTTCCCCGGCGGCGTTCGCCCGGTCTTGAAGGAGTTGCGGTACGAGAACGATCCCGAAAACGGCGAGCGCTGCGATAGCAGCGATGACGAGCAAAGCGAGCAGGAAGGGATTCCCCTGAAGCACCTTCTGGAACTTCCAGCCGGTACCCCGTCCGCCAGCCGGGAGCAGGTCTTCCAAGGTTCCCAGCCCTTCCGGACCGCCGCGCGCGCCCCCGGGGACCTCGACCAGGCCGGTGGTTATAGCAATCATGGCGGCCTCGGTCCGCGAGGTTACCCCGATCTTGGAAAAGATGTTTCGCAGGTGGACTTTGACCGTGTTCGTGCTGATAAACAGCGCGCTGGCGATCTCCTTGTTGCTCGCCCCAGACGCGACCAGGTGGAGGATCTCCCGCTCACGCTCGCTCAATTCAAAATAGTCGGTCATTGGGGAAGGTTCAGGCGGAGTGGTCTGATTCACCGGGTTGGGGAGTTGCGGTCGCGGATTTCGGTTCAAAGGCGTTCACCCAGGTCGGATTATAACATCCACGTACTGAAAACTCCGACCGCCGCCTCAGCCGGGCAGATACTTTCGACCAGGCCAGCCTGTTTCCCCGTGATTGGACGGTGTTTGAACCGTAGTATAATAGTGGCGTTTACCCATTTGTTCTCGCGGTGTGGTCGCCTCCTTCAGATAGAGTGACCCATTCGAGCATTATCCCTGCGGGTGTTGCCAAGTGGTAAGGCAGTAGCTTCCCAAGCTACCATTCGTGGGTTCGAATCCCATCACCCGCTCCTCCCCCCTCCCGCAGATCCCATCCATCGGCGGGAGTTTTCACAAATAGTGATTTTCATCCTCGACTTCCCCTGCCCTCTCTCACGACCTCCCTCTCATCACCTGTGATATACTCCGCTCAGACCAAACAGCACACAAAGGCTCTGGTATGAAGACTGCAGACTACATCGCTTTAGAGCAACGGTACGGAGCGCACAACTACCACCCCCTCGACCTTGTGATCACCCGCGGCGAGGGGGTTTGGGTGTACGACGTTGAAGGGGAACGATACCTGGACTGCCTCAGCGCCTACTCCGCCCTGAACCAGGGCCACGTCCACCCGCGCATCCTGGCCTCGCTGGTCGACCAGGCGAAGCGGCTGACGCTGACCTCGCGTGCCTTCTACAACGACCAGCTCCCCCTGCTGCTGAAAGAAATCTCGGAGCTCACCGGCTACGGGATGGCGCTCTTGATGAACAGCGGCGCCGAGGCAGTCGAGACGGCGATCAAACTTGCCCGCAAGTGGGCGTACACGGTGAAGGGCATCCCGCAGGACCAGGCGGAGATCCTTACTTTCCGGGGCAATTTCCACGGGCGCACGACAACGGTGATCTCCTTCTCGACCGAGGAGGCTTACAAGAAAGATTTCGGCCCCTTCACACCCGGCTTCGTCACCTTGCCGTATGGGGACTACGAGAGCGTCTCCAGGGCGATCACGCCGCGCACCGCCGCAGTCCTGATCGAGCCGATCCAGGGGGAAGGCGGCGTGAATATCCCGCCGGAAGGCTATCTCAGGCAGGTCAGGCAGCTCTGCTCGGATAAGAATTTGCTGTTCATCGCGGATGAAATCCAGACTGGGCTCGGAAGGACAGGCAGGCTGTTCGCCTGCGACCACGAAGATGTCCGGCCGGATGTGATGATCGTCGGCAAGGCTCTCTCCGGCGGCTTCTACCCGGTTTCCGCAGTTCTCGCAGATGCAGACCTGTTGGGGTTGTTCCAGCCCGGGCAGCACGGTTCGACCTTCGGGGGGAACCCACTTGCAGCCGCTGTGGCTCGGGAAGCGTTGAAAGTGATCGTCGAGGAAGGCTTGATCCAGAACGCGGCTGAGGTAGGCGAGTACTTCAACGAGAGGCTGGCGGAGATCCCCAGCCCTTATGTGAGAGAAGTGCGCGGCAGAGGCTTGATGATCGGGGTGGAGCTGAAGCCGGAAGCCGGTCCTGCCCGGAAGTTCTGCGAAGCGCTGCTCGAGAATAATATCCTGACCAAGGAGACGCGTGAGACCGTCCTGCGTTTTGCCCCGCCCCTGATCATCGACAAGCCCACCGTGGATTGGGCGATCGAACGGATCCAAGACGTCTTCACTAGACGGTGAACGAGGAAAACTTATGAACATTGGAATCCCGAAAGAACGGCGGCCCTTCGAGTACCGCGTAGGGCTGACTCCCGCGGCCGTTCAGGAGCTCGTCGCAGCGGGCCACACCTGCGACGTCGAGCATGATGCCGGCCTGGGGGCTGGCTTCAGCGATCTGGATTATGAGCGGAACGGCGCGCGCATCGTTTATTCTCCCCACGAGGTCTTTGGGCGGGCTGACCTGCTGCTGAAGGTCGCCAGGCCGATCCAGGAGGAGATCGAATGGCTGCGCCCCGGAGTCGCATTCGCCGGACTGCTCCATCTGGCTTCAGCCCGACAGGAAAAGGTCGAAAAGCTGATCAAGAACAAGATCACGGCAATTGCCTACGAACAGATCCAGCTGGCAGACGGGAGCTTGCCGGTTCTGCGGCCGATGAGCCAGATCGGCGGCAGGATGGCAGCGCAGATCGCGGCCGTGCTCCTCCACAACAACAATGGCGGTAAAGGGATTTTGATTGGCGGTATCGCAGGCGTCCCTCCGGCCGAGATTGCCATCGTCGGCGCGGGAGTGGTTGGAACGTATGCCACCCAGGCATTCCTGGGGATGGGCGCCCATGTCGCAGTCCTCGACAGCGATTTGCGTGCCCTGCAGCGCATTCACGAGCTGTTCCCAGGCGTCACGACGATGGTGTCGAACCCCCGCAATATCTCGCGCGTCTGCCAGTACGCCGACGTGGTCGTCGGGGCTGTCCTGGTCCCGGGAGAACGCGCGCCGATCGTTATAACAGAGGACATGGTTCGGGAGATGAAGCCGCGGGCCATCCTCATGGACATCAGCATCGATCAGGGTGGCTGCATCGAGACGTCGCGGCCGACGACTCACGAACACCCCACCTTCATCAGGGAAGGCGTCATCCATTACTGCGTGCCCAACATCCCGGGCGTGGTCGCCAGGACGGCGACTTACGCCTTCACCAATGCCGCCCTCCCTTATATCCTGGAGATCGCCAGCGCAGGGATCGACACGGCGATCGCCAGAGATCCGGCTCTGGAACGGGCCATCAACACACACCGCGGCGAACGGGTTCACCTCCCTTCGTTCACTACGAAAAGAACGGTCGAATAACGATGGACTGGACAAGAATCTATCAATCCCGGATCGTCACACCACAAGAAGCGGTCCGTAAAATAAAATCTGGAGACCGGGTCTTTCTCACCGGGAACTGCTCCGTCCCCCAGACTGTGCTGGCAGCCCTCGTCGACTATGCCCCTGAGCTGCACGATGTCGAGATCGCACAGGCGTTAACGATCGGGCCAGCAGACTATGTCAACCCCGAAATGGAAGGACACCTGCGAGTCAACACGATGTTCATCAGCGCCAACATTCGCAGAGCAGTCCAGGAAGGCCGCGCTGACTTTACGCCGGTGCTCCTGTCAGAATACACTCTCCTCTTTAAGAGGAAAATCCTCCCGCTGGACGTCGCCCTGGTCCACCTCTCGCCTCCAGACAACTACGGTTTCTGCAGCTTCGGCGTGGAAGTGGGGCTCACGAAGACCCCCGCCGAATCCGCCAGGATCATCATCGCCGAGGTCAACCAGCAGATGCCCCGCACGCTCGGCGACTCCTTCATCCACGTCAGTAAGCTGGATTACATCGTCCCGGTCGATTACCCGCTGCCGGAGGTGATGATGGGGGGCGATGAAGCCTCTGAGGTCACTCAAAAGATCGCCGGATACATTGCGGAGCTCATCCCCGACGGCGCCACGATGCAGATGGGTATCGGCGCCATCCCGGATGCCGTCCTGAAATACCTGTACGACAAGAAGGACCTGGGGGTGCACACAGAATTATTCTCCGATGGTGTGATCGACCTGGTCGAGGCAGGCGTGCTGACCAACGCCAGGAAGACCCTGCATACGGGAAAGATCGTCGCCGGTTTCATCATCGGTACAAAGCGTCTGTTCGACTGGGTCGATGACAACCCGCTGATCGAACTTCATCCGACGGAATACGTGAACGATCCATTTGTCATCGCCCAAAACGAGAAGCAGGTGGCGATCAACTCCGCCATCGAGATCGATTTGACCGGTCAGGTTTGCGCGGACAGCATCGGCCCGAAGCTCTACAGCGGGATCGGAGGCCAGCTGGACTTCATTTACGGAGCCTCGCGTTCAGCCGGCGGTGTTCCGATCATCGCGCTGCCCAGCACAGCCAAACAGTTCAGCCGGATAGTCCCGATGCTCAAACAAGGCGCTGGCGTCGTCACCGGGCGGAACCATGTCCGCTACGTCGTGACCGAGTACGGGATCGCAGACCTGTACGGCAAGTCAATCCGCAAACGTGCCCAGGCGCTGATCAACATCGCGCATCCGGATTTCCGCGAGGAGCTGACCAGGCAGGCAAAAGAGCTCCATTATCTGTAGTATGATTGCTGCATGGACAGTTCGCCATGCGCACGCTGTATTCTCCGGATCAGACCTGAATGTGCAGCAGCGGAATAAACCGCCGGACGAAGATCGTCGCCACCCTGGGACCGGCCAGTTCGGACAGCAAGGCGATCCATCAACTTATCGAAGCCGGCGTCGACGTTTTCCGTTTGAATTTCTCCCACGGGGACTACCCTGAATATGCCGAGATCATCCGCACGGTGAGGGAGAGCAGCGAGGCGCTGAATCGCCCTGTCAGCCTGTTGCAGGATCTGAGGGGTCCGAAGATCCGCCTGGGGGAGATCGACGGAGGGCAGATCCACCTCGTTCCTGGGGAAACCCTGACGCTGACTACGAAATCAGGGATATCAGGCCCGGTGTATGTGGATTTTGTGCATCTGCCGGACTGCGTCGAGCGCGGAAGCCGGATTTTGCTCGATGACGGCAGCATCGAACTCGTTGTTGAGGAGAAGACCTCTACCACCGTCAGAACCACAGTGGTAATCGGCGGTGTCCTGAAATCCCACAAGGGGATAAACTTACCTGGCGTCGACGTCTCCCTCCCTGTCCCAACGGATAAGGATATCTCTGATTTGGAGTTTGGCTTGGCCCACGGCGTGGATGCCGTTGCGATCTCATTCGTGAAAGCTGCCAGGGATGTCGAAAGTCTGAGGGAGGAGATCCGGCGCATCGCGCCGGACCGGATCGATACGCCCGTCATCGCCAAGATCGAACGCCCCGCCGCGCTGGAAAATCTTGACTCAATCGTGAGCGCCGCCGATGGCATCATGGTGGCGCGTGGGGACCTTGGGATCGAGATGTCCCCCGAAACAGTGCCGATCGCACAGAAAACCATGATCGCGACCGCCAACCGGCACGCCAAGCTCGTGATCACGGCCACCCAGATGCTCGAATCGATGATATATAATCCAAGACCTACCCGCGCTGAAACCACAGACGTGGCGAACGCCATCTTCGATGGAACCGACGCGGTGATGCTCTCGGGCGAAACAGCTGTAGGAAAATACCCCGTCCGCGCTGTCGAAACGATGCACAATATCATCCGACAGGCGGAGGATCACCTCGCCGAATGGGGACACTGGGGCGGAGCGCTGAGCAACGAGGCTTCTGGGCTGATCGCCATGGGCGAAGTGACTCACGACGACGCGCTCTCGCTGTCGCGCGCCGCCAAAGAACTGGCGCACGACCGCAACGTGACCGCCATTATCGTCTTCACCATGTCCGGGCGCACGGCTAACCTCATGGCAAAGTCCCGCCCGCGCGTCCCCATCCTGGCCTTCACTCCCATTCAGAGGACCTATCATCGGCTGAATATGCTGTGGGGGGTAAAGCCGTTCATGGTGCCTTACGCCGATTCGCTGGAAGCAATGCTCGAAAGTGTTGAGCAGACCATGCTGAAGACTACAGATATCCGCCCCGGACAGCAGATCGTATTGATCTCAGGGTTTCCGGTAGGAGCGCTCTGCCCGCCCAACCTGGCTCTCCTTCACACCGTCCGCCAGGGGCGATGATACTCAAACAAACTTGATTAGAATCTGGAAGTGATGGATCCGGCCAAGAATATGATT
>CAYQDF010000139.1:0-7878 GCA_964416175.1 uncultured Anaerolineaceae bacterium
CGGGTAAAGACTTCCGGTTTGGCGACTGATGTAGTAGCGGTCATGTTTCAACCTCCTAAATGGGCTATCGTTTGATGCTCACGAACCCCATTGTTGCCGGGTTCAGGGTGAGCTTTTCCAATTTGGGTTGTTAATATCGAATAACACCGATTCACATCGATAGTTGCCTCCTTCCTCTGCGCTTGTACTCCTTTCAACCGCTGGTCATCTGGTAGCTTTCGACCTGACCGGCGGAAAGGTTAATAAGACAGCCGCGCAAGCGGCCTTCACCATACTCACTGCCAGGATTGATACAAGTCGTTCGGCCGATTTTCGCCACAGACATCGACTCGTGAATATGTCCGTGCAGGCCAAGCAAGGGCTGATAATCTTCGATAGCTTTGCGCACTGATTGACTCCCCGCGCCGTGCATAACGATTTGCCCGGCTTTGACGATCGGGGTTGGGGGGTCTGTGGACCAATCTAGCATAGGACAGGTATCAAGCGTCGAATCGACCGGGGGATCGTGAAAGTTGAAAATGCAGCGGTTCAGATCAGGGACCTCCGCCACCATCTTGTGGATCATTTCTCCCAGCTGATCGTCGCTGATCTCTCTCGGGGTGTTCCAGGGTGTGGGTGTACTGTATCCAAGACTGATCATGGTGTGTTCATCGTCGATGGCGACCAGTCTGTTCTCACATCCAAAGAAGGATTGGGTCCCTTCCCGGTATAACGGCTCCAGCACCGCAGGCTCGTCATCGTTTCCGCCTGTCACGAAACATTTAATCCCGGTACCTGCCAGGCGTTCTTCGGCCAGATCCACCCAATCATTCAACCGTTCTCGGGCAAGCTCATGGAACATTTTTTCAACCAGGTGCGGATTTTCCTGAAGCTCACGATATTCATCTTCATCCATCATGCGGTAATAGAAGCCGAGGAATCCGATGCGATTGATCAGTCTCTTTAAATCTGCCTCGGTCTCAAAATGCTGGGTGGTTCCCTGGAGGGTTGCGCGGTGTTTGCCGTTCTTCTCTTTAATAATAGGGATGAGTAATTTGCCGGTGATATCTCCGCCCATGACCAACACATTGGCCTCATAGAATTTTCCCGCATTTACAAATTTCCTGAAGGTGCGTTCAGAACCATGCAGGTCTGTGGCGAAAAACAGCCGGGTTATGGTTTTCCTGGGTTTCTTGAAGAAGGACATCTGCGGACCTCCGAAATAAGGAAAGGACCTGAAGGTTACATAATTATTGATGCATTCCCTTCAGGTCCTCTCCATCAATGGGCGAGCGATAAGCACTTCGACAGCCCGGTGAGCGAGCGCCTCCTGAGCTATCGGCCCTAATTTTTCGTCTGTAATGATGCGGTATACCTGATCGATCTTCGCGATCTCAAAATTCGAGACCACACCCCATTTGCTGTAATCTGTGACAATACTTACTGGTCCTTTGGTACGTGCGATCATCAGTCTGATCACTTCAGCTTCGGCGCTTGAAGGGACGGTGAATCCGTGTTTGATCGTTACCCCGTCGACGCCAATGAAAGCCTGGTCTGCATAGATTTGACTGAGGTTTTCGATGGCGAATCGGCCGGCGACAGAATTTGATTTTGGCTGGAATGTACCACCAGTCAGCACCAGATCAAAATCCCCGTCACTGATCTCAAGAGCGGCAGTCAGGTTGTTGGTGACAACGGTGCAGTTGGTCCCGGGTCTGATCTGACGGATCAGGTGGGTTGTCGTGGTCCCGCTGTTGATAAATACGATTTCTCCATCCTCGATCATGGAGGCTGCCAGCGCTCCGATCGCTCTTTTTTCCTCAACATTCTTCTGGGCGCGTTGCTGGTACTCCGGTTCGAATGGCAGCTGCTGGTTCAGGATAGCCCCGCCATGTGTCCGAACCAGGATCCCCTCGCTCTCCATCCATTCCAGGTCTCGGCGGATTGTCGCTTCGGATACGTATAACAATTCACTTAATTCAGAGATGGGGGCAATTCGGTGAACGGAAAGGTAATTCTGTATCCGTTCACGCCGCTGGGCCGGGATGAGTGGTTTGCTCACTTTTGAGGGCCTCTTGCCAGAATGTTTATTGAAAAAAAGACCCGTCGATGGAAAAAATATTTGCTGTTGATGAATATTGTCAGATTCGCATAAATATTATAACGAATATTGAATAAATTTGCAAGTTTTTGGTTTTTAAAGTATAATTTTTTATGATTCCTTTCTAAGAAATCAATTCAAATTGATAGGTAAAGTCCGGTTTATAAGGCAGTGTTGGAAACTGGGCATCCGGATCCGGCAACTATTTCCTGAGAGGAATATGGGCTCAACTGTGGCAGACGAATTTTCCCAAATCGACATGATCCTGAAGGGATTTGATCTTGGCGAACTCGTATCATTAACGAAGAACACGCGGGGTACTGTCAATAGAAATTACGTGGTTGAGACCATAAAATTTGGAATAAAGAGAAAATATTTTCTTCGCCAATACAAGAATTCCATCAAACCAGAAGATATTGAATTCGAGCACTCAACAATTCGGGGATTGATCGATCGGGGGGTCGATTTCGTTGCGCGGGTTCACCCGACTGTGTATGGTCAGACATATCTTGCCTGGCAGGGACCTGAGGACCAGGCCCCGGGTTATTATGCTGTTTTTGATTATCTCCCCGGAGAGGATAAATACACCTGGGTCAATCCTCGTTGCACGAGAAGTGAATACCGGAGTGCGGCCATGATCCTGGCCCGCTTTCACCAGGCTGCGGCGGATTTGACCCCCACCGGTCATCGAAGCGAAGCTGGTATTTGTGAATTGCTCCCAATCATTGCAGAACAGGTTTCGATGCTCTGCCAAAATCCGAAAGGAACGATATTCGACAGCTTTCTGCTCGAGAATGCGGACGATATCAAGCGGGAGATCCAGTATGTTGACCTGGTTTTATCCGGATCAAGAAATCTTGGTTTGCCTAGTCTGGTCATCCACTGCGATTATCATCCGGGGAATTTAAAATTCTCCGGCAAGCGTGTGGTTGGATTATTAGATTTTGATTGGTCGAAGATCGATCTGCGTGCATTCGACGTGGCGCTTGCCAGCTGGTACTTCTTCACAAATTGGAAGGGTTCACAGGCTGGATCGCTCCGCCTTGACGAAATGTATGATTTTCTTGCTGTATACCAAAAAACACTCTCGGGTGGCGGCGGTTTGCAGCCGTTGAACGGTTCAGAGCTTGAATTGCTGCCAATCCTGCTTCGGGCAGCGAATTTATATGTCTTGAATTGGGCGCTTGATGATTACTACCGGAAAAATGTCAATCCTGACGAATACTGTGGATACCTGAAACATAATGTCGAAAGTCTTAACTGGCTTCGGACCGTCGATTTTTCAGCAATTACGGAACCAGGAATTGACCAGGAACGTGACGATAATTGACGGATTTTGCAGTAATTTGTAAATTTATATGTTTTCAATTATAATTGATGCATTCTGTCTTTGGATCATTCGCTCGAGCCATGGGCAGGATTGCACGCGGCAGTATCCGCTTGATTAGCAAGGTTTTTTCTGGAGAACTTCATGCATCAGGAGTCTACCATGAGCACAAATCCAATCGGGATGGGAGAGCAGGATCAGGCGGAGCGAGAGAAATTCGAAAATGAGCTTATGCGAATCCTGGAAGCCAGCAAGAAATCAGGGGTGACGTTGCGGGTAATCGGTTCGCTGGCGTTTCAGATGCACTGTCCGAAGCATGGTTATCTCCAGGCCGCGTTGGGCCGGGCCTACACCGACATCGATTTTGCCGGCTACCGCAAACAGGCGCGCGATGTGGGCGCGCTGATGAGTGGTCTCGGTTATTTTGAAGAAAGGGAAGTGTTCATCGTCAGCGAAGGAGACCGGTCTATATTCAATCACCCTACCAACGGATTGCATGTAGATGTTTTTTACGATAAGCTGGATTTCTCCCACACGGTCAGCTGGGTGGATCGGCTTGAAGTTGATCAACCGACTATTCCTTTGGCTGAATTGCTCCTGGAAAAGATGCAAATCTTCCAGATTAACGAAAAAGATATTATCGATACGATCATGCTGCTCCTCGAACATCCGCTTGGAGGGAGCGACGACGAGGAAATCAATATCAAAAGGGTTGCTCAGATCCTGGCCAAGGATTGGGGTCTGTGGCGTACGGCCACGATGAATCTGGGGAAAGTGAAGAAAATGGCAGGACTTTACGCTCAATTGACTCGGGAGCAGCAGGCGTTCGTCGCCAATCAGGTTGATCAAGCTCTCTCGATCATCGAGAGGGAACCGAAATCGACCGCCTGGAAATTGCGGGCAAGGGTTGGGGACCGCGTCAAATGGTACAAAGATGTAGATGAGGTTCATTGACCACTACGGATAGAAACGCGTTACTCGGCATCGAAAAGTTGATTTTAGCCGATGAGCGAAATTAGAGGGATCATGAGGAGGTGAGGGCGTGTCAAAACTGGTGCGCGATCTGATGTTTCCGAAGGTTGTTACTTGCAGCCCGGATCTCCCCCTGGGAAAAGTTGCAAAGCTCCTGGCTGAACATCATCTACACGCGTTATTTGTCACGAATAACGATCAAATGCCCCTGGGCGTGATCACGGACTACGATCTGCTTGCCGGGGAGTGGTTATCCGGCGATCCGGAGAGCCTGGCGGTGATGCGATCGATGACTGCGGGTGAGTTGATGTCTTCTCCAGTCGAGACGATCGACGCCAACCGCCCTGTCTCCGAAGCTGCGAATCGGATGCGGGATAATCAGATCCGCCGATTGTTGGTCCTCGAAGAGGACCGTCCGGTTGGTGTGATTTCAGTATCCGATTTTATCAGCGAGCTGGCTTCACGGGTCCCGTTAAGCAGAGGACAAGTTGGAGATGTGATGTCGGATGCATTCCTTGTGTGCCGGGAAAAGACTCCGGTGACAGCAGCAGCCAGAGCGATGAGCGATACCGGCTGGCGGTCTGTCGTTGTCGTCAATGCCCATGGGAAACCTCTGGGGATCTTCAGTGGATTAGATTTCCTCAGCTGTTGTGACCCCGAATCGAACATCGACGAAATCCTGGTCTCCGACGTGATGCATCCACCCCTGATGATTAGGATGGATGCCACATTACAAGAGGCAGCGCAATTGATGATCGAGAATCATCATCATCGTGTGCTGGTCATCGACCCGGCTCATGAGGACTCAGTCCCGCTGGGAGTGATCTCCTCCTTTGACATTGTCCAGGAAATGGCGTCCCCAGAGTCGGTCTGGCAAGTATGATCCCTGACTGAGATAATCAGATTCCACGGCAGGCTATTCAAGGTCTATCTGATAAATATATAGAGAAATCAATTCATCGAATGACATCGCGGCAGTACAACAATGCAACCCTCCGAGGTTGTAACAAACAGGACGAAAGGGTCTGGGGGTCGATACATGTCAGACCTTCGTCCGGGTCCAATTCATGGGGGTGCCGGCCTGTTCCACCAAGCAGGTCAATGTTTCCAGAGTCGAAGAACTTATCAACCAGGAGCTGAATTTAAATGTCTGAGCTTCCATCGCACGCACAAGTTGTCATTATCGGCGGAGGAGTTGGGGGATGCAGCATTGCTTACCACCTAGCAAAGATGGGCTGGAAAGACGTCGTACTGCTTGAACGCCATGAATTGACTGCCGGGTCAACCTGGCATTCGGCCGGGCTGGTCGGGCAGCTTCGGTCCGATGCGAATCTCACCCGGATGATGTATTACTCAACCGATTTATACAGGCGATTGAAGGATGAGACAAGCGTCGACCCGGGATGGCGTGAAGTTGGTGGGATTCGACTGGCATCTTCGCCCGAACGATTGGAGGACTTAAAACGGCTTGTCGGCATGGCGCGCTCGTTTGGAATGCCGATGGAGCTCATCAGCCCGAAGGAAGCCCAAAGAATGTTCCCGATCATGTCATTGGAAGGGGTGGTGGGTGCGGCGTACACACCCAATGACGGTATGATCGATCCAACCGGTCTGACGAATGCACTTGCAGTTGGAGCGAAGAAGGGGGGAGTAAGATTTTTTATGGAAACGAATGTTGAAAAGATCAACTTGAAAAACGGCCGTGTTCATGAGGTCGTGACTGACAGAGGAACGATCCAAACTGAGCATGTTGTCAATGCTGCCGGGCAATGGGGCGGCGAGGTAGGTAAAATGGTCGGTTTGAACCTGCCGGTCGTTCCAATGGCTCATCTTTACATCATCACGAAACCAATCGAGGGAGTGGAGCATGACTTCCCCACCTTACGCGATCCGGACCTCCTGGTATACTGGCGCGAGGAAGTTGGAGGTCTTGTCACCGGTGGTTATGAGCGGAATCCGGCACCCTTTGGTCTGAATGGCATCCCCCGAGAATTCAAATATCAACTCCTACCTCCGGACTGGGAACGGTTTGCACCACTGATGGAGAACTCGATAAAACGCGTCCCGGCGGTGGAGACAGCGGAGATTATCCAGCTCCTCAACGGCCCCGAGGGATTCACCCCTGACGGAGAATTTCTCCTGGGTCCGACCTCTGTGAAAGGCTTCTGGGTCGCCTGCGCTTTCTGCGCCCACGGACTCGCGGGCGCTGGGGGAATCGGGAAGGTCATGGCAGAATGGATCATTGAAGGTCATCCGGAGTGGGATCTTTGGAGACTGGACGTACGCCGATTTGGCACGAACTACGCCAGTCAGGACTATACCGTTGCCCGCACGATCGAGACATATTCACAATATTACGATATTCACTACCCTGGCGAGGAACGAATGTCCGGCCGCAACCTGCGCCTTTCTCCAGCCTACTACCGGCTGCGTGATTTAGGCGCAGTCTTTGGAGAGAAGACCGGTTGGGAGCGCCCGAATTATTTCAAGCCTTACGAACCGCTTGCCCGCCACGGTCACGAGCCGAAAGGCTGGGCACGCCACAACTGGTCGAGAGCTATCGGGTATGAGCATATCAAGACTCGGGAAAATGCTGGCCTCTTTGATGAAACCTCATTCAACAAGTTCGAAGTCCGTGGCCGAGGGGCGCTCGCTTTCTTAAATAGAGTATGTGCCAATGAGATCGACCAACCGGTCGGCAGCATCATCTACACCCAATGCCTCAATCCACGCGGCGGGATCGAGTGCGATTTCACTGTCACGCGCCTTGGAGAGGAGCGATTTTTCATCGTGACCGGAACAGCATTTGGGCAACATGATAGCTCCTGGCTTCGTCTGCACATGCCCGAGGACGGGAATGTGTCGCTGGAGGATGTATCCTCTTCCCTGGCGTGTTTCGGCCTTTGGGGACCCAAGGCAAGGCAAATCCTGGAGAAGGTGACAAAAGCTGATGTCTCCAAGGATGCGTTTCCATATATGACGGCGAAATACATCCATGTTGGGGACGTCCCTGTCCTCGCCAGCCGGGTTACGTATGTCGGTGAACTTGGATGGGAGTTCTACTGCCCGATGGAATACGGTCTCAGATTATGGGATACTCTCTGGGAGGCAGGGTTGTCAGAGGGCATGGTCGCCGCAGGTTATAAAGCGATCGAATCGCTTCGTCTGGAAAAAGGATACCGGTACTGGAGTGGAGAAATCAGCCCCGATTACACCCCATTCGAAGCGGGTCTGGGTTTCGCTGTTCGCCTGGATAAAAAGGATTTCATTGGGAAAGATGCACTTCTCAAGCAGAAGGAAGAGGGAATACGGCAGAAATTGTGCTGCCTTACCCTGGGAGATGATCGAACTATCGTGCTCGGAAAAGAACCTATTAAACCAGCCGGCTCTGAAGAGGTCATTGGATGGGTTGCATCCGGTGGCTACGGGTACACGGTCGGGAAAAGCATCGCCTATGCATACCTGCCACTGAAATACGCAAGAACTGGCACGACCCTGG
>CAYQDF010000140.1:0-7859 GCA_964416175.1 uncultured Anaerolineaceae bacterium
TCCTGGTCAACAACGCCGGAATTTACTATCAAGCTGATGCAGTCCAGACGCCTCTGGATGTCTGGGAGAAGGTGCTGGCCGTCAATCTCACGGGCGCGTTCCTGTGCACCAAATACGCTATCCCGCACATGGTCGAGAGCGGCGGTGGCGTGATAGTCAACGTCGCCTCTGAAGCCGGGCTGGTGGGAATCAAGGGGCAGGTGGCTTATAATGTCTCTAAAGGCGGTATGATCGCGCTGACGCGCAGCTGTGCCGTGGATTTTGCTCCAATGGGTGTCCGCGTAAACTGCATCTGCCCGGGGACGACGGAGACTCCCCTGGTCCAGGCAGCCATCCAACGCGCTGCCGATCCGCTGGCTGCCCGCCGCGCCCTGGAATCATCCCGTCCGCTCAACCGCCTCGGCCGTCCCGAGGAAATCGCCGCTGCCATCCTCTTCCTGGCCAGTGAACCGGTCGGGTATGCAACCGGCGCCGTGCTCAGCGTGGATGGCGGATATACTGCTCAATAAGAGTCGGCTGCCCGATGAGCACCAACGAGTTGCCCCTTCGTCAGCCGCTTCTCCGTATGGAGCAGATCGACAAACGGTACCCAGGCGTCCATGCCCTGGATCACGTCGACTTCGACCTGTACCCCGGCGAGGTGCATGTCCTTCTGGGCGAGAACGGGGCTGGAAAATCAACCCTCGTAAAGATCTTGAGCGGCTCCGTCTCCAGGGATTCCGGGCGCATCTTCATCCAGGGTCAGGAGATTCATGACCTGACCCCAGAACGGGCTCAGGAATTGGGCATTGGCATGGTTTACCAGGAGCTCAGCCTGATCCCTGCTTTGACGGTAGCGGAAAATATCTTCCTTGGCCAATGGCCGCGCAACACCTTTGGTCGGGTGGATTGGACGAAGATGCTCCAGATGGCGGAAAAAAGCCTGGAAGAACTGGGGGTGCAGATCGATCCGCGCGCAGAGGTCCGCCAGCTGGATGTCGCCGAGCAGCAACTGACTGAGATCGCCCGCGTACTGACCAGGCAGCCGAAGATCCTTCTGCTGGATGAACCGACATCAGCGCTCTCTGACACGGAGCGCGCCCGATTGTTCGAGATCATCGGACGCCTGCGCGAGCGCGGGGTGGGGATCGTCTACATCTCGCATCTTCTGGATGAGGTGCCCCTCGTCGGCCAGCGGGTGACCGTGCTGCGGGATGGAAAGTTGATCGGTACGCTGCCTGTGGAGCAGGCGGACCGCGATACCCTGGTCAAGATGATGGTTGGCCGCCAGCTGACAGACCAGTACCCAAAGGAAAAAGTGCCTTTGGGAGAGGTGGCTTTCCGCATCGAGCACCTCGCGGTGGACGGCGTACTGAACGCTGTCTCTTGCGAGGTGCGCCATGGCGAGATCCTGGGGATCTTTGGTCTGATGGGCGCCGGTCAGGAAGAATTCACGCGCGCCATTTTTGGCCTGATGCCGATAACTTCCGGCAAGATTTACATGAACGGTAACGAGATCAGGATCCGCCAGCCAACCGACGCGATCCGCAACGGGCTGGGACTGTTGACACGCGACCGGCGGGAAGGGTTATTGCCGATCCAGCCGATCGCCCCCAACATCACTCTGGCGAATATCAGCCAGCTGCCTTTCGGCCGGCTGATCAAGCTCAACGAAGAAGAGGAGATCGCCAGGGGATACGTCGAGAACCTGCGCATCATACCACCCTTGTTGGACCGCCCGGTGATGTACTTGAGCGGTGGAAACCAGCAAAAAGTCGTCCTGGCCAGATGGCTGTTCAGCCAGGCCAAGGTATTGATCTTCGACGAACCGACGCGCGGGATCGATGTAGGTGCAAAGGTGGAAGTGTTTTCCCTGATGAATCAGCTCGCCAGGCGCGGCGTAGCCATCATCATGATCTCTTCCGAAATGCCTGAGATCCTGGCCATGGCCGATCGCATCCTGGTCATGCGCGCTGGGCGCTTTACCGCCCAATACCGCGCCGGTGAGGTGACTCAGGAGCAGCTGCTGCAAAGCGCCAGCTGATGGCAGGTTGTTAATCCCCTGAGGAGGTAAGCGTGACCCAGAAACCACAAGTTGCCTCAGAATCTGAAATGACCGAGAGAAAAGGGCTCGCGGTGTTAAGAACCGGCGGGCTTCCAACCACCTTTCGCGAGATCGTCCTGCGCACCGGCCCTCTCATCGCACTTATCCTTTTAGCGGCTTATTTGTCTTTTGCCACGCCCTATTTTCTCCGCACCAGCAACCTGGCCAACGTCACCCGCCAGTCGGCCATCACTGCCATCATCGCTGTCGGTCAGACTTTTGTAATCTTGGCAGCCGGGATCGACCTCTCGGTGGGCGCTGTCGCGGCGATCTCCGCGTCCGTGGCGGCGGTCTTGATGACCCAGCAGATCCATCTGGGCGGCCTGGTCTTCGGACCGTTGCACTTCTGGCTAGGCCTGCCGATCGCGTTGCTGATCGGGCTTCTGGCCGGCCTGCTCAATGGATTGATCATCACCCGGGGGCGCATCCCGGATTTCATTGCCACCCTGGGCACCCTGGCCACACTGCGCGGCATCGCCTTGCTCGTGACCGGCGGCCTGCCGGTGCCCTCCCACCTGACAGCCACCGAACTGAAAGGGTATCTTCCAGCTGAGATGATCTGGATGGGGGATGGCGATATCCTGGGCATACCGGTTGCCGGCCTGATCGCTGTAGTCACTGTCCTGGCCGGCTGGTTCATCCTGCGCTACACCGTCTTCGGGCGTTCGATCTTTGCTATCGGCGGCAACCGGGAAGCCGCCCGCGTTTCGGGCATCAACATCGACCGCACCCGGTTGCTTGTGTATGCCTTTTCTGGCTTGATGGCAGCCATAGCTGGTTTCGTCCTGGCCGGACGCCTGAATTCCGCCAATGCGCTGATGGCGGATGACGAAAACCTGCGCTCGATCGCTGCGGTGGTGATCGGCGGCACCAACCTGTTCGGCGGGGAGGGCGGTGTGATCGGTTCCCTGATCGGCGCGCTGATCATGGGTGTGTTGGCGAATGGCCTGAACCTGCTGAACGTGAGCGCCTTCTGGCAGCGCATTATCCAGGGCGTTGTCATCATTCTTGTGGTCATATTCGACCAGTGGCGCCGCAGGCGTTTCGCTCGGTAACGGATCGCGCCTGAGAGGAGGGTCCGATGCGTTATGCGATCAGCAACTGGATCTATGGCACGGAACAGCTGAGCGATCAGTTCGCCCGCCTGGCCCGCTTCGGCTACCAGGGGATCGAGCTGGTCGGTGAGCCGGATCGTTACTCCGCCGCAGATGTGCGCGCCCTGTCCCGTAAGTTCCACATCCCGGTGACTTCTATCTTGAGCTGGTGCCTCGCCGGCATCCCCGGCCGCGATCCTGCCAGCCCAGACCCGCAGGAGCGCAGGAAAGCATTGGAGTATGGGAAAAAATGCGTTGACCTGGCCAATGCGCTTGAGGCGCCGATCCTCGTCGTGCTGCCAGCGCCTGCCGGGCGCACAGCACCCACAGGCGCACCCAAAGATGAACAGGCGTGGCTGGAGGGCTACAAGCAGGAATGGGACCTGGCTGTCGACTCTCTGCGCCAGCTGGCAAGCCACGCGGAAGCGCGCGGGGTTGTGCTTGGCCTGGAGCCTATCAACCGGTATGAAACTTTCCTGGTCAACGATCTGGATCAAGCCCTGGAGTTCATCGCCCAGGTTGATTCAGTCCAGTTGCGGCTGCACCTTGACACTTTCCACATGAACCTGGAAGAAGCGGATATTTCCGAGACCATCCGCCGCGCCGGTGAGCGCCTCGTTAATCTGCACGTCTCGGACAGCAACCGGCAGGCGCCTGGTCTGGGCCACTTTGATTTCACCAGCCTGATCCGCGCGCTCAAGGAGATCGGTTATACGGGCTGCCTGACTTTAGAGCCTGTCCCTCCGGGATCCGACCCTTTGTTGATGAGCGTCATGTCAAAGAATCTTGCGTTGCGCGACGTCTATGCCCAAAAGGGCATCCAGCACCTCCAACAAATCGAAGCTTCTTTGCAATGACCAGCGAACAACTTGCCTCAGATAAGCCGGAAGATGAGGGAATGGCACATGGCTGAGACATATCTGATCGGCGTCGATCTGGGCACAAGCAGTACGAAATCGGCCCTGTTTCGCAGCGATGGCATCCTGGTTGCGGAAGCGAGCATGGAGGTGCCCATTTATTACCCACGGCCAGGAGTGGTCGAGCAGGAGAACGATGATTTCTACCTCACCGCGGCCCAGACCGTGAGGCGTTGCCTCGAACAAAGCGGCGTCGATCCACGCGAGGTGACCGGCATCGCCTTCGACAGCCAGATGGCGGGCATCGGCACGGTAGACGAGAACTTCAACCCCGCCACCCGCTACGACTCCTGGCTGGACATGCGCTGTGAACCTTATATCGCCTACGTCAAACGACAGTACGGCGATCTGGTGACGCGCCTGACAGGCACCCCGCCGACCTGCGATCACGGTCCGAAGATCCTCTGGTGGAAAGAAGAGCAGCCGGAAGCCTATCGGCGCATTGCCAAGTTTATCACGCCGGCAGGATACGTTGCCGGCAAGATGGCTGGATTGCGGGGTGAAGACGCCTTCATGGATTACACCTTCATCCACTTCTCCGGCCTGTGCGATGCGGTCAGAGGCGAGTGGTCTGCCGAACTGTGCGAGCTGCTGGGGGTGAATCAGGAGAAACTGCCCCGCATCGTTGAGCCCTGGCACGTCGTGGGCGGAGTCAGTGAGCAGGCTGCAGCTGATTTTAGTCTGGCGCCCGGCACGATCATTGCGGCCGGCTGTGGTGATACAGCTGCTTCCGCCCTGGGGGCAGGCATCGTGAAGCCCGGCATGCTCTTCGACGTGGCCGGAACAGCTTCCGTCCTGGCCGGTTGCACCGCAGAATTTGTTGCCGATGTGAAAAACCGGGCTCTTCTGACCATGCGCTCTGTCATCCCCGGGCTGTGGAACCCCCTGGCTTACATCGCCGGTGGGGGCATTGCCCTGCGATGGTTTCGGGATCAGTTTTTCAACACCCTGCGCGGCCAGCCGCAGGAGCTGTCCAATGACCTCTACGGTGAGCTGACCGCCATGGCAGCCAGCGCGCCGATCGGAGCCGATGGATTGTTTTTCTCCCCCCATCTGGGCGGGCGCGTCTGTCCGGCAACGCCCGAGATGCGCGGCGCCTGGCTCGGCTTTTCCTGGGGGCACACCCAGGCTCATTTCGCTCGCTCGTTGCTGGAGAGCGTCGCTTTCGAATATGCCTATTACCTGGGTATCCTGCGCGATCTCATCCCGCATCTCGACCTGTTCGAAGCGCGGGTGGTAGGCGGCGGCGGGCGCAGCCCTGTTTGGAATCAGATCAAAGCCGATGTGCTCGGCGTCCCCTATCGGCCACTCAAGGGGAGCGAATTCGGAGCCTGGGGCAGCGCCATGATCGCCGGAAAAGCTGCCGGAGTTTTTGACGACCTTGCCGCAGTCGCCGATGAGCATGCCCTGCCGGCAGGGCAACCTTTCCAGCCTAACCCGGAAGCTTATCAGGCATACCTCCCTCTTGTGGAGCGGTACGTCCGCTGGCAGCGGGTCCTGGCGGATGAGTTCGGGAAACAGGAGAGCATGGATCAGTAACAGCGATGAATAAAATTGGGATTTATTACGCCTACTGGGTGCACGACTGGGATGTGGATTTCCATCCGTTCATCGATAAAGCCGCCGACCTGGGTTTTGACCTGCTGGAGATCAACGCCGGCACGGTGGCGGCGCTAAGCAGCGCCGAACGCCGCAGCCTGAAAGCGCACGCTGAAGATAAAAACCTGACATTGAGTTACTGCATCGGACTGCCGCCCCAATACGATCTCGCTTCGCCGGATGTGGTGGCTCACAAGAAGGGCATCGTCTTTTTGCAGAACCTGGCGAAAGCCGTCGGGGAGATGGGCGGCGGGCAGCTGGGCGGGATCATCTACGGCGCCTGGCCGGCAGCCATGCCGGCTGGCCAGACAGATAAGCGCCCGTTCGTAGAGCGCAGCCTGGCTGGGATGCGCGCGGCGGTCAAGGCTGCCGAGGACAATAATGTCATCTTCAATGTGGAAGCGGTCAACCGCTTCGAGCAGTACCTGCTCAACACCTGCGCCGAAGCCATCGCATATACCGAAGCAGTTGACAGCCCGAACATCGGCATCCTTCTCGACACCTTTCACATGAACATCGAGGAGGATTTCATAGGCGAGGCAATCCTCCGAGCCGGAAAGCTCCTGAAACACCTCCACGTCGGCGAAAACAACCGCATGCCCCCGGGTTATGGGCACATCCCCTGGACCGAGGTGTCCGCAGCACTGCGCTGCATCGGCTTTAGCGGCGCCGTCGTGATGGAGCCGTTCCTGACCCCTGGTGGAGAGGTGGGCAGGGACATCGGCGTGTACCGCGAATTGAGCTCCGGCATGGACCTGGATGAAGAGGCGCGTAAAGCGCTGATGTTTATGCGCGGGGTGTTAAAATAGTAAGATTATGGACTCGCGGCCAGCGTTGGTTTCGCTGAATATTGAGATGAATGAAATCTTTACCGCTAGGCGCCGCCTGACCAATGTGCAACCACCTGGTCTTGCGGCGGGAGTCCGGCGGGAAAACGTCTATCAATCTAAATCTGCCGGGGTTTTAGAATGACTTTTGGAAAAGCAGCTATCGATTTTGGCAGCCACATCCCTTACTACATTCAGTTACTCGAAGCGTTGAAGCAGCAAATCAGCACTGGGGAGATGAAGCCGGGGGATCAGTTTCCCAGCGAATCGGAACTGTGTGAAACATATAGTGTGAGCAGGACCGTTGTGCGTCAGGCGCTGCGGGAGATGGAGCTGGAGGGTCTGGTCGTCAGAAGGAAGGGCAAGGGCACGTTCGTGGCCGAACCCAAGATCATCGAGAGCCTGGCCCAAAAATTGACCGGCTTCTATCAGGACATGGTCGAACGCGGCCACCATCCCGTGACCAAGGTCCTCCATCAGGCGGTTGAGCCGCCCAACAAAAAGGTGGCAGAATACCTGGGGATCGACCCCAGTAGGCCGGTGATCCACATCAGGCGATTGCGCTTTGTCAAGGATGAACCCATTGTCCTGGTGACCAGCTATCTGCCTTACGATCTCTGTCCAGATTTAGTCAATGTGGATTTGACCAACCAGTCCCTGTACGCCTACCTGGAAAACCAGTGCGGCATCCGCATCGCATATGGTCGCCGGTCGATCGAGGCCGTCGCTGCCAACGAAGCGGAGGCCTATCTTCTCCAGGTCGAGCGCGGCGCGCCGCTGATCTTGCTCAACAGCGTCAGTTACCTGGAGGATGGTACGCCGATCGAGTATTACCACGCCGTCCACCGCGGCGACCGCTCGCGCTTCGAGGTCGAGCTGGTGCGCATCCGGGAACAGGGGCAGGTGCGCACGACGCTGGCCAGCGAAAAGATCGACCTACCCAACAGCAACACAATGGTGGAGTGATCATCTGAAAGCGTTTAAAAATACCAGCCTGGCACCTTTTAATTGGATGAAATGCCCACAAAGCCAGGTCCTTTCGGGGGTAAGCCCGCAAGGGATTACATCCAATAGGGGGGGTCAGCCATGGGGCGGATTAGGTTTTATTAATCCAGTATCTTCTCCACACCTCACTTTGGTATAGTTGGACCTGTGAAGACCTTTTCGCGACGGGTGAGTCGATGGTTTCGTTTAATGCCTGCCCTGCTCCTGGCCAGCTGGACGGCGGGGCAGGCGCACGCTTCGCATTTCTCCGTCGAAGCTCCAGCCCCGAGATCCGGGCAGCTGCGTTTCGAGGGCATTGGGGGTCGTCTCTACCTTCCTCACCAGCAGGGCGGTG
>CAYQDF010000141.1:0-7740 GCA_964416175.1 uncultured Anaerolineaceae bacterium
TCTCAGGCAATGAAACCGGGAGACGGATCATAGAACGAATGGAAGACTCGTTCGACGAGAATTCCAATCTCAATCGGCAAGTTCCGCGGCAAACGGCGCAGGAAGCAAACCGCCATTAGCTCATGACGAAACGAATCGTCATCCTCCATTTCGCAGCTCCACCCGTCATCGGTGGAGTCGAAAGCACCATTCTCCATCACAGCCAGCTCCTCGCTTCTGCTGGCTGGGAGGTGACCATCCTGGCTGGTAGAGGGAAAGAATTTCAGCCTGGCATCCGCGTTCTCATCCTTCCAGCGATCGACTCTCGCCACCCTGAGATTTTGCGTATTGGGGAAAAGCTGGCACAGGGGGTTGTGGATCAAGATTTCTATCGGATACGTGATTCTCTGGCAGAGGTGCTTGCCCCACTCCTCATCGAGGCAGACGCTGCGATCATTCATAACGTTCACACGCTTCATAAAAACTTGCCGCTGACTGCTGCACTGCATCGCTTGAACGAAGAGCACAAACCCCCTCAAATCGCCTGGTGCCACGATTTCGCCTGGCACGACAGGTTGTACCAGCCGCAGCTGCATCCCGGATACCCCTGGGACCTCCTTCGCACCCTCTGGCGGGGCGTCAGATACGTGGCTGTATCGGAGCACCGACGGCAGCGCCTGGCAGATCTGCTTGGTGCCTCGCCTGATCTCATCGAGGTCATTCCTCCGGGCATCGCCTTCACTGGCTTCATGAAATTCGAGCCGCTCACTCGCCGGATCCTTGACAGGTTGAACCTGAGGCGGGCGGAGCCGATTTTCCTCCTCCCAGCCCGAATCACACGCCGTAAGAATATCGAATTTGCCATCCGAGTGATCGCTGAAATCCGAAAGACATACCCGGATGCGGCTCTGCTCGTGACCGGCCCTCCTGGCGCTCACAACCCTACCAATCTGGCGTACCTCGATTCGCTACGAGAATTGCGGGAAGAACTGGAAGTCACGAAAAACGTCCATTTCCTCTACGAGCTCGGAGAATCCGGCAAACCGCTCGAACTTCCAGATGCAGTCATCACTGACCTGTACCAGGTAGCGGATGCCCTGCTGTTTCCAAGCAAAAGGGAGGGTTTTGGGATCCCTGTCCTGGAAGCCGGCCTCTCACGCATGCCGGTCTTCGCTGCGGATATCCCGTCGATCCGGGAGAGCAGTAGCGGCTATGCGCATTTGTTTGCTCTTTCCTGCACCCCTGAATCGGTCGGGCAGGCCATTATTTCCCGCCTCCAATCCGACTCGGCGTTCCGCCTCAGGCGATCTGTCCTGGCCAATTACACCTGGGATTCAATCGTAAGAAACAGGGTCATCCCATTAATCGAATCAGTCCTTTTGAAACCATGAACCAAAATTTCATTCAGAAAAAAGAAACAGCGACCGGCCAGAAGAAGGTCCACAGGGTAGTCCTGTTGGAATCCAACATCCAGGAGGCCATGACCATCCTCCCCTTTGCCGAGAAATTCATCCATGAAAAGCTCGGCCGTCTGATCATTCTCTCTGTGCTCAGCATACCCGCCGATGAAAAACTCAGCCAAATGGCTGCAAAGGCCAGCCGGTTGCGGGAGGAAATGACGGCCTTCATCTCGCGCGATCTGCCATCCACAACCCGGGTGAGGACCCTTGTTCGCACGGAAAAGGAAATCTGGGAAGGGATTCGAGAGAATATTATTGAAGATAAGGTCGATGCTGTATTCGCTCATTGGAATGCATTATCGATTGCCAGCCTTCAATCCGAACCTGTCCAGGATCATCCTCTGATGAAATTGCCCTGCGAAGTTGTCGTCGTTCGCCCGTCCTGCTCTGTGGCTGACACAGGAATCTGGGGAACTGACACCGACATTCTGCTGCCTGTCAGAGGCACAATAAACTCTTCTCTTATGCTCCGGGTCAGCGATAGTCTGGCGCGCCTTGTTGATGGGACAGTGACTCTGCTCCACGTCTCCTCTCCAGGTGCACGGGAGACCACAGACAGTTATACCGCTCAATTCACACCTGCACTGTATGGCCTCGAGAATATCAAGCGTTCCTTGATCGTAAAGGGTGAATTGCCAGATGCGATTCTGAATGAAGTCGCAGATCATGAAACAATCATCATCGGTGTTCCAGACATTGAATCCAAACCTGCAGACTGGTTGCCTGCCTTAATCAATACCTTACTGGAAGACCAATCGAAAACTCTGATCCTGGTAAAAGACCGCAAACCTGCGTTCACCGCACCTGACGCTGCGGACATTCCCAGCAGGATCCGTGAACACCCGCTGGCGGTCGTCGTAGACAAATGGTTCGCGGAGAACACCTATCACAGCCAGGAATTCGCCGATTTGGACAGGCTGCTGGCTTTCAAGAAAGAACAGGATTTGACGATCAGCCTGGGACTGCCTTCATTGAACGAGGAGGAAACGGTTGGTAATGTAATCACCACCATTCAGAATGAGTTGATGAAGCAGGTGCCTTTGCTTGACGAGATTGTCCTGATTGACTCCGGTTCCACAGATAGGACGAGGCAGATCGCCAGGGAGCTCGGGATCCGGGTATTCCTCCACCAGGAAATCCTGCCGGAGACCGGGGCATACCACGGCAAAGGCGAAGCGCTTTGGAAAAGCCTGCATGTGCTCTCCGGGGATATCGTTGCCTGGATTGACACCGACATCAAGAACATTCATCCCCGTTTTGTGTACGGGATCCTCGGCCCGCTTCTGGTTAACCGTCGGATCCAATATGTAAAAGGGTTCTACCGCCGTCCGCTGCGAAGGGGAGATAAGCTGGTTGCCGGAGGTGGGGGACGAGTGACGGAGCTGACTGCGCGCCCACTGATCAACCTGTTCTTCCCGGAGCTCTCGGGCCTGATTCAGCCCCTCTCGGGGGAATACGCCGGGCGGAGATCAGCGCTCGAGCAGCTGCCGTTCTTCACCGGCTATGGTGTCGAAACCGGCCTGTTAATCGACCTGCTGCATAAATTTGGCCTTAAAGGGATTGCCCAAGTAGACCTTGTCGAAAGAATCCACCACAACCAGCTGCTGCCTTCCCTTTCGAAGATGTCGTTCGCGATCCTTCAGGTTGTCATAAACCGGCTGGAAAAACGCCATGCGATTCAACTGCTGAACCAGGTCAATCTCACCATGAATTTGATCCGGTACAGTCAGCTGCGCGGCTATTTCCTGGAGCAAGAGGAGATCCAGGAGATCGAACGCCCTCCAATCCAGACCATCGCAGAGTACCAGTCGAGGCGGGAACGGTATGCAACAGGTCGAATCAAGACCAGAGGATGAAGCCGGACATTTCGAGATAACGCTGCATGACAATGATCTACCTGATCCGTCACGGGGAAACAGATTGGAATGTCCTCGGCCGTTTCCAGGGCCAGGCCGACCCCCCATTAAACAGCACAGGCATCGCTCAATCCGAAGAACTGGCAGCATCCTTGCGCGGTGAAAAAATCGATGTCATATATACCAGCCCGTTGAAGAGAGCGCTGCAAACCGCGGAGATCCTCTCCCAACGGCTGTCTGTGGAGTTGATCATCGATCCCAGGTTGATGGAGATCCACCAGGGAGACTGGCAGACCAGACTTCGCCCCGAAATCGAGGCAGTATACGCCGAGCTGTTTGCAGAATGGGAGACCAACCCCTGGGATGTCTCCCCTCCTGGCGGCGAGAGTCTGGCCGAAGTGCAGGCGCGCGTGAAAGAAGCCATGGGCGACATACTGGAAAATCATCCTCGGAAACATATCGCGATCGTTTCTCACAGGATTCCCATCGCGCTCATCAAAGTGCAATACCAGGGATTGGACAAAGATATCGTTCGCAAAATCAAGCTGCCGAATTCTTCCTGGGAAAAAATCGAGATCGATTCGCCTTCAAAAGCTGGATGAAACACGAAGACCGCATTCGCAACATCCTCAATACGCTGTATGGGATAAGAGGGGAAGGAATTATCCAGGCATTGCTTAGAAAGCTGGATCAATTCCACGCCCGTAACCCGGGACTGCAACATGAACTGTTCGACCTCACCCAAAAAGATGTGGTCGTCATCACTTATGGCGATCAATTCCAGGACGATAACCTTCCACCCCTGGATTCGTTGTCCGCGTTCCTCGATTCGTACCTGAGTGGCCTTGTTTCGATCATTCATGTTCTGCCTTTTTTTCCCTCATCCTCAGACGACGGTTTTTCGGTCAGTGAATATCGGAAGGTCGACCCCAGGCTTGGGAGTTGGGGTGAGATCGGTCGCCTCGCCAGTCGTTACAAGTTGATGGTAGATCTCGTCGTCAATCACGTTTCCCAGGAGAGTGTCTGGTTCAAAGCATTCCTCCGCGGTGAAGAACCCTACAAGGATTTTTTCATCACTATCGATCCTGCCGTGGACTTGAGCAACGTTTTTCGCCCCAGGTCCCATCCCCTGCTTACCCCATACGAGACCGCATCTGGGAAGAAGCACGTTTGGACAACTTTCAGTGCTGACCAGGTCGATCTCAATTTCTCAAACCCCGCTGTGCTGTTGGAGCTGATCGATGTGCTGCTTTTCTACGTCGAAAAAGGCGCTCGATTGGTCCGGCTGGATGCGATCGGTTACGTCTGGAAAGAACCAGGCACATCCTGCTTGAATCTGCCACAGGCACACCTGATCGTCAAATTGTTCCGGGCAGTCCTGGATGAAGTGGCGCCGGCTGTAAAGCTGATCACGGAGACGAACGTCCCGCACATTGAAAATATTGCGTATTTTGGAGACCCCCTCGAGCCGGGCGTGGAAAAAGGTGATTTAATGGGCGACGAAGCGCAGCTGGTTTACAATTTTTCCCTGGCGCCACTCGTAGTACACGCTTTTCAGAACGGCGATGCGCGAACCTTGTCCCGGTGGGCTGAGACTCTGTCAGCACCCTATCCTTCGACTACGTTTCTCAATTTCATCGCATCCCACGATGGGATCGGGGTTACCCCGGCCAGGGGATTGCTGTCTGACAGAGAAATTCAGGAGCTCATCACCAGGACACTCGAACACGGCGGCCAGGTGTCGTACAAGAAGAACCCGGATGGCTCGGAAAGCGCTTACGAATTGAACATCACATTGTTCGATGCCCTGAACAAGCCCCAGGAGGCGGACCATGAGACCTCCATCAGCCGCTTTCTGGCCGCGCAGTCCTGCATGCTCTCGCTTGCCGGGGTCCCGGGCATTTACGTGCACAGCCTTTTTGGCTCCCGCAACTGCTCACCCTGCTTCGCGGCGACTCGGCAGCCGCGATCGCTCAACCGGGAGAAGTTCAAGCTCGAAGAGCTCATCAGAGACCTTCAAAATGAGCACGCTCCATCGACCAGGATATTTGATGCCACCAGGCGATTCCTCGAAATCCGGGGGAAGCAGCCTGCCTTCCACCCGGCTGCTGCGCAAACCGTATTGTTCCTCGATCCAAGGATCTTCGCTATACTCCGATCCGGTTTAGACCCCCGGGATACCATCCTTTGCCTGATCAACACTTCTGCTGAACAGGTACCGGTCAGCGTTCACCTGGCCGGATTGGAGCTGGCTCCTTCCGGATTTTGGAAAGATCTGATCCTTGGGGGAACGTATCAAGGAGATTCAGGATATCTGGTCCTGACGCTGGAGGGTTACCAAACGTTGTGGTTAAAGCAGACCGCATGAGAACTTTTATACGATTACCCCCTTCGACTTTGCGGGAACACCCTTGGGGCGTTCAGGTGAGGCGAGTTCTGGAAGCCTCGCTTTCAGCCGTAGATCCAGAACAGGCGGTCATCGCCCATCTGAAGGTTGACGGAAGCCGGCTGGTCCTGGACGGGACGCATCTGAATCTTGATTCCATCGAGCGTATATTCCTGGTGGGTGCTGGTAAGGCAGGTGTACCCATGGCAGAAGCCGTCCAAAAACTCCTGGGAAATCGCCTGACCCGGGGGATGGTCGTCGTTAAGGATGGCTATGCGCAGACAACCGCAGTATCTCCACACATCCCCATCTTCACAGCTGCCCACCCCATCCCCGATCAGCGGGGAATTATGGCAGCAAAAGAGATCTTTAACCTGCTTCAAAACACGACACCCCACGACCTGGTGATCTTCCTGATCTCTGGAGGGGGATCGGCGCTCATGACTTCCCCACCCCCAGGGATCAGCCTCCTGGATCTCCAGAAATTGACCGAAATCCTCCTTAAATGCGGCGCAACAATTAATGAGATCAACGTACTGCGGAAGCATCTGGACGAGATCAAAGGAGGGCAGCTCGCCCGCAAGGCCGCCCCGGCTAGGATCATCACTTTGATCCTCTCCGATGTGGTCGGCGATCCCCTCGATATCATTGCCTCTGGACCAACCGTCCCGGATCCATCCACATTTCAAGATGCCTTGGCGATCCTGGAGCGTCACTCGATCGTGCCGCAGGTGCCGACAGCAATCCTCGACCACCTCCGGCAGGGGGCCGATGGAAACCTCCCCGATACACCCAAACCGGGAGATCCGCTTTTCGAACGCGTAACCAATATCGTGATCGCATCCAACAAGACGGCCGCCCAGGCTGCGGTGCAGCAGGCGCAGCGCGAAGGATTTCACGCCCAGCTGCTGACGAGCTTCCTGCAGGGAGAGGCGAGACAGGCTGGCAGGTTTCTGGCGGCTGTCCTCAAGCAGATGGCGATTGACGGGCAGCCGCTGATGCGCCCGGCGTGTCTCGTGGCGGGCGGCGAGACAACAGTGACGCTCAAGGGCGAAGGGCTGGGGGGCCGCAACCAGGAACTGGCACTTGCGGCAGTCAACGATCTGGCTGACTTACCCGGCGCGCTTTTGGCAGCCCTGGCGACGGATGGCGGCGATGGTCCCACGGATGCCGCAGGGGCGGTCGTATCGGAAATGACCCATGAGCGCGCGCTCAAGCTGGGATTGGATCCTCAGCTTTACCTGTCGCGCAATGATTCCTACCATTTTTTCAAGCGTCTTGACGACCTGATCATCACAGGTCCGACTCAAACGAACGTGAATGATCTGATTTTCCTGTTTACATTTCCATTATACTGACCTATGGATAAAAAATCTTCCCTCCCCCTGGTGCTCGTCACCCACACCCTGCCAGAGGCGTGGCTTAAACCCCTCGAAGACCGTTGCCGGCTCGTGATTGGCCCCAAAGATGCCGTCAGCCTTGCTCCGGAACTTGAACAAAATCTCGCATACGCCTCCGGCCTGTTCTGCTTGCTGACCATCAAAGTGACGGAAGACCTGCTTGCTCGTGCACCTCGGCTCAAAGTCATAAGCAATATGGCCGTTGGCGTGGATAATGTCGACGTTGCTGCCTGCACGCGCCGCGGGATTCCTGTGGGCAACACCCCTGGCGTCCTCACCGACGGGACGGCGGATCTGACGATGGCGATCCTTCTCGCCATCGCCCGTCGGATCTGCGAGTCCAGCTCAGATGCCCGGAGCGGACGGTGGCAGACCTGGTCTCCGACAGGCTGGCTGGGGAAAGACCTGAAAGGGGCGACCTTGGGCATTGTCGGCATGGGACAGATCGGCTCCGCGGTCGCAGCCCGCGCACGTGCCTTTGGCATGCAGATTATCTACTCAGATCCAAAGCAAGACCGGGCTGTCGCAGAAAATCTCGCTGCCTTTCCTGTCCAGTTCGAAGAACTGCTTAAAAACAGCGATTTTATCAGCCTGCACGTGCCGCTCACCCGGGAGACGCGCGGATTAATCGACGAAAAAGCCCTTCGGATGATGAAGCC
>CAYQDF010000142.1:0-7706 GCA_964416175.1 uncultured Anaerolineaceae bacterium
CGGGATGAAGATATCCACACCTTCGTCGAAGAGCGATTCGGTGGCTTCCTTGCCCTTGGTCAGGTCCGAGAAGTCGCCGGTGAACAGGCCTTCGCCAGTTTCGTTGTCCCAACCGATCAATTCGACTGAGGTGCCGTGCACTTCATTGTAGTAATCCATGCCGGCCTGGAAGCCCACGCCGAAGATGGTTACCGTGGGGATCTTAGCGCCGCCGAAGTAGCCGAGCTTGCCGGTCTTGGTCATGCCAGCGGCGAGGTAACCGGCCAGGAAGGCGGCCTGGTCAGTCTTGAAGACCTGGCCCATGACGTTGGGAATGCAGGCATCGCGCCCGGGATTGCCTTCGGGGAGGAAGGGATCCGGATAAGCATAGTCGAAGATCGAGAATTTTACATCCGGATACTGGGAAGCCACATTCGCGACATCTGCGCCCAGGAAGAAGCCAGCCGCGAGCACCAGATCATACCCCTGGCTGGCGAACTCCGTCAGGTTCGGCGTGTACTGCGTGGCCTCGTCAGACTGAATGAACTGACCCACGATACCCAGCTCTTCCTGCGCCCGCAGGACGCCTTCCCACTGGTTGGTGTTGAAGCTCTTGTCGTCGATGCCACCGGTGTCGGTGACGAACCCGACGCGGAAGGGTTTTGCGGGGGGTTCCGTTGGCTCTTCGGTCATGACCTCGGTTGGCTCTTCGGTCATCACCTCAGTCGGCTCCTCGGTCATAACCGGCTCCTCGGTCATGACTTCTGTTTCCGCCGGAGGCGCTTCCGTCGTCGCCGGGGCGGCGGGGGCGCAGGCAGCCAGGATCATGCTCGCCATGACGAACACGGCCAGCAGTGTGAACAGTTTCTTAGCCATACTTTTCTCCTCCAGAGTTTCTGTTGATAAATGTTAATTTTGAATATTCGTCTTTTCGGGGGAATTTAAGTGAATATGCGTCGAGCACTCCTCCTTCTCCTGAAAACATTTCGGCTGGCCCAAAGTGGTATTCTCAAGCGATGCGCCAGCCCCTGAGCAAGAAGTATATCGCCTAATTTCAAACTTGGCAAGTTTGTCAAAACGGTTCAAGGCTTGCCCTGCTTAAAGAACCGATCGCTTCACCTTGGAGTTGATTCTGCGGCGGCAAGCCAGGTTGCTTCCCCACGGCGCTTCAACCAGTTCAAGATTTTCCGGATGCTCCCTTGGGCGAGTGCAATACAGGTGTCCGCGGCGCCGTAATAGAGGTTCAGAGTATCGCCGTCATCCGCAATCGTGTAGCCGCACGGGAATACGACATTATCGACATCCCCTTCCCGTTCATACCGGGCTTCTGGACCGAAGATCCAGGTATCGCCGCGCAGGAGGCAGCGCTCGGGGTTTTCCAAATCGAACAGTGCCAGCCCCAATCGGTACAGACAGCCGCCCGAAGTCTGGCGAACGCCATGATAGATCATCAGCCATCCCTCATCTGTTTCTATTGGCGGGGGTGAGAGGCCAATCCGGTTGGCGTCCCACCAGGCGCCGCGCCGCGCCTCGAGGATCATTTTATGGCTTCCCCAATGGCGAAGATCGGGTGAATAAGAGATCCAGATATTCGCGCCAAGAGCCGTGACAGGGCGGTGGATCAAGACCCATTTATTGTTAAATTTTCGAGGTAAAAGTGCAGCGTCCTTATCTTCAGGCGGCATCACGACACCGTAGCGTTCAAAAGTACGGAAATCGTCGGTCACTGCCAGCGAGACTCCCGGCCCACCGCGCGAATAGGACGTGTAAACAACAACGTACTTTTCTAACTCGGGGACATAAGTGACCCGTGGGTCTTCAATCCCCCACAGCTCTTCCGGGTGATGCTCCGGGTCCGGGAGCAATGTTGGTTGGGGATCGATCTGCCAGCCATCCACACCGTTGGGAGATCTGGCTGCGCAAAAGTGGGAGTGCCCTCGCCGGTCTTCGACCCGGCAGAGCAACAAGGTTGTTCCGTCGCGGAGCCGGGTCGCACCGGGATTGAACACACTGTTTGCCGGGTAAGGCCAGTCAGATACTTTCAGAATGGGATTATGGAGATACCGCTCCAGTAAGACTTCGTGTTGGTTCTTCAGCGTATTCATATTGCACGCCACGCGTTCCCTTGATCGAGCTGATTTGATTCTGTGCGAGGGTCATTTCGGCCAGCGCCAGTAAGAAAGCCAGGGTCGATTCTCCCCCCTGATTCTCGTTTGCCCGGTCGGGGTGCAGGCCGTCGCGACATCCACCTGTCATCGGGTCATACAAGGGCAGGCCGAGATCATTGCGCCCTAAGAACCATTCAAACGCCCGTTGAGCTTCCACGAACCATTCCCGGTCTTCGGTAAGGCAGCCCGCTTCCAGGCATGCGGCAACCGTGGTCTCGGCTTCGATGGGCTGTTGGTCAAAGCGCGCTCTTTCCGATCCTCGCCGGTAAAAACCCTGATTACCAATGGGTACGAAGTGCCCATCCGCTTGCTGGGTATTTATCAGCCAGGCAAGCGATCTGAGACCGGCCTCTTTAATATCCATTCGGCCCAGCTGTTGCCCCCAGACCAGCAATGCGCGCGGCAAAACAGCGTTCGCATAGCTCAATATCTCTTCAAACCAGGGCCAATCCTGTGTACTGCAAGACCTGTAGGAATTCATCAACCTTTCTGTTAGCGATTCCCCAATATTTTGAGCGATTCGGTCCCCCGAGAAGCGGCGCAGGTATTCGTGGATGCCGATCAGAGTAAATGCCCAGGCCCGCGGGCTTGTAAAAACCAGAGCAGATGGCAATGCCTGTTCAAAAAGCCAGCCGGCAACGCCACGCAGGCCATCATTGTCTGAACGTCCCAGGACTGCTCCCAGTGCCATCAACGCCCGCGAGTGGCAGTCTTCAGATCCGGTCCTGTCCAACCATCGGCGTTCGTAGCTCATCGAATTTCTAAATCGTCTGATTTCCGGATCGAACGCATGAACAAGGAAAGCCATGTACCGTTCGGCGAGCCCGGCGACTTCGGTGGAGACATGGTTTCCCAGCTCTTCCAGCAGGACGGTCAGATAAAGGGCGCGGGCGTTATCATCCGTTGTATAACCCATTGCATAGTTAGGAACAGTGTAGAGCGCGTGTTGAAGCAGCCCGGTGCTGTCCGTCATCAACAGCAAATGATCCAGCTTGAATTGAGGCAGCTCACTCCCCTGCCTTTTGAGCGTCTTGGCAATAAAGATCTGGCGGGGACGTTCAGCCCTTTCCTGGCGCGCCCTTTCGAAAGTTTCTATATACCTCCGGGCCACCCGCGACCAGACCATTTTGCGGCCGAACAAATAGGCCCGTTTGCGCATGGCATGCCGTTCTGGACCGTTATCCAGAAGCTGGATCATTCGCTCGGCAAGGGCTGCTGAATTTCTGAAGGGTACCAGGATTCCCCGTCCTTCTGAGAGCAATTCTTCTGCATACCAATAGGGAGTGGATATCACCGCTTTCCCGGCTCCGAGTGTGTACGCCAACGTGCCGGATACGATCTGGGCGGGATTAAGGTATGGAGTGAGATAAATATCTGCTGCGCCAATGTATTCGACCAGTTCAGGCAAGCTGACAAAACGATTATGAAATATCACGTGGTCTGCTACGCCGACCTCATGCGCCAGGCGCTGTAAGCTGAGGCGGTAGACTTCTCCCTCGCGACGTTTTATATGGGGATGAGTCGCTCCCAGGATAATGTAAACCACATCAGGGTGCTGGCTCAGGATCTCCGGCATTGCCTGGATGACATATTCAATGCCTTTATTTGGCGAAAGCAAACCAAAAGTCAATAAGACCTGCTTCCCCTCCACGCTGAATTGATCTTTGAAGAAATTAGGGTCAACGAAAGGCACGTCAGGGATTCCGTGGTGGATCAGATCGATTTTCTCTGCCGGGACGCGGTAAATTTCCTCCAGAAATTCGCGTCCCCGCGCACTCATGACTACCAGCCGGTCTGAAAGTCGGGTAATTTCTTCTAACACCTGTCGCTGGCTGAGATCGGGTTCGCGCAGGATGGTGTGCAGAGTGGTCACAATCGGCATGCGCAGTTCACGGAGCAGAGCCAGGATGTGGCTGCCCGCCTTGCCGCCGAAGATGCCATACTCGTGCTGCAAGCAGACCAGGTCGACATTGTTGACATTCAAGAAGTCTGCCGCGCGGAGATAGGTTGGCAGGTCCTGTTCTTCCAGTTCGAAGCGGACCGTGGCTGGGTAGTTGTAACCATTCGGCGAATCATTAACCGCCACGGTGAAACAGTTGATATCTCCATCCTCCATGTTGATCGCCTGGCAAAGATCGGTCGTGAACGTGGCGATTCCGCATTGACGAGGTAAGTAGTTGCCGATCAATGCAATCTGGCGCAATGCAGTTCTTTTCAGACTCATAGTTTGCGCACTTAGTAAGTCTAAGGACGAGAAGCTCCTGCTTCCCGGAGCCTCTCGTCCTCGGGATATTGATCTCCGGGAAAGTCTTTACCGTGTAAATGTGATGGGAATACGCTTGCTTTTCCTCTGAGATTGAACGGTCTTGGGCAGCCTGATCTTCAAGACGCCGCGTTTATACGAAGCATCGATCTTATTCTCATCCACCTCATCTGGAAGGGGGATCGATCGGTAAAAGGAGCCGTAGGATCGCTCCATACGGTAGAATCGCTTCCCTTTTTCCTCTTTTTCTGCCTGTTTCTCACCGCTGATTGTCAGGTTGTTGTGGTCCAGGGTGAGGTGGATATCTTCAGGCTCAAGACCGGGCAGTTCAGCGGAAATGGTGATTTCTTTTTCGGTCTCGGCGATGTCCAGCCGGGGGGTGAATCCAGCCGAGAATGCGAAGTCGTCAAGGAAGCTGCCGAGAGCCAGAGGCCTGCTGAAGAATTCATCAAGGATGCGATTCATCTTGGACCGGATATCCAACAGGGCTTCTTCATCACGACTGTGCTGGACCGGCACTATACCCGTCTCTTTTCTCCAAGGAATCAGATCTTTAATAGCCATATTAACCTCCTATGTATAAAATCAAAAAGCCTCCAGGTAACCTGAAGGCTCGTGTGAGTTCTTAATGAGCTCCAGGTAAACCTGATTTTCATTAAGACCCGATATGAATGTTAATTCCCAGGCGGGTAAACTCTGCCTGGAAGCTATCCATGATAATTCACCTTTAGTTTAATCCGAAAGTATAAGAAAAATTTTAACAAAAGGTGGGAATTTTATTAGAAGCTATCTCAAGAATGGTAGCAACTACCCATTCTTGAGATAAACTCTAATTCAGGAAGGTCCAGCGTGAGCATTTTGAATGATGCTGGCACTGTTATGGACTGTCGGATGCGGGGGTCACTCTGGTATCGATCAGACCGTTTTGCAGATCGGGGATCAATTTCTCAACCTGGAGCTGTCGACCTGGACTCAATAAATCCGGGTTGATGTCTTTCAGTACAAGCCGGGCATTCCTTTCTGTACCGCCTTTGCCTGCCAACAGATCCAGCCAGGCAGCCTGGATGGCGTCTGGGACATCGCTCGAGATGGTCGCGATCCACTGGTCTTTCAACCCGGCTGGCGGGGATTGACTGCCAATTAACCGGAGGCCCGCTTCAGCCAGAACCGCAAGAATGTCCTCGTCCCTGACTCCTGGTCCGATGTAGACTGTCAGGACAGCCTGATCGATCAGGGTCGCGGCAGCAGCCTGCCGCTCAGCCGGGCTGGCAGTCGAAGGAAGTTCAATTTCTATTGGGTAAGTATAGAATGGGGGGTATTTCTGCTGACACAATCCACAGAAGAAAACCACGCCGTTCAAGAAGCCCTGCCCTGCAGCAACTCCAGCGGGGTCTCCGCTGGCTGCGAGTGCGCCGACACGCCATTCCGGAGTGACCACTGCTGCCAGATATCCCCCCAGAAATCCTAACTGATCAGGACCCGCGGTCCTGATCAGGCTGACATTTTCCGATACCTCCCCTGGAGCGTCTATCCCCAGGAACTGGATCGCCGGCGCGGCTGCCGCAAGACCATTCAGGTCTATCGCATTTTCTTCCCAACCGGGAGGCTGGGTGACGACTGCAATCCGAACATCAGGCGTCAGGTCAGCTGCCGTGAGCGAGGTCTTGACTTCGAAATCCAGGTTTTCTGCCGCCGCCAGTCGAGAGATGGTCATCTGTATGCTTTCCAGGAGGAGAGCGTCGGTCCCGGCAGGTGCTGCCAGGATCACGCGCGCCTGGCGGGGGACCGGTGAGACAGCGCTGTCTGGTGTCGCAGGACTCGCCGTGGATGTCTGGAGGGGGGTAGTGTTTACTACCCCCGTCGAGGCCGGCGCTGTGGCGTCAATTGGGAAGGTTGACTGCCTCGAACACGCCGCAGCGGCGAACAAGACAAGGCAGGCGATGAGAAAGGTTTTTTTAGAGCGAGGGTGCATGGTCTGACCTGGCGGCTATTGTACTATATCGTATAATACCGGATATACTTACCGCCTTCGAGTTGTTGGAAAAACCGCTCCGTATTGTGGCCAGTTTGAGGAAATGACTCAATTCAATTCGGCGATCATCCCGGACGATCCGGACGAACTGCCACCTGCCCGGCGGAGGCGGGCTCGTCGCCTGCTGACACCTCTCGATCCCGGAGACCGCGCTTCCTCTCTGGATCGCGTTGCTCACCGCTCTTCCCCCTCTTTCGATTTTTTCCTTTTCTCTCTGCTGGCAGGCGCAGTGCTGGCTTTCGGATTGTTGCTGGACGAGCCTGCTTTGCTGGTTCTGGGGGCACTGCTCTCCCCCTTGATGGGGCCGGTGGTGGGCCTGTCTTTGGGGACTATCGTCGGATCACTGCGCTTCTTCTTCCGAAGCCTGGTTGGCCTGGCGATCGGCGGCGTACTGGTGTTCGGCGCAGGCTGCCTGGCCGGGATCGCTGCCCGCCCCTGGCTGCCGCTGGACCTCACGCTGGCGCACCTGAACGCGCAGCTGGCCTGGCCGAATTTTCTGCTAATCGCCTTAGGTGCCGGGTTATCTGCAGCCGGACTGGTGCAATCGGAAAGTAAAGCGATTCTGCCAAGCGCTGCCCTGGCGTATGGCCTGTACCTTCCCCTCTCGACAGGCGGGATTGGCCTGGGGGGCGGACTGGCAAATCTCTGGCCCGATGGCCTGGTCGTTTTTGTACTTCACCTGGTGTGGGCAATCCTCTTTGGGGCGTTTGTCCTGGCGATACTAGGCTTTCGACCGCTCACATTGTTTGGGTATACCCTCGGCGGGGCGGTCGTGCTGTTATGCATCGTCCTTGCAATCGGGATCAGTGGCGTGGGAGCGGTATTCAGCGCGCAGCTCGCGCTACCCACCCCCCTGCCCACTGCGACCCTCACCCCGACTCCAACGCAGCCCCCCACACCTTCTCCCCGCCCCCCCACGCTCACATTGACTCCGACGTTGACGGTTACTGTCACTCCGACTGCGACACGTACAGCCACGCCGACGCCGACCCCCATCCTGGCGCTCGTCGTTGCCGGCGATTCGGGCGGCGCCCATCTGCGCGCGGAACCTGGCTTCGAGGCGACCAGCCTGGCTATCCTGCCCAACGGGTCAATCCTCCTGGTTTTACCGGATAATCCGGTCCAGGAAGCCGACGGCACCTGGGTCCATGTCGAGACTCAAGAGGGTCTGCAGGGGTGGATCCTGCAGACCCTCCTGGCAACAGCCACTCCCTCGCCAGACTGGTCAGAGGGCTGACCCGTAATTCACCTGGGAAGATCCTTG
>CAYQDF010000143.1:0-5141 GCA_964416175.1 uncultured Anaerolineaceae bacterium
GATGGGCCTCTCGCGCCTGCTGGATGTGCGCCGCCAGCAGCTCGCCGACCGGCAGTTCCTTTGCCCGTAAGACGTGGCGGAAGTAGCCAAACTGACCCGCGGATGTGAAGCGGCGGACGTCCTCCGGGTCGCACAGGTAGATTGCATCGAGGCTCAGCGGAGGGCGGGGCGGCAGCAGGTGGTAGATCTGCCCTCCTGCGGCGTATCCCACCGCCAGCACGCGCATCTCCAGGGGGACGTTCCGGTTCTGGCGGTTGTCGGCGATGACTTCCGCGCTCACGCCTTCTGCGGTGACCAGCTGCCTGACCAGGCCATCGTCGTCGATGGCGATCTCGTGGATCAGCCCGTATATCTGAGTCTCGTTCGCCTGAGGCACGCGCACCAGCGCACCGAACGACGGCGCCTCCAGCTGGTTGACCCGGCAGCCAACCACGAAGCCGCCGGTGCCGGCCCGCAGCAGCCGACCGATCTCAATGGCGGTCATGATTCATACCTCGTCCTGCCTTCCGAATCTTTTAAAGCCTGTTTTTGGGAACCTGTCTCGACCTGCACGCCGCGCCGCAGCAGCTCTTGCAAGACCATCTGGGTGACCTGTTCTTTCTCCGGGAGAGCAACCCGCGCCGTCTCGTGTGCGCGGTGCAGGAGATAAGGATAGGTGCGGGCGCCCAGCCTCCGGCACTGGTCAACGAGCACAGCGTGCAGCAGGTGCAGCATGGAATCTGTCGCGACCACCCAGGCGGGCACGTCGACGCGCGCCAGGGAGGAGCTGCCTTCACGACCGACGTTCAGGTAAAAAAAGTGCAACGCCAGCGGCCCGTGGTAGCTCGACGCCGATTGGGACTGCAGCGCGAACACCGCCGAGCGTTCCCCGGGCCCGAGGAGGCTTGAGAACAAGTGGCGATCCGTGACCCCGCGCAGAGGCATCCACTCCCGGACTTCCGCCAGCCTCGAACGCTCCAGCGCGGCGATTTCCAACAGGCGCACGACCAGGCTGGCGGAGGGCTTGTCCACGTAACCGGCAGTCACCACGCCCATCTGCTGGAGGCGCTCCAGGGCGTCCAGGTAGCCTGCCAGGCTATTCTGGATATCCGTCGCCTCCACCCCGACATCTCTCGTCACCCACAGTTCCATCGGCCCGTCGGTGAAGGTGACAAGGGGCGGCGCGGCGTTTTTCGCCAGATCGGCGAGGATGGTCCTCTCCTTTAGGTCCCGCAGCAGCGCCAGCCGCGCTTCGGTGATCATCCCTGTGCGATTGTACAGGTCTTCGTCGAACAGCAGCTCGCTCTCGATCGTCTGTTGTGGCGCCTCGGAGGAGCCGGTGCGCGAGCAGATTGCGCCCACGTTGATCAGGCCGTACTCGACCTCAGCGTGCCGGTCGGGCGTAATCTGTGAGCCGTCTGCGGCGATGATCGTGACCGGGCCATGCAGGGGCGGGGATGAAAAAACCGCGTCCAGCGGTTCACTCACCGGAAGCGCGCAGCGCAGCGTTGGATCGTAGTTGCGGACCACATCCTGTATCTTGCTGCGGAGGTCCTCCAGGCCGCGGGCGTGGCTTTCCAGGAGCTCCCTGGCGCGCCTTCGCTTTTCCTGCAGTTCCTGCTGCCGGGCGGGGGCCTTCTCCCCCAACCGGATCACCTGCTCGCGGATCTGTTGATAGTCCAGTGGCATGCTTCTCGCGTCGTGGCCTTTTTTCAGAACAATTGTTTGAATAATTGTAAATCCTCAAGGCGCGGAGCGCAAGGGTTACATCCTGGCGGGACTTGCCAATACCCTGGGAGTCTGCTCTGAACCCAATTCGGATGGTGTAAAATTGAGAAGTTAAACATTCGCTCGCTGACCCGTCTCCCCATGAGCACCATCACTCGACCGTTCGATTCTACCTTAGCTGGCGCTCATCTGCGCCCCTTCGATGTCAGCCGGGACCTGAACGCCGTGGCGGACCTGGTGGAAGCCTGCTTTGCCGATACCCTCGACGAGGACGGCCGCCGCTATGTCGACCAGATGCACGCAGCAGCGCGCAACCCGCGCTACCTGCGGTGGGCGATGGCGGTCGCGGAAAATGTATCTCTCCCGCTGACCGGCTACGTCTGGGAGGAGAGCGGCCGCGTGGCCGGCAACCTCAGCCTGATCCCCTACCTCAGCCGCGGGGTCCGCAACTATCTGATCGCTAACGTCGCAGTGGACCCTGCCTACCGCCAGCGGGGGATTGCCCGCGCGCTGACCAGCGCAGCCATCCAGCACGCTCGCAGGCGGGGCGCTCAGGAGGTCTGGCTGCACGTGCGCGAGGAGAACCTGGCAGCGAAAAGCCTGTACTTATCCCTCAATTTCATTGAGCGGGCGCGGCGCACTTCTTGGGAGATCAGCACAATCGCTACCTTAGAAACATCCGGCGAGACCTCCCCCGTCCCAGACAGGGGCAGCCTGGTCAGACCGGCGGCGGAACACTGGCATCTCCAGCGGGAGTGGCTGCTGGAAACGTACCCGCCTGAGCTGACCTGGCACCTCCCCTTCAAGCTCCACAACCTGCGGCCGGACGTGTGGGGAAGTCTCTACCGGTTTTTTTCCGGCGCGCAGGTGCGCCTGTGGGGCGCCGTCCGGGGGCGAACCCTGCTGGGCGTGCTTGCCTGGCAGCCCCAGCCAAGCCACGCCGACCACCTGTGGCTTGCGGCTCCCCCGCAGCTGGAAGAGCAGGCTGTGGAGGTGTTGATGCCTGCGCTGCGCCGGGGGCTGCCCGGGCGGCGGCGGATGGTGCTGGATTACCCGGGAGGCCGGGCCGGGTTTGCCCTCGAACAGGCAGGCTTCCACCGCCAGCAGACGTTGATCTGGATGCAGCTGCGATTATCGGATTGAGGAAGACAGGATGCTTGGTACGGTCCGGGTAGAAGGCCTCTCCAAGACCTATACGGTGCGCCAGCGGAAGGGGCTGTTCAAGTCTGAAAAAAGGGCGGTCGAGGCCCTGCGGGGCGTCACACTGGACGTTCAGACTGGTGAGATCTTCGGGCTGCTGGGGCCGAACGGCGCCGGCAAGACGACGTTGATCAAGATCCTGACTACCCTGCTCTTGCCAACCAGCGGGGACGTCTGGGTGAATGGCTACCACGTGAGGAAACAGGAAAACCAGGTGAGGGCGACGGTAGGCTGCATGCTGATGGGGGAGCGCGGCCTGTACTGGAAGCTGACGGGCCGCGAGAACCTCGACTACTTCGGCGCGCTCTACCACCTCCCTCCCGCTGCCCGCAGGAGGCGGTCGAAGGAGATCATCGACCTGTTAGCGCTTGGGGATCTCGCCGACCGTACGGTGGAGACCTACTCCTCCGGTCAGAAGATGAAACTCGCCTTTGGGAAGGCTTTAATCAACGACGCGCCGCTCCTGGTGCTCGACGAGCCGACCAACACCCTCGATGTCCCCTCGGCGAGCGAACTGCGCGCCATCGTGCGCGATCTCAACGACCAGGGGAAGACGATCATTTACACCACCCACATCATGGCGGAGGCTGAGACTCTCTGTGATCGGGTCGCCATCATCGACCACGGGCAGCTGCTCGCTTTGGGCGCCATCGATGAATTGAAGGCCTCCCTGGAGCGGGAGCAGGTTGTCCGGATCGAAGGCGTCATCTCGTCCCGGGCACTCGACGCAGTCAGGCAGGTCCCCGGCGTCCGGCAGGCGACGCGCACCTCAATGGAAGGGACCGAACTGCTGACCGTGGTCAGTACCAACGGGCACGGGAATCTTCCCTTGCTGATCGCAGCGCTCAGCCAGGCCGGCGCCCTGATCCAGAAAATCTCGCCGGAAGAAGTCACCCTGGAAGACGTTTTCATCGCCAAAACCGGGCGCACCCTCGCCGAGGACACCCGCGCCCGGTGATCGGCAGGAACACATCCCACGCGTGATGCCCGACTATTCTCCAACTTTCCGTTCCCGGCTCGCCGTCGTCCTGGCCAGCACCCGCATGCGCATGCTGACCATCTCTCGCTACCCCGGGCAGCTGCTCCTGGATATCGTCGTTCCCATTGTATTTGCGGCCATGCCGATCCTGCTTGGGCGGGCAACCGCCGGCGCCAACGCGGCCGCGGCCTTCGCCGCCAACACCGGCACACCCAACTACGTCGCTTACATGCTGATCGGCTCCAGCGTCTTCATGATCGTGAGCTATGCCTTCTGGCACATGGCGTACTGGCTGCGCTGGGAGCAGGAGACCGGGACGCTGGAAGCTTTATATCTCAGCCCAACGCACCGCATCTGGGTGGCGGCGGGGACGGCCCTCTACAGCTGCCTGCGCGGGGTCTTTTCGGCGTTCGCCGCCTTCCTGGTGGGTTCCCTGATCCTGAGGGTCCAGCCTTTCGGCGGCGGGACTTCTGCGAGCTCGTTTGCATCATTGGGTGTGGCTTTCCTGTTCATCTTTTCGGGCTTGATCCCGCTCTATGGGATGACCCTGCTGTTCGGCGCCCTGGTGCTCAAAGTCAAAGAAGCCAATGCCCTGATCAACCTCATGCAGTGGGGGATCAGCTTCCTGATGGGGATCTTCTTTCCGATCGCCTTCTTCCCGCCGCTCCTCAGGCTCGCGGCGCTGCTTTTCCCTCCCACCTGGATGACCAACGGTGTGCGCTCCGCCCTGCTGGGCGTGGGATTCTTCTTCCAGGAGTGGTACCTCGATCTGGCGGTCCTCTGGGCTTTCATGCTCGTCGCCCCCCTGCTCGGCTACTGGGTGTTCACGCGGGCCGAGATAAGCGTCCGACGGAACGAGGGCGTGGGCCAGTTTTGATGGATGATTTTGGATTGTTGCCCCGAAGAGTGTGAGAGTAAAAAATTCTGATTGGGAGATATTCAGCCCACCGTGTCCAATCTACGATCAGCAATCCTCAATCTGAAATCCTCAGTCTTTCTTGCCATGGTTCGCAAGGAGCTGATCCTGATCGCCCGCTACCCGGTTAACTTCGTGGCGTCGTTTGGGCAGGTCTTCCTGATCGTGGCCATTTTCACCCTGGGCAGCAAAACTTTCTCTGTGGGACTGGCCAATCAGGGCGCGGGCGAACAGGCCGCAACCGGAAATCCGGCCGGCGTGGTGATCTACGGCTTCATCCTGTTCATGTTCCTCAGCGATACGCTGTGGACCATCGGGTACAACGTCCGTCACGAGCAG
>CAYQDF010000143.1:5241-7699 GCA_964416175.1 uncultured Anaerolineaceae bacterium
CTGACCCTGCGCATTCGCGAGACTGCCCAGACGATGGCCAACCTGCTCCAGTTCGTCTTCCTGGTCCTCTGCGCCAACTTTTTCCCCTTTTCGGCGCTGCCGGCGCCTGTGCTCGCCGTCTCGCGCCTGGTCCCCCTCGCTTACGGCGTGGACGCCTTCCGTTCTGCGCTGATGGGATTCCCGCCGGGGTTCCCGGAGCTGGCGCCCATCGGAGTGGAGATCATTATCGTGACTATTTTCGGGCTGCTCATGCCGGCATTCGGATACATACTGTACCGCCGGGCGGAGGACTACGCTCGCAGCACCGGCACTTTATCCTCATTTTGATTGGGATATATTCACCGCAAATATCCAGGACGCAGAGTTTGATTGGTATTCCCTTAAAAAATTGATTCCGCGGTTGACTTTCCTTCGGACTCGGCTTATACTGAAAGCACCGGAGAAAATTCGTAAATGAAACGAGTCTCGCCCGAGATCTCCAGCAGGATTGAGCAGGCACGCGGATTCCACGCGTGCCTGTTTACTTAATCATACCTCGCCTGGAAAGGAGCAAACGGACTATGGATTATGGGATGATCGGTAAGATCGAGAAGGCAAAGCGCTACGCAACCCAGCGTGACCGGATCCGCTTCGAGGCGTTCAAGGTGACATTCGAGGGAGAGAACAACCCTCATACGGTCGATTATCACGATGGTGTCTGGAACTGCGACTGTGATTTCTTTCAAACCCGGGGTCGGTGCAGCCACACGATGGCGCTCGAGATGATCCTGGAAGGGATGATCCCGGAGCCGGTGGCCTAGGGCAGCCCGTCCTGATTTAACTGTCAACGCGCCCCTGAAGGTCTCAGGGGCGCGTTTTTGTCTATCTATCCATCACGGATTGTAACCAGGCACCGGGTGATCCGGATTGTCCAACCCGATGAACTCTGCGGAAACCCAGCCGGTCACTCCCTCTTTGAATTCTGTCGCCAGCCAGGTGCCATCCGGATTGATGCCCAGGATGTTCGAGAGACATGATTTCATCTATAAACCCTCCCGCCTTGTTTGCTTTCCTGGACGTTTTCTTCACCTGAATCATATATCATCAGGACATAGATCCTGGCCAGAGTCAACAATTCGGAGGAGAGTATTTCCTCATCACCCATAACACTTTGTCGGTTCACCACTACAAATCCTTCCTCGAATTGAATAAGACGGGTATACTCTCGAAATTCAGAAATCAAGGATTTTCCTTATGTCTCAAGAATACAGTCCGCATCCGCACAGCCCCGTAGGTCTCGAGACCCACGGCCTGGTCAACCTCAAGACCGTCCGCTGGAACCTGCCCACCCCTGCTATCTACGAACAGGCCATCAAGCGCAATGAGGGCATCATGGCACACCTGGGGCCGCTGGTGGTGCGGACCGGGGTGTACACCGGGCGCTCGCCCAACGACAAATTCATCGTCGACGAGCCCTCCAGCCGCGAGCACATCTGGTGGGGTCCGTCCAACCGCCCGATCGGCGAGGACCGTTTCAACGAGCTGCACCGCCGGATGGCCTCTTACCTGCAGGGCAAGGATGTCTTCGTGCAGGACCTGTGGTGCGGGGCTGATCCCGAATACCGCATGCCGATCCGCATCGTCACCCAGTATGCCTGGCACAGCCTCTTCGTCCGTAACCTGTTCATCCAACCCTCCCCGCCAGAGCTGGCCGTCCACGATCCGCAGTTCGTGGTTATCGACTGCCCCGGTTTTCACGCTTACCCCGAACTGGACAAGACGAACTCGGACGTCTTTATTCTGGTCAATTTCGCCAGGCGGATGGTGCTGATCGGCGGGACGGAATACGCCGGAGAGATCAAGAAGTCGGTCTTCACGGCGATGAACTATTACCTGCCTTTTCAAAACGTCCTGCCCATGCACTGCTCGGCGAACTACGGCCCGGCCGGCGACGTGGCGCTTTTCTTCGGCTTGAGCGGCACCGGCAAGACCACACTCTCCGCCGATCCCTCGCGCACCCTGATCGGCGACGACGAACACGGCTGGAGCGAGGGCGGCGTCTTCAACTTCGAAGGCGGCTGTTACGCCAAGGTGATCCGCCTCTCCCCGGAGGGAGAGCCGGAGATCTACGCCGCCACCCGCCGCTTCGGCACCATCCTGGAGAACGTGAGCATCGACACCAATACCCGCCGCCTGGACTTGAACGACGACTCCCTGACCGAAAACACCCGCGCCGCATACCCGATCAGCCATATCCCGAATGCGACCCGCTCGGGCCGGGGTGGTCACCCACGCCACATCGTCTTCCTGACCGCCGACGCCTTCGGGGTGCTGCCGCCGGTCGCACGGCTGACGCCCGAACAGACCATGTACCACTTCATCTCCGGGTACACCGCCAAGGTCGCCGGGACGGAGCGCGGCGTAACTGAGCCCAAGGCGACCTTCAGCGCCTGCTTCGGCGCGCCGTTCATGGCGCACC
>CAYQDF010000144.1:0-2673 GCA_964416175.1 uncultured Anaerolineaceae bacterium
ACCTGTAATTGAAATGGCGTCAATAAACCGCGTTAATTGCTCAAGAGCCACCTAATGGCCTCGAGCTGAGCCGCCTGACCAGCCCGGGACTATTATCGGACAATCGCTAACCGTGGGTTTGCCAGGTCGGCTCCAGCGAGTTGTTAGGCCGCTCGGAGCCCGACTTCTGGTTAGCACTGACGCATTTCGTCGGGTCTCTACTCGCCGGCAATGCCGAGGCTGCCACCATTTGATTCTTCGCGGGGTGTGGGGAGTTCTGCCTGCGGATTCTCACTTCCAACCGGGGACGCGCGCCGCTTGCTTGATCCAATTGGTCATCTTAGGTGCTTTCGCCTCCTCGAGCGTCTTGACCTTGATGTAGCGGCTCCGATCGGTGGTCCCAAGCGGCGGAGGAGGGTCGAAGTCTGCGCCGCCGAAGAACACGACGTTCACGGAGACGTCGTAGGCGACCAGCTCGATTATCCACCCGCGTTGTGGCAACCCGTAGTACGCCTTCTGCCACTTGAGGGCATACTGGAGGCCAGGGATAGTCCGGCGGATCAAATCGTCCAGGTACTTGACGACAGGATGCAAGTCCGGCATTACACGCCGCAGCCATTCCTCAATGTCGGCATGGCTTTCTGAGGGCGTGGGCGGGGTTCGAGTGGAGACTGATTTGGGTTGCTTCTTCATCGCACGTTCCCTTCTTGTGCTTTCGGATACGGTTTCCGCTGACCACGGCGAGCGGCATAACTCTTGCTTAGCACGCCCCCTTGCGGGATATTTACTTATACACGGTCCTCTCATTTTACATGATATTCGCCAGGATAAGATCCAGTGTTCATGGCGAGACTGCTCCAATCCTGGGGTTTTGAGTTCTTCAACCAATTGCCGGAGTGTGTATGGATGATTCAATTCCAGCCCGCTCATTGATAAGAGAGCCTTATCTCGATGGACTACCTCAAACATGGAGAGGAGAATTAATTAGAAAATAATGCTTTGTTGCAAGCATAGATTATTGTGTCACTGCGAGGCGGCGCAGCCGTCGAAGCAGTCTCCAAACCAGCCAGGAGATTGCTTCACCGCCTTCGGCGGTTCGCAATGACACATAGCTTTTTAGTTTTCCAACTCCTTGCAACAGAGCAAGAAAATAATTTTATAATCAAGCTGATGCGCCTCACCTTGATATCGACCTGTTTGTTCAACCTTGGAATCCTGGTTGCGTGTCAAGCGGATGTTCGGGTAACCCCTGTCAAGGTGACACCAACTGATCCGTTGTCCTCACACGAAAATGTCAGAACTCTCACCCCGGAGACCCGGATGGCGATCGATCGGGTTGCTGAGGATCAAGCAGTCACGCCAATCAGTCCTCTGACGAACCCAACCCAGACATTTGAACTCTGCTCCCCGCTTTCCTTACATCCGCTTGCGGAACTGCCTGACATCATCAGCGATCCTTATGATCCGCCTCCACCAGGTCGGGAGGAGAGGCACCACGGGGTGGATTTCAGCTACTGGCACTATCAGGACCGAGATTCGATGCTCGGCGAACCGGTGCAGGCGATCCTCCAAGGGACCGTCATCACCGCAATCCAGGATCTGTATCCCTATGGGAACATGGTCATCATCGAGACCCGCCGGAAGGACCTTCTTGGGAGGTTGATCGCCGAGTTGCAGATCGGGGAAAGGGAATCGCTGTACCATTTATACGCGCATATGAATCAACCGCCGGCGGTGGGGCTTGGAGAGAGTGTGGCAGCCTGCCAGCTCCTGGGAGAAGTCGGGATGAGTGGGAACACCGATATCCCGCATCTCCACCTGGAGACGCGGATCGGTCCCGCGGGGACAACCTTCGCGAGCATGCGGTTCTACGATACCCGAGCCACCATCGCCGAGATGGAGGCTTATAAAAGATGGCGTACGAGCGGGGAGTTCCGCCATTTTGATCCAATGAAATTGTTGACTTTCCCCTCACTGCCCTGAAAGCATAGACCATTGAAGGCCTGACCGCACGGATTGCACTCAGAAGCCAACTGACCTATTGACTTGACTTTTTGGCGAAAATTTGCTATGCTTAATCTACCGAACGTTTGGTAGGTAAATCGATGACGCGTGATGAGATCCTTGACGCTGCCGCGCAAATCTTCAGCCAGAAAGGGTATCACGGCACGTCCATGCAGGACATCGCCGAGGCAGTCAACCTCCAAAAAGGAAGCCTGTACCATCACGTTTCGAGCAAACAGGAAATCCTCTTCGATCTCCTGAACAGGGCGCTGGATATCCTCATCGACCAGGTGTCAGCTGCTGTCAACGCGGAAGACCCGCCGGATGTCAGGCTGCGCCGCGCAATGGTGGCTTACCTCGGCACTCTTGGCGAAAATCAAAACCTGGCTGCCATTCTGCTGCTCGAACACCGCTCACTGGAGCCGGAATTCCGGACGCGCCACGTCTCCAGGCGGGACCGCTTCGAACAGGTCTGGCGCAATCTGATCCAGGAGGGGAAGGAGGCGGGCATTTTTGCGTGTAATGACGCTTCCCTCTCCGCGCGGGCTCTGCTCGGAGTGATGAACTGGACGGTCACCTGGTTCAGAAAGGATGGCGCTTTGACCGCCGGTGAAATTGCAGATCAATTCGCAGATCTTTTCCTGAACGGGCTGGTCGTTCGCCGCAATGGGATCTTGAAGTGAATTCGAA
>CAYQDF010000144.1:2686-7685 GCA_964416175.1 uncultured Anaerolineaceae bacterium
GACGCATCTACCGCCTGCCTCTCGAAGTCTTCCCTGGATTCTGGGCGTACACGTACCTGGTTTTCGTGGAGGATTACCGCGTCCTGATCGATGTGGGTTCAGGGTACGGCGCGTCGAACGATCATCTTGGCTCCCACCTGGCTCAAGCCGGGACTGCCTGTTCAGGAAGACCTTTCGATTTTGAAGACCTGACGCATATCCTGATCACCCACGGCCACCTGGACCATTTCGGGGGTCTGGCGCACGTACTCACGAAAACCAATGCTCAGGTTGGGGTGCATGAGCTCGATCTACGGAATTTGACAAATTACGAAGAAAGACTGGTGATCGTCTCGCACAGGTTGGAAGAGTTCTTGATCGAAGCCGGTGTCTCCACGGAAACGCGCACGAACCTGCTGGGAATGTACCGGTTCACCAAAGAGTTGATCCACTCAGTCCCGGTCGATTTCACCTACGAAGCGGTTGGAATGCGCCTCGGACCATTCGAGTTCCTGCACGTTCCGGGGCATTGTGCCGGCCACGTGGTTATCCGGCTGCACGATGTACTCTTCTGCGGCGACCATGTTCTGATGGACATCTCTCCTCACCAGGCGCCGGAAAGGTTGACGTTGAGCACTGGCCTTGATCACTATCTGCGGTCCCTGGATCGATTAGAGGAGTGGGCGGGAGATGCGCCGCTGGCTCTGAGCGGACACCATGGACCGATCAAAGATCTGCGCGCTCGAATCGCTGAGATTCGCGGAGTGCACACCGGACGAATTCACCGCGCGCTCGAGTTCTTCAAGGAAAGCCATTCGATCGCAGAGCTGTCGTGGGAGTTGTTTGGAAGAGTGAATGGCTATGATGTTTTGCTGGCGCTGGAGGAAGCTGGTGCGCACGTGGAGTATCTGTACCAGCGGGGGAGATTGACCATAGAAAATATCGGCGAGGTAGATTCGTCCAACGGCCCTGTGCCGCTCAGATTAAGGCGGGTGTAGATCCCGGCGTATATGAAGATTGAAGGAGGCCACGATGTACTCATTCGAACCAAGCGACGAACAAAAGATGTTGATAGACACCATCCAGCGCTATTCGGTGAACGACCTGCGTCCCGCAGCCCATGAGGCAGACGAGGAGGCCCAGCTGCCGGCGCGCCTGATCGAGAAGGGCTGGGAACTGGGCATTCTCCAGGCGTCGATTCCTGAGGCCTACGGCGGCTTCGGAGAGCATTCCGCAGTCACCGGCGTCCTGGCGGCGGAGGAACTGGCCTGGGGAGACCTGGCTGGAGCGATGGCGGTGCTCGCGCCTGGCCTGTTTGCCCTGCCGATCCTGCTGGCCGGAAGTCAATCACAAAAAGAACACTACCTGCCATCGGTCATCGCGGCCGAGTGGAAACCTTATACCGCGGCGATGATCGAGCCGCGGTTCGATTTCGATCCAAAAGATCTCGCGACTGAGGCCAGGGATAAGGGCGGGACCTACGAGTTGAACGGCGAAAAAGTCTACGTGCCCTTCGCCGATAAAGCAGAGGCGATGATCGTGTACGCCCGCCTGGATGGAGTCACCCAGGGATTCATCATCCCGGGAGAGGTTGAAGGGTTGCGGATCGGGGACCGGCAGCCCCTGATGGGGATCAAGGCGCTGCCTGTTTTCAGGGTGAACCTGGAGAAGGTGCGCATCCCGAAGGAGAACCGCCTGGGCGGTTCGCAAGGACACTCGATCGATCCGATCCTGGATGCCACACGCCTGGCGGTTGCCTCGCTGGGGGTTGGACTTTCCCGGGCAGCTTTCGAGTACGCGCGCGATTATGCGAAAGAACGCGAAGCTTTTGGAGTCAAGATCGCCCAAAAGCAGGCGATCGCATTCATGCTGGCAGAAATGGCTACCGAGATCGAGGCGATCCGCCTGTTGACCTGGGAAGCTGGCTGGATGATCGATCGAAGCCTGCCGGATGCGGGCAAGCTTGCATACCTGGCCCACACCGGGGCCGCCGATATGGCGATGATGGTCACCGACCGGGCGGTGCAGATCCTCGGCGGTCACGGTTATATCCGCGAACACCCGGTGGAAATGTGGATGCGCTGCGGCAGGGGGATCGCTGCCTTCACCGGGCTGGCAATGGTCTGAGAAGAAGCGTCAAGAGGAGAGATTATCTCTCAGGAGGAATCCATGATCGAGTTTGAGGCACCGAAACCAATCCAGCAGCAGCGCTACCTGCTGCAGACGGTCGCCGAGGAGATGATGCGCCCCCATTCCCGCTACTTTGACGAGCATGAGCACGAGATCCCCTGGGATTACATAAATTTCATGCACCAGGCGATGCGGGCAGCTGGCGCAGGCTCGCTGGCGCCGGAGGAGCGGAAGAATGGAGGCGACCAGGAAACCCGGGAGGAAAAGAAAAAGGAACGACCGCAGATCGGTTACCAGTCGCTCGCATTCATGCTTGAAACCCTCTCGTGGGGCGACGTGGGGATGTACCTGGTCACCCCTGGCGGTGGGTTGGGCGCGGCTGCAGTTGAGGCGACCGGCACCCCAGAACAGAAGAAAAAGTTCCTGGCTCGGTTCAAGACGGATAAGCCGACCTTCGGGGCAATGGCGATGACCGAGCCTCATTGTGGTTCCGATACCTCCGCCATTCGGACGACTGCTGTCCTCGATAAGGAAACAAACGAGTGGATCCTGAACGGGGAGAAGATCTTCGTAACTGCCGGGCACAAATCGCTGGAGTTGAGCGACGGATTCGTCGTCGTATGGGCGACGATTGACCCAAGCGCCGGGCGAGCTGGCATGCGGCCGTTCGTGGTCGAGGCGGGCACGCCTGGCGTCAAAGTCACGAAGCTGGAACATAAAATGGGAATCCGGGTGAGCGACACCGCTTCGATCGTTTTGCAGGATGCACGCGTGCCGTTCGACAACATCCTGGGCAGCCCCGAGGTCGTCAAGGAAAAGGAAACGAAGGGCTTCAAAGGCGCGATGGCGACTTTCGATGCCACCCGTCCCCTTGTCTCGGCGACGGGGATCGGCGTCGCGCGGGCGACTCTCGAGCTGCTTAAGGACCTGCTCACACAACAGGGGGTGACCATCCGCTACGGGCTCCCGAGGCAGAAACTGTCCAGCGTCGAACGCGATATCATCGACATGGAAGTGATGCTCGAATCAGCCTGGCTGCTGGTGATCAAGGCGGTATGGATGGCCGATAACCGCAAGCCGAACCCACTGGAAGCTTCCATGAGCAAAGTCCGCGCGGGGGATGTCGTCACCAGGATCACCCAGAAAGCGGTCGAGATCATGGGGCCTCTGGGGTATACGCGCGATACATTGCTCGAGAAGTGGTTCCGGGACGCGAAGATCACCGATATTTACGAAGGCACCGGGCAGATCAACCGCCTCGTCGTTGCCCGCAACATCCTGGGTTACCGCGGCAGCGAGCTCCGGTAACTGCAAAGGAATGTCAGTCAAACGATTTTGCGTTCTTCTGTGTGCTGTCTCCGGGCTGATGGCCGCGTGCGGACTGGCGGGAGAGCTGTGGACTGTACGTCCCACAGAGACAGCATCTGGCTCAACTTCCGCTGTTCTACCTGACCCGGAGGTGAGGTCGGTAACCGTCACGCCCATCTTGACGGTCACGCTCCCTGTCCTGCCGGCGCACTCAACCGCACCCGGTCCGACTGCGACGCCCGATCCTTATGAGGGACTGAGCATCCCAGATCTGCGGTCCCGGGTCTTTGGAGGCGGAGAGATTGAAATCGTTGAGACCATGGCAGAGAACAGCCTGTTCACCCGCTACCTGATTTTCTACCCGAGTGATGGCCTGCGCATTTTTGGGTTCTTGAACCTGCCGGCGGGAGATGGACCTTTCCCTGTTGTGATCGCACTGCATGGTTACGTGGACCCGGCGGTGTACCATACCCTGGCATACACCACCCGATACGCGGATGAACTGGCTCGAAACGGATTCCTGGTAATCCATCCAAATCTACGCGGGTATCTCCCTTCGGATGATGGTCCAAACCTTTTCCGGGTTGGAATGGCTGTGGATGTGCTCAATCTGATCGCGCTCGTCCAAAGCCAGGGTGGGAGACCGGGACTGCTGGCTTCCGCCGATCCTTCCCGCATTGGCTTATGGGGACACAGCATGGGAGGGGGGATTTCCACCCGGGTGATGACCGTCAGCCCCGATGTGGAGGCGGTCCTGCTTTACGGTGCGATGAGCGGGGACGAACAGAAGAATTTCGAACGCATCTTCAACGTGTTTTCCGAAGGCGAACGCGGCCTGGAGGAACTGAACGCGCCTCCGGAAGTTTTTAAGAGGATCTCACCCATCAATTACCTGGACAATGTGCAGGCTGCGGTGAGCATCCACCATGGGAGGCTGGATACAGAAGTCCCTCTGGAGTGGTCGATCGACCTCTGCGACCGGTTGACGCAGATCGGAAAAGTTGTCGAATGTTATTATTACCAGGATCAACCGCACACATTCAGGGCCGACGGGGATTTGCTGTTTATCTCTCGAATGGTGGATTTTTTCGACCGCTTCTTAAGGCGGACGGATGATGGATAAGGAAAAGTGAGATGGTGTCTGGAATCTGGCTGGAAATTCTGTTTATCGCCCTTTTGATCGCTTTGAATGGGTCGCTGGCGATGGCGGAGATCGCGATCGTGTCATCCCGCAAAGCCCGCCTGCAGCAAATGGTCAATGAAGGCAACACCGGGGCAGAGGTGGCGCTTCAACTGGCAAACGAGCCATCGAATTTCCTTTCGACAATACAAATCGGGATTACCCTGGTCGGTATTCTGGCGGGTGCATTCGGTGGGGCAACGATCGCCCGTCAGCTGGGAGATCTGCTGCGCCAGATCTCGGTCTTGCAAAGGTATGCAGGTGTGATCTCGATCGGCCTGGTTGTCATCGTGCTTGCATACCTGAATCTCATCCTCGGCGAGCTGGCGCCGAAGCGTTTTGCCCTGCTGAACCCGGAGCGCGTCGCTTCAACCGTTGCTGTGCCCGTGCAGCGTCTGGCAA
>CAYQDF010000145.1:0-7548 GCA_964416175.1 uncultured Anaerolineaceae bacterium
CTCGACAGGGAGGGGAATGCAGCCGGTGCGGTTCTGAAAGACCTGGATAGCGGGCGCTGGATGATCGTCCATGCTCGGGCTGTGGTCATCGCCACCGGCGGCAGTGGGCGTCTGCATTATCAGGGTTTCCCAACCACGAACCACTACGGAGCCACCGGCGATGGTCTGGTGCTGGCTTATCGGGCTGGCGCCAGATTATCCTTTATTGACACCATGCAGTACCACCCCACGGGCGCGGCTTATCCGGAACAGATTTTGGGGCAGCTGGTGACCGAGAAAGTGCGCGGCCTGGGCGCTCAGGTTGTAAACGTGGACGGCGAGCAGTTCGTCTACCCCTTAGAGACGCGCGACGTCGAATCGGCAGCCTTCATCCGGGAATGCTCCGAGCGCGGGAAGGGCGTGGTCACGCCGACCGGGCAGCCGGCCGTGTGGCTCGACGCGCCTATGATCGACCTGATCCACGGCCCGGGGACCATCACCCGCGAACTTCCGGCAATGGTCCGCCAGTACAAACGCTTTGGCATCGACCTGACCCGCGAACCCATTCTGGTGTACCCGACGCTGCACTACCAGAATGGCGGCGTCGCCATCCGCCCGGACGGCAGCACGGGCGTGCCGGGCCTGTTCGTCGCCGGCGAAGCCGCAGGCGGCATCCACGGGCGCAACCGCCTGATGGGGAACAGCCTGCTCGACGTATGCGTTTTTGGGCGGCGGGCAGGTCGATCCGCTGCCGCGTGGGCAAGCCGGGTCCAGCCAGGGCAGCCAACCCTGGAGCACCTGCGGGAGTGGCTCGAGGCCCGGGAAACTTCCCGGCTGGAAGCGGGCGTCCCTTCGCCTGTCATCCTGCCAGACTACACCCGGCATTAATTTCTCTCTCAGGAGATATATAACTTCACTTTAGGATGAGTTCTCCTTCGCCTTCGGGGCAGGCTTCTTCGACTACCCCCTCGCAAGCTCGGGACTTTGACTCTGTTCCGCTCAAGACGCCCGCCACGCCGCTCGACCTTAAACCGAGTTAACGCTTGATCTCCTTCCTGGAGGGATAAATCTAACGCGCCATATTTTTCGATGATATACTCGATGCCACGCAAACCGCTTGAACCTTCGCTGGAGAATGGAGAAGAGGGAGATGAACCTGACGAGTGTCAAAATTGAAAAACCGGAGGCCATCAATTTCATCCTCGGCCAGTCGCACTTCATCAAGACTGTCGAGGACGTGCATGAAGCCCTGGTTTCTACAGTCCCCGGGATCAGGTTTGGCCTGGCGTTCTGCGAGTCCTCCGGAAAATGCCTGGTGCGCTGGTCGGGAACCGACGAGGCGATGATCGAACTGGCCCAGAAGAATGCCGCCGCCATCGGCGCCGGGCACAGCTTCGTTATCTTCCTCGGAGAAGGTTTTTTCCCGGTGAATGTGCTCAACGCGATCAAGCAGGTCCCTGAGGTCTGCCGGATCTTCTGCGCGACCGCCAACCCGGCGGAAGTGGTCCTGGCAGAAACCGATCAGGGCCGCGCCATCCTGGGAGTGGTTGACGGCTTTTCCCCCAAGGGGATCGAAGGCGAAGACGATATTGCCTGGCGGAAGGGTTTCCTGAGGCAGATCGGGTATAAGGCGTAATCCCTGACCGCGGACCTGTCGCGGCGGAACAAGTGAGAGATCAGCAGCTGTCGACCTAGTAATCGAAGAGAAGACAATGGGAATGCCAGCGACAATGCGCGCCATGGTGCTCGAAAAGCAGGGCGAACCTTTAAAGATGCGCCAGGTCCCGGTCCCGGAACCAGGTCCTGACCAGGTCCTCGTCCGGGTGCACGCCTGTGGCGTGTGTCGCACCGACCTGCACATCGTGGATGGGGAGCTCGAGCATCCCAGGCTGCCCCTGATCCTGGGACACCAGATTGTGGGCACCGTCGTCAGGTCCGGGGAAAAAGTCGACCGGTTTCGACCCGGGCAGCGGGTCGGTGTGCCCTGGCTGGGATACACCGACGGCAGCTGCCGCTACTGCCGGCGCGGCCAGGAGAACCTGTGCGAAAACCCGCAGTTCACAGGCTATACCCTCGACGGCGGCTATGCAGAATACGCCGTCGCAGACCAGCGGTATATCTTCCAGCTGCCAGAGAATTATTCCGATGTGGAAGCAGCCCCGCTGTTGTGCGCCGGTCTGATCGGCTACCGGACGTACCGCCTGGCCGGCGAGCATAAGGAGCGCCTGGGGATCTACGGCTTTGGCGCGGCAGCGCACATTATCACCCAGGTCGCGGCCTATCTGGGAAACAAGGTCTACGCGTTCACCCGACCGGGAGACCTGGCTACCCAGGAGTTCGCCCGCCAGCTTGGCGCTGTCTGGGCCGGCGGTTCAGATGAGCTCCCGCCGGAGAAACTCGACGCTGCTCTGGTATTCGCCCCCGTCGGATCGCTGATGGTAGCCGCCCTGCGCGCCACGGCGAAGGGCGGTACGGTGGTCAGCGGCGGAATCCACATGAGCGACATCCCTTCCTTCCCGTACAACTTGCTGTGGGAGGAGCGAGTCATCCGCTCTGTGGCGAACCTGACTCGACAGGACGGTGAAGAATTCCTCGCCATCGCCCCCAAAGTGCCGGTGAGGACGGAAGTCGAAGTCTTCCCATTGTTAGAAGCGAATGCGGCTTTAGAGAAGCTCCGGTCCGGGCAGCTGCGCGGTGCCGCAATATTACAAATAAATAAAGTCTAGATCTCGATCTCAGCCACACTGTTGTAAACGTGCGTGGGGATATAAGGGTACCGCTCGATCTGCTCCGGGCGGGTCACGCCGGTCAGCACCAGGATGGTCTCCATCCCGTTCTGCACGCCGCCGATGATGTCGGTGTCCATCCGGTCGCCGATGATGACGGTCTCTTCAGAGTGGACTCCCAGGAAATTGAGCGCCGACCGCACCATGAACGGGTTTGGCTTGCCGACGAAGAAAGGACTGACGTTGGTGACTTTTTCGATCAATGCCGCAACTGCGCCGCAGGCCGGCACGATCCCGGCCGCCGTCGGGCCGGAAGGGTCGGGATTCGTGGCGATAAAGCGCGACCCGCTCATGATCAGGCGGATGCCTTTGGTCAGGCTCTCCAGGCTGTAAGCGTGGGTCTCGCCAAGGACGACGTAATCCGGGTCGTGTTCGGTGATGATGTATCCGGCGTCATGGATCGCCGTCGTTAAACCGCTCTCGCCGATCACGAATGCCGTCCCATTGGGCCGCTGTTTCTTCAGGAAGTTCGCCGTCGCCATGGCGGATGTGAATATCAACCCCGCCGGGATGTTCAACCCCAGCTTCTGCAGGTTATGCGCCAGGTCCTTTGGTGTGTAGATCGGGTTGTTCGTCAGCACCAGGAATTTGGCTTTCTTCGCATTGAGGCGTTCGATGAACTCGTCTGCGCCAGGGATCACGACCTCCCCGCTGATTAATACCCCATCCATGTCGATCAGGTAATTCTTTGTAACAGTCATTGTCGTTTTTACTGGATCTCCCCAAAGGAATTCACTGCCAGAATAGAAGAGCATTCGATCTGGCAGAGCTAGGTTTTTTCAACAACGATCGCTCGAGGGGATTATACTCTACGCGGGGCGCGCCGGTTAACATCATCCCGGCTCAGGACTGGTCCACATTATTCTCAATGCATGGGAGATCAGTACCTGGTCCACAGGATATACCGCTGGGGAGGGAGCCCACATTCCAGCTCTCAGCGTAGATCCCTGTCCTTCCAAAACAACCCGGACAGGACGCAGACGATAATCCCGGTAAGAAAGATAAAGAGCAGCATACCAACCAGGGCGACCATCGACTTCTCTCCTTACGGTCCGTTCGTGCGGACTTATTCATAAACGTCAGTTCGGAATAACCGCCGCTTCGACTGCGTGGCGGGCATCCCCTCAGCACCCTCGGTACATGTCTGAGCGGAACACAGTCAAAGTCCCGAGCTTGCGCGGGAGTAGTCGCAGGAGCCCGCCACTCCGCTCAGCGCGCTGGTTTGTCTTATCCCGAATTCATGTTAATAAGACTGTCAGCCGGCTCACCAGGTTCCAGGGTCCATCATATACTTTCCTGCACAACTTCCGGGATGAGGGTTAAAATTGTTGATTATATGTCGCAGGGGACGATCTTGATCGTTGAGGATGAGCGCGCGGTCGCCAGGAGCCTTGAATACGCTCTGGACCAGGAAGGGTTCAACGTGTTGTGGGCTGAGACGGGCCAGCGCGCCCTGGAACTGGCTCGCAAAAAAGACCCCCACCTGATCCTGCTCGACATACGCCTGCCGGACCTGAGCGGCTTTGATGTCTGCAAACAGCTGCGCGCCGAAGGGAAGCGCATGCCGATCCTCATGCTCACTGCCCGCGACGAGGCGCTCGACAAGGTGCTCGGCCTCGAACTCGGCGCCGACGACTACGTCGTCAAACCGTACAATCTGCGCGAGCTGATCGCACGCGCCCGGGCGCTGATCCGGCGCGCCTACGGAGAGCTGGCTGAAGCTTCCCACAGCGAAAAAATCGTCTTCGGAGATGTGGCGATCGATCTGGAGGAGATGCGCGTAACACGGGCGAACCAGCCGGTCTATCTGACCCCTATCGAATTCAAGCTGTTGCGCTACCTGGTCAGCCACCCCAATCGTCCGATCAGCCGGGAAGGTCTGGTAAAAGCTGTCTGGGGGTACGACGACTTCATTGGGAGCGATCGCACGGTGGATGTGCACATCCGCCACCTCCGCCAGAAGCTGGAAGTTGACCCATCAAACCCTCAGTGGATCCTCACCGTGCGCGGTGTCGGGTATGTTTTCAGGCAGAAAGCCGGCGACCGGAACGCGCACGTTGAAGAGTGAGCAAGAGGTCGCGATAAGGCGCCTGGTCCCCGCCTCGTAACGAATCCCGATTGTTGCGAAATCTTAACAGAACCATAAACCCTGCTTAAGCTGCTCAACTTAAAATGCGGCCCAGGATTATATGAATCACCACGGCAGTGCCCACGAGTAATTGGGAGCGCGTGAGTCCTGCCGGAGATCGGTGGAGGTCTTTTCGAATCGTGGAGGAGTCGGAGAGATGAACAGACGCTGGTTGTGGATCATTGTTGGTGTGATTGCCTTCTTTGCAGTGCTTCTCGTCGGAGCTGTCGGTGGAGCAGGGATAACTTACCTCATCCTGCAGACCCACCCGGCGCGGGCTGCTGTCGAAACAGGAGTTGATACGCAGACAGATGCCAGTTCCGAGGCGGGCGTCTTAGTCGCGGCGATCGTCCCGGGCAGCCCCGCTGAAAAGGCCGGGCTGAAGCGCGGTGACATCATCCTGGAGATCGACGGCGAAGCGGTTAATTCCCCGCGTAATTTACTCGAAGCAATTCAGGCTAAGGAGCCAGGGGACACAATCGAGGCGACAGTCCAGCGTGGTTCCGAAAGGCTGACCTATTCCGTCGAGCTCGGCGAGCAGGAGGGGGAGGTCTTCCTGGGAGTGCGGCCGTGCGGCGACGTGTTCGGTGGGAGAGGCCCGCTCAGCGGCAGGCTGGACCCGTTCACCATCCCTCCATTCGGCCCGAATCTACCAGCTCTGCCGGAGGGCGTGCAGCGGGCGGTTATCGTGGGCCGCGTCACTCCCGATAGCCCGGCGGACAAGGCTGGGCTGAAAGCCGGTGACGTGATCACGCAGGTGGATGGCGAACCAGTCAAAGGTCCCGCAGACCTGGCTGAGCAGGTACAAGCAAGAGAACCCGGCGATGGGATCACTCTGACCGTATACCGCGCAGGCGAGGAAGAGCCGCTTGAGATCAAGGCTGTCCTGGGAGAGCATCCCGACGAAGCTGGGAAAGCCTATTTGGGCGTGACGATCAGCGGTTTCATCCGCATCGATCAAGAGTCTCCAAACATCCCCGAGGCCTCCAATTTTGATTTCCGTCTGCTCCATCAGACAGATATCCTTCAAATGACCGGTCCAGGCCAGGATGCTTGAGGTGTTTCACTCCATCCGCTGGCGGCTGGTTGCCAGTTACGTCCTGTTGGCCCTGCTGACGGTGAGCGTCGTCGGGCTGTTATCGGTGGAAATCATTCGACGCTACAGCCGGCAGCAAGAAACAGCTGCTCTGCGTGCCAACGCCGAGGCCATCGCCGAACAGGCGCTTCCCCTGATCCTTGCAGGCTCGCCGGTTCAAGAGCTCCAGCAATTGGCTCAAGCCGCGTCTTTCCTTGGCGAATCCCGAGTGCGCATCCTGGACGACCAGAACCAGACCATCGCCGATTCAGGAATCCCTGGAACGGCAGAAGTGTTGATCCTGGTCCTGCCAGGTGCCCGGAGGACCCCCCAGGGGGAAGGCTGGCTCAGCCTCCATGTGTGGACCAGCCAGGGATCTTTGACTCTCCCCTTCGATGGTCTGCCGCTGGCCGAGCGTCTGCCGGGTGACGCAATCTTACAGCGCCTGCGGCGTTACTCTGGGCCTTGGGGAGGTCGCCTGGCATTCAGCGACACTTACCGCTCGGGGGAAGCCATCCCGGGCGGCGCAGAACCAGAACAGACCCCCCAACCGAGGTCGACGAACCTGGTGCGCCATCCAGTTGGTGATCCAAGTGATCCGGTGGGGTACATTGAAGTGAGCGCAGGTCGGGCTTTCGGGGCTGCTGCGTTGACAGCCGCCCGGCGTGCTTTTCTCCTGGGCGGGACAGGCGCCGTCCTGCTGGCAGTCCTCTTCGGCCTGATGATGAGCCAGCGCCTGACGTCCCCATTGAGGCAGCTGGGAGAGGTTGCCGGGCGTATGGGAGCTGGCGACCTCTCCGTTCGCGCAACTGATCTTGGGAAGGACGAGATCGGGCTGCTGGCCAGGCAATTCAATCAGATGGCTGGCCAGCTGCAGGCCAGCTTCTCTGCCCTGCAGGCCGAGCGGGATGCCTTACGCCGTTTTGTGGCAGATGCCTCTCACGAGCTGCGTACTCCGATCACAGCTTTGAAGAACTTCCTGACGCTGCTCCAGGGACCGGCTGCTAAAGACCAGGAAGCGCAGGCGGAATTCCTGGCCGAGAGCCAGGCCCAAGTCGACCGATTGGAGTGGATCACCCACAACCTCCTCGATCTAACGCGCCTGGATGCGGGATTGATCGAGCTGGACTTTGCCGAACACGACCTTGGTGAATTGATTACAACAGCCGCCTCCCCCTTCAGATCCCAGTTCGAGGAAAAAGGGATCCATCTACAAGTCTACAGGCCAGCCGAACCGGTGGTCTTGCGCTGCGATCTGCCCCGGCTTGAAATGGCGCTGGTAAACCTGCTCGACAATGCCTTGAAGTTCACTCCACAAGGAGGATCCGTCGTAATCGGCGCCGAGCGCGTGGAAGGTGCCGTCCGCATCTGGGTCACGGACAGCGGGCCGGGTATCGATCCACAGGATCTGCCGTACATCTTCGACCGTTTTTACCGCGGGCGCGGGCAGACCGGCGACGGCAGCGGGCTGGGATTGGCCATCGTTAAAAGCCTGGTAGAGGCCCAGGGAGGGCGCGTGCGCGTCGAGAGTAGAACGGGGAGGGGGACGAAATTTACCCTTGAATGGGATAAATAAGATA
>CAYQDF010000146.1:0-7503 GCA_964416175.1 uncultured Anaerolineaceae bacterium
CTCAACCGCCTGATCCGAAGTCAGGTGCTCTGTCCGTTGAGCTACAGGGGCGTTGGTAGCATTATACCCTACCTCTCCAGGTGCAGCTGCTGCACGCGCTGCAAGTCCCGGGAAGCCTGAAAGATCATCAGAATGCGGGCGGTTGTCTGCGAACGGCTCCGGTATGCGTGCGGCTGCGTCGCGTCGAACAGCAGGCTGTCCCCCTTCTCCAGAGGAAAGGCTCGATCCCCCACGAAGTACTCCACCTCCCCCTCCAGGCAGTGGATGAACTCCTCCCCCGCGTGGGATATGGGGTCGTCCGTGTTCGCCGTTCCCGGCTCGAGCTGCATGAGGAAGGGCTCCAGCTGCTGGTTGGAAAGACCGATTCCCAGGCTTTCCATTGTGACCCCATCGCTCCGGGAGCGCAGGCCCATGTTCTTCTTCACGAACACGACCGTTTGTTTTGCCTCTTCCTGGAAGAATTCCGCGATGGGGACCCCGAGCGCGGTTGCCAGACGGTGAAGCGTGGAGACGGTGGGAGAATTCTCGCCGCGCTCGATCTGGCTGATGGCGTTGATGGACAGCCCGCAGCGCTCGGCCAGCGCGCGCAGCGATAACCCTTGAAGATCCCTCAGCATCCGCAGTCGCGACCCCACCTTTGGTCCTGAATCGTCATCCATCCTGATCCTCCGCTTTCTTGTTCGAGGCAGATCCTGACAGTATTATACAAGTATAATTGACATTGTCAAGTATAGTGGTATAATGAGTGTGGGATGAAATACGTTTTCGGTCCTGTGCCCTCCCGCCGCCTCGGTCAATCCCTGGGGATCGATCCAGTTCCTTTGAAGACCTGCAACTGGAACTGCGTCTACTGCCAGCTTGGGCGCACCCAACCCCTGGTCAATGAGCGGAAAGAATATTACCCATCCGAAGACATCCTCGCCGAAGTGCAGAAAGCCCTCCATCTTCATAAACCACGCGAGATCGACTGGGTGACCTTTGTCGGGTCCGGTGAACCGCTCCTGCACTCTGGCTTGGGGTGGCTGATTCGGCGGGTGAAAGATATAACCCGGCTGCCGGTGGCAGTGATCACCAATGGGTCCCTGCTGTATCTGCCGGAAGTTCGCCAGGAGTTAGCCGTTGCGGATGCGGTCTTGCCCACTCTGGACGCGGGGACAGAGAAACTGTATCGCCAGGTCAACAGGCCTCATCCGGAGCTCACCTTCGAGCGGCTGATGCAGGGATTGATCGCGTTCAGGGAGGAATTCCGGGGCAAGCTGTGGGTCGAAGTCATGCTTGTGCATGGGCTGAATGACTCACCCCGGACCTTGCGGGAGATCGCTCGGGAACTCCAGAGGATCCGGCCGGATGCCGTCCACCTCAACCTGCCCACCCGTCCACCGGCCGAGACCTGGGTCCAGCCCCCGACTGACGAGCGCCTGATGCAGGCCATGGCTATCTTCGGAGACATCGCCCAAGTGGTCCAACCGGCGGAGGGGAGCTTTGACCTGAGCAGCTGCGAAAACCCGCTGGACGCAGTCATTGGCATCATCACCCGTCACCCAATGCGCCAGGTAGAACTCGAACGGGCGTTGGAAAGCTGGTCGCCGGGGCAGGTGAGTCAGGCTCTGGCGGAGTTGATGACCAGCGGGCGAGCTCAGGTGGTCGAGCGTTACGGTGTGCGTTTCTGGAGCGCAGTCCCCTCCCGATTTCCAGATGAGACTCAAAGCCGGCGCACGATGCCCGCGGCCATCCAGCGGAGGGGGCTCTCCCGGAAGACCATCAGGAAGATTAATCAACCATGACACAAGAGGAGCAACAAGAATGCGAATCGCATTGATCACAGATGATGGGAAGACGATCAGCCAGCATTTCGGACGGGCGCCCTATTACCTGGTGGTGACCGTTGAAAACGGGCAGATCGTGAAACGCGAAGTGAGAGATAAACCCGGCCATACGGAATTCGCCGGCCAGCCGCACGAGGCCGGAGGCCACGGGCAGCTGCACGGTATGGGGCCGGTTTCACACGACAGGCACCTGAGGATGTCCGAAGCGATCGCCGATTGCGAGGCGCTGCTTTGCGGCGGGATGGGTATGGGTGCCTACCAGAGCCTGTTGAAGCGCGGCATCAAGCCGGTGGTCACCGACATCCAGGACATCGATCAGGCCGTCATGGCGTACGTGGAAGGAAAGATCGTGGATCGGGTGGACCGGCTCCATTGAGGCGGAGGCCAGTTTCCTGATGGAATTTATCATGCGCCCGATTGGCGTTATTCATACGCCATTTACCGATTCAAACCAGACGCCCATCCAGTCCTCCACCTCCAGGGCAGTCGGGTGGATTGAAGTCTACCCCCAGTTTGCAGAGGGCTTGCGAGACCTTGACGGCTTCTCCCACCTGCATCTATTGTATGTCTTCCATTGCTCGTCTGGATACTCGTTGAGGGTAAAACCCTTCCTGGACGACGAACTTCGCGGCCTGTTTGCCACGCGCCATCCCTGCCGGCCAAATCCCATCGGTCTGTCCGTGGTGCGCTTGATCAAGCGGCGAGACAACGTGTTAGAAGTTGAGGACGTGGACATGTTTGATAGTACGCCACTGCTCGACATCAAGCCTTACGTGCCGGACTTCGACATAAGGGACAACGTTCACACTGGGTGGTACGCAACCCGGAGTCGAAAGACGGATAATTCCTGAATGCTCTATTCAGGATAACAAAGTCGGTCGATGCGATTTCCCTGGCTGCATTTACTGGACGACAGCTCCTTATCCCCTGGCTTCCATCCTCCTCAGCGCCGACCTTGCCGCGTGGTACCCGCACATCCCGTGCACGCCGCCGCCGGGCGGCGTGGATGAGGAGCACAGGTACACCCCCTCCATGGGCGTGGCATAGGGGTCGATCCGCGCCGCCGGGCGGGTGAAGAGCTGCGCCAGGTCCTGGCTGCCGCCGTTGATGTCCCCCCCGATGTAATTGGCGTTGTAAGCCTCCATGTCGCGGGCGTTGAAGGTGTGCTGGGCGAGGATCAGGTCCTTGAACCCCGGAGCAAAGCGCTCGATTTGGGCCTCGATCCGCCCTGCCATGTCTGCCGTCGAGCCGTTCGGGACGTGGCAGTATGCCCAGGCGGTGTGCTTGTTGGCTGGAGCGCGGCTGCTATCGAACAGGCTCTGCTGGGCGAACAGCACGTACGGTTTTTCCGGGTGCTCTCCGCGCCAGACGGCCCGCTCCGCTGCGGCGATCTCCTCCAGCGTGCCGCCGATGTGGACTGTGCCCGCCCGCGCGCATTCCGGCGCCCTCCAGGGCACAGGTCCCGCCAGGGCGTAATCCACTTTAAAGATCCCCGGGCCATACCGGAAGCGCTCCATTTGCCGCCGGTATCCGGAGGGCATCCGCTCCCCGGCCAGCCGGATCAGCTGGCGCGGTGTCACGTCGCACAGCACCGCGCGCGCCTGGGCGATATCGCCGAGGGATTTTACTTCGAACCCGGTCTGGATCTCCCCTCCCAGGGAGCGCAGGTACGCTGCCAGGCTGTCGGCGATCGCCTGCGATCCCCCGGCCGGGATGGGCCAGCCGACGCCGTGCGCCAGCATCCCCAACACCAGTCCAAAAGCCGTCGTCGCGATCTTCTCCAGAGGCAGGATCGAATGTCCCGCCAGCCCCGCGAAGACCGCCCTCGCCCGGGTGCCCCGGAAGCGGCTGCGCGCCAGGCTGGCAGCCGGGCGGATGGCGCTCAGCCCAAAGCGCGCCAGGAGAACAGGATGCCTCGGGGGGAAAGGGTACGGTCCGAGGATATCTTCGAGGATCGCCTCCCACCCTGCCGTCAGGGGGCTCATTAACCTCTGGTAAGCCCGCCCGTCCTCTCCCAGTCCCGCTGCGGTCTCTTCGATCGAAGTCTTGAGCAGTACCGCTGTGTCATCGTCGAGGGGGTGAGCCAGAGCCGCCGGGGGGTAGATCCACTTCAGGCCGAAATCGCTGAGCGGGAGGGAGCGGAAGAATGGTGAACCGACCCCGAGGGGGTGGATTGCCGAACAGATATCATGGCGGAAGCCCGGCAGGGTCAGTTCGGCGGTGCGGGTGCCGCCGCCGATAGTCTCCCTGGCTTCCAGGACCAGCACCGAACGCCCGGCTTGCGCCATCGTGATCGCCGCAGCCAGCCCGTTCGGTCCGGCGCCGATGACGATCGCATCGTATTCTGGTTGAGACATCCGTCGTCAGGTCAGGCTTTCTTGACGGCTAACCCTGCCCTCACCCGGCGTAGTGGTGTCAGGAGCAGGTAGAACCCGGTCCGCACGGCGGCATTTTGCCAGACATTCCTGGCCTCCGACCACTGCAGCTTTGGATCCACGCACACCACCACTTTCTCCACTGTCTCGTGGACACCGAAAGCTGCTCCCAGGTTCTCCAGGGTTTTCGCCCAGAACTGATCCTCCGAACGGTGTCCAAAACCCAGCCGGAAGCTCAGCTCGTAGATCGGATCGTTCGCCCTGATGAGAGCCTGCACCTGGGCGATGGTGCCATGATCCCCCTCTGCAGCGCTGAAGGTGATGATGCCTGCGAACATGTGTCCCTCAGGGGTCATGAATGTGAAGGATTCCTCGTCGGCGTAGATCACCATGATCCCGGTCGAGATCAGCGGGCTTCCGCCGGGCCCGGTCAGACCCCCCGGGCCGGCCAGGTTGAGAACGGCAACTTCACCGGGCGCTATCCCGGTCCCCTGGCCGAAGAAACGGTTGCCGGGGGGCCAGAATTTTTGAAAATTCTCCTTCCAGGTGCGGATGACTTCTCTCGGGGAGACCGGGGAGCCGCGCAGCGTGATCTGGTACGTCTTCTGCCAGAGCTGGCCGAAGCCGTGCAGCGGACCGGTCAGGTGGCGCCCGGCCACGTTCAGATTTACCGCACCCCTGGGAAGGTCCTTCACTTCCAGGTGGTGTACCGGCGCGGCCCAGGCCGCTTCCCGCTTTCCCTCTTGGACATTCGATTTGTCGTCCATCCTCAAGACTCCTCTCTAACTGTAAGAAAAAACATCCCGTTTTCAGGGACCGGACCAGGCTATGTCGATGGATTACTTGACGCTCGCCACCGCTTCTGCCTCGCTGGGGTAGATCGATATCGCCTCGTTCAACCGCGTGAGCTCGAAGATCTGCTGGTAATGCTCGCTGAGCTCGCAGGCCAGCAGGCGTTGATTCTGCCGCTTGACCCGGATCAACAGTGTGACCAGCAGGCCGATCCCGGAGCTGTTCATGTACGCCAGGTTCTTGAAATTCAAGATGATCGTTCGCGCTCCTTCGCTGGTCGCCTGGTTGTAGGCGTCCATCAGCGGGCTCTCCGCAAAGGCGTTGATCTCCCCCTGGATGTCGATCACGGTCAGGCCGTCTCCGATCTTGCGTGAATTCAGTTTCACATTGGCTTTCGACATTTTTCCCTCTCCTCTGGATTCAGGTATTTTGGATCGCTCTGGTGTCGGCGAGCGCGCTGGTCTCATCCGGGTAGATATCCATGAAGTCAGCCAGCCGTGTGATTTGGAAGATCTCCTGGTAGTGGTCGCTCAGTCCATACACCACCATTCGCTGGCGATTTTTGCGCGCCTTCGCCAGCATCCCGACAATTAAGGCAATCCCGGTGCTGTTGATGTAGCTTACATCCGTGAAGTTTAACACAATTATCTCCGGGGAGTGTTCTTCCACCTGGGAATAAGCTTCGTTCAGCTCTTCCTCGGCAAAAGTGTTGATCTCCCCAGACATGTCCAGGACAATGGTGCGTTTATCGCTCTTTGGCCCGGAAAGTGTGCGGATTTTGGCGCTGAATTCCCTGCCGGTCATTTTTTATCTCCTTCGAGGTGGACCACCAGTTCGATGATGTGGTGTACCCCGTCCGAACTGACGTTCATCTCGTCAACCATGTTTTTGATCAAGAACAATCCCCAGCCGCGCGGCGATTGCTTTCCCTCGAGCTTTGCATCCAGGTCGGGCGTTTGGGATTGAAGGATGATTTTTTCGCCTCCACAGTCGCAGATCGACACCCGGAGTCGCTGTTCTTCCAGATGCACCTCGATGTCGACCGGCAGGTCCGGCTGGTATTGGTTCCCATGCTCCATGGCGTTCATCGTCGCCTCAGCGACAGCGGTCTTCAACCGTTCGACCTGCTCTCGAGGCAGGTTCAGGGTCTCGATAGACTCAGCCACGCGTTCCATCGCTTCTCGTTCATTGCCGGGCTGACTTGGTAGACTGAACTTTGTGATTAATGCTCCCATGCTGGCGTCCTCTTGTTCTGTAGATAAGCCTTCCAATCGTTCGATAATCACGAAAGTGACATCGTCTTCCTGCTCCCATCCCGATCCTGTGAATATTCCCAATTCGTTCAACAAACATTCGATGACGCCCTCTCTGCAATCGTATTTTCCTAACAGCTCGCGCAGGCGCGGCGTACCAAACATAGTCCCCTGCGTGTTGTGTGCTTCGGTCAGCCCATCGGTGTACAGGATCAGGCTGTCGCCAGTGTTCAATTGGGCGGATATTTCCTCATATTCCATTTCGGGCATCAAGCCGAGCGGCATACCGCGCGCCTTTAACTCCACGATCCCCTCCCGAGTGTGCTGGTATGGGAGGTTGTGTCCGGCGTTTGCGACGCGCAGCTCGCCAGTTTCCGGATCGAGCAGCAGGTAAAGGCAGGTGACGAACATGTTCGGCGGGATATCCGGGACCAGCAGGTCATTGGCCCGCTTCAACACGGCTCCAGGCGCAACGAGGTGCTCGGCACTCGTGCGGAGGATGCTGCGCGTCGTCGCCATCACCAGCGCCGCCGGCATCCCTTTGTCCGTGACATCTCCGACAATCACCGCCAGCCTGCCGTCGTCGAATTGGACAAAATCGTAGAAGTCGCCGCTCACTGTCCTTGCGGGTTGCCAGTGCGCCGCCATGGAATAACCGGAAATGTCCGGCACTTCTTTCGGCAATAGCGTCTGCTGGATCACCCTTGCCACGCGCAGCTCTTGCTGTATCCGTTCTTTCTCCAGGGCTTCCGCCTGCTGCTGCCTCACCAACTGGGCGACGCGCAGCGCCGGTGCTGCCTGGGTGGCCAGGGTTGTCAACAGCCGCCGATCGTCTGCCGAATATTCCTGCTCGCTTCGCCGCGCGCCCAGGTTGAGCAGGCCGATCAGCTCCCCCTGGCTCACCAACGGGACACAGATTTTTATCCCTCGTTCCTTTAGAGTGCGCAGCGCCGGGGAATCCAGGTTCACCCGGTCGATCTCGACCACGCCGGAAACGTTTACCAGGTACGCCAGCAGGGGGTCGCCTGGTGCGATGTCCAGGTCCAGGACCTCTGCTTCATCCCGGCTTGCCAGAACGTCATCAACCTGGGGTTCTGTTGGACTTCTCTTGAACCAATCCTTCCACGAATTTTGAATACGTGTAAACATGTCCGCTCTATTCTCAATGCCCTGCGGCAATTCTACCTGTCAACCGTCTCGAGATCGTTACGATAGCAATTTGATCCGGCCTTTCCGGATCGGTCTCAACCAGATTAA
>CAYQDF010000147.1:0-7440 GCA_964416175.1 uncultured Anaerolineaceae bacterium
GCATTGATTTCTGCTTTGTCCGATTCGATCGATACCAACGTGCCATTCTGGCTTTGGCCCCGCATCCTTTTCACGATGATGCGAGTGGGATCTAGTGACATGGATACCCGCGTGATCACCAGAGAGATGGTAAATCCCTTTACGACATCGGAGGGTGCTCAGGTCCTTTTGCCTGATTGGACCAAGATCTTACCTGTTGTGGAAGAGATGTTTGGTCCTTAGATCTTTATCGATCAAAGTAAATGAGGATGATATCTCTAAAGAAGAAAAGAGCAGCTGCACCTGAAATTAGGAATGGTCCGTAAGGGATAAATTTATAAGGTTTATACTTGCGTGTGATGATCGAAAAGCTGATGAAGCCGAGCGAGAACACACCTCCCAGGATTATCGCAATGAAAATACTGGCGAAGATGGCTGGCCACCCCATCAATAAACCCAGAACGCCGCCCAGGATCACATCCCCAAATCCAAGCGCCTGATCTGCAAAATCACCCTTATCCCGCCGGACGATGTGGCGCACGAACAGCCCCCCTAAGATGTATAGGACAAACATCAGCCCTCCCCCTGCCAATCCACCGAGGAAGGTATCGAATAGTCCATGCCGCCACATTCCGATAGCAATTGAGATAATTCCCCCCGCCAGGCTTATTGGATGCAGGATTAAATGATGTTCGAGATCAATGACTACGACCGTTGCAAAATAAATTATGATCAGCCAGCCAGTGAGGAACTCAACGCTTGACGAGGTGCCGTTCCAATACCACAAAGTAATGCCAGCAAGGGATATCTCCGTGATCCATGTTCGCAGATGTCTTCTACGATAGCAGGTAGTGCACTGGCGAGGCCAGAATAAATAATTGCGCCAGGTTTGTCCCGAACCGCATTCCAGGCAGATTGGTTGAGCAAGTGATCTCTTGCTTGGCAGCACATCCGCAATGTAATTGACGAAGATTCCTGCGAACCACCCCAACACTAGAATCATCAATGACATGGCAGAAATTATAGCATCGCGAGCTCAGGACATTCTTTACAAAGTTGTTTTGTTGTAGAATTTTGGTTATGATTCCCAATCCGATCATCGCCTTAATGACTGATTACGGTATGAAGGATCCTTTTGTCGGGATATTGAAAGGGGTCATTGCTGAAATTGCGCCCGATGCCAGAATTATTGACATCACACACGATATCCCATCGGGGGATATCAAACGGGGGGCTGTGTATCTTTGGCAGTCTGTGCCCTTCTTCCCCCAGGGAACAATCTTCGTCGGAGTGGTTGACCCGGGAGTGGGCACTGATCGCGATCCAATAGCGATCGAAACAGAAACCGCCATTTTCATTGGTCCTGATAATGGACTGTTTTCATTTATCCTGCCATCGAATTTTAGAGCCTGGGTAATAAAGAACCAGGAATTTTTGCTCCCGCTTACGGGAAACACATTCCATGGTCGGGACATCTTTGCTCCGGCAGCTGCTTATGTGGCAACGGGAGTCCAGCCAGCAGATCTGGGAGTGCCAGCAGACAAAGTCGTCCTGCTACCTTTTCCTTTACTAAAGATTATTGATCCAAACACGATCGTGGGTGAAATCCTGTTCGCTGATCGCTTTGGCAACTTACTTACAAGCATTGGAAGGTTCTATCCCTGTGGAGATCAAGAGTATAGATTGAACCCATGGCATAAGGATCATCAGGTTTCAAAATCAGGATCAGAGTATTCCGCCGTAAAGATGGGAATTGAACTTCCAGATGGTACCATAGTGCCGTGGGTGAAAACATTTTCAGATTTGACAGAAGGCGAATGTGGGTGCTTGGTCGGGGGAAGCGGTTTATTGGAGATCGTCAGTTACAGGAAGAGCGCTGCTGAAATACTCGGCTTGCTGGAGAGCGCACCAATCACACTCAAGAGATTAAGGGATTAACCATGGAAAAATTTATCATCAACGGTGAAGTACCTCTTCGAGGTGAAGTGACGCCATCTGGGAATAAGAATTCTGCCTTGCCATTGATTGCTGCAAGTTTATTGACTGAAGAGCCAGTGGTGCTGCACAACGTCCCGGCAATAAAGGATGTTGAAACCATGCTGGCCCTGATCACGGGACTGGGCGTCGATGTCGAAAAAGCTGGCGATCACAGCTGGCGGATCCAGGCTGCCCAGGTCCGGCCAGCTGACCTCGATCCCGATTTGTGCCGTCGAATCCGGGCTTCAATCCTGCTCGCTGGACCGATGGTCGCCAGAACTGGAGAGTTGCACCTGCCACCTCCAGGCGGGGATGTTATCGGGAGGCGTAGAGTCGATACGCATATTCTCGCACTTCGATCGCTCGGCGCAAAAGCGGATTACGATCGTTCCAGGCAGGTTTTCTACTTCAGATCAAAACGGCTGAAAGGGTCGAATATTCTACTGGATGAGGCAAGCGTTACAGCCACAGAAAATGCCATTATGGCTGCTGTGACAGCGCAAGGAACCTCGATCATCAGCAATGCTGCATCAGAGCCCCACATCCAAGAGCTATGTCATTTTTTGAACCACTGCGGTGCAAAGATCGATAATTTGGGATCGAACACCTTGCATATCACCGGTGTTCCTCGGTTGCATGGTGGAGAATTTACCGTCGGACCGGATTACCTGGAAGTGGTCAGTTTCATTGGTGCTGCGGTTGTCACGCACGGGTCCATTCGCATAAGGAATGCGGGAACTCAATACTTACCGATGATCGCTTCGGTTTTCCAGCGGCTGGGGGTATCCTGGGATGTAGAAGGTGATGATGTTATCGTGCCGTCAAACCAGAAACTGGCCGTAGTGCCCGATCTCGGTAATGCAATCCCAGAGATCAGTGTTATGCCCTGGCCTGCTTTCCCTACAGACTTGATGAGCATCGCGATCGTCGTGGCGACTCAATCAAAAGGCAGTGTGCTTTTTCATGACTGGATGTATCCCAGCCGGATGTTTTTCATTGACAAGCTGGTGAATATGGGTGCTCATATTGTTTTATGTGACCCTCACCGGAGTATCGTTCAGGGTCCAACAATTCTTTACGGTGAAAAAATGGAGAGTCCTGATATTCGGGCAGGTATGGCTATGGTCCTTGCCGCACTGGCCGCGAAAGGGCAATCTGAGATCCGAAATGTAAGCCAGATCGATCGTGGTTACGAACGAATAGACGAAAAACTCAGCGCTCTTGGGGCGCGTATTGTCCGCTGTGAAGAATGATCCACAAGCGAATGGAATAATCTAATTAATTCAAAGCGGTGGTTATTCCGAAGCGACGTTAATTAGTTCTGGCGCCCCGGACCTGGTTCTGTTACACTTTCTACCACGCTGAGAAATTCGTTGACCACCTCTCTCAGCATTGGTTCTGGCAGAGCTCCTACCTGTCGGTGAACAATTTTTCCGTTAGCAACGAAAAGCATCGTCGGGATTCCCTGTATCTGGAACTTTCCAGCCCATTCAGGGTTTTCATCCGTATTAACTTTCGCGACCAGCAGTTTCCCGGCGTTCTCTTTCGCGAGTTTATCGAGGGTTGGTGCAACCATCCGGCACGGTCCGCACCAGGGAGCCCAAAAATCCACAATTACAGGGATTTTTGAATGCAAGACCGTTTTCTCGAATGCGCTGTCTGTGACGTGGATGGGTTCATCAATAATCATTTTTATCTCCAATACATCTTTCTTCACCAAGTTTCTTGCTCAGTAAGTATAGCATGGTGTCAAATAATTGTCAGGTATAATCCGGACACTGGTTATCATGAATGTAATCGATTTTCGAGATACATATAACGTCACAACTCCGGTCTACGAAGGCCCTTTAGATCTGCTTCTTCAGCTGATCGAGCGAGCTGAACTGGATATTACGAAGCTCGCTCTCGCGCAGATCACTGACCAATACCTGGAATATATAAAAGATCTGCCGGAGCTATCGCCTGATCAGGTATCGGAGTTCTTGGTGATCGCGGCAAGATTGCTTCAAATAAAATCTGAAGCACTCCTTCCAAGGCCACCTACCCGACTACCCGGCGAGGAAGATCCAGGTGAAGCTCTTGCCCGGCAGTTAATCTTGTATCGTCGATATAAGAAAATTGCCGAGATCCTTGGGAGCCGGCAGCAGAATCGATTGAGGACATTTGTCCGGACTGCCCCGACGCCTTATGCTGGTCGTCGTGTTGAACTCTCTGGGGTGAATCTGCAGGACTTGGTTATTTCAGCACAATCCCTCAGAGGTCGAGTCCAGCAGCCGATGCTACCTTTAGATCAGGTGGTTGCAATGCCCAGGATCACGATCCGCCAAAAACTCAGGGCGATTGTACAGATATTGAACCAGAAGAAGATCGCTTATTTCAAATCATTGATTGATAAAACCTCCTCGCGAATTGAAATTGTGGTCACATTTTTGGCTGTCCTGGAATTGATCCGGTTGCATCTTGTGAAAGTCAGCCAGGAAGGCTTATTTTCGGATTTCAATATCGAAGCGGATGGTCTCTGGCAGGGCGAGGATGATCTTGAGCTGGAATTCGGTGAATAATCTGCCATGCCAAATCGATTGATCGAATCGAATTCTCCTTACTTGCTCCAGCACGCCGATAATCCAGTCGATTGGTATCCCTGGGGAGACGAGGCTTTAGCCCGGGCTCGCCAGGAAGATAAACCAATTTTCCTGAGCATCGGGTATGCAGCATGCCATTGGTGTCATGTGATGGCCCACGAGTCCTTTGAAGACGAGGAGACGGCTCAGATCATGAACCGGCATTTCATAAATATTAAAGTCGATCGCGAGGAAAGGCCTGACCTTGACGGTATCTATATGAATGCGGTGGTTGCTATGACCGGCAATGGCGGCTGGCCAATGAGTGTTTTTCTTACTCCTGAGGGGAGACCGTTTTATGGTGGGACCTATTATCCACCATCTCCCCGATTTAACTTGCCTTCATTTCGCGATGTACTGGTCAGAATAGCTCGCGCCTGGGAAGAGGAAAAGGAGAAAATCCGTCAAGCTGCAAATCAGATCACTGATCAGGTCCTGTCTGTACCAGTGGAACTGGATTCGGGTGGGGAGATCAGTCAGGAGTTGCTGGATCAGGCTGCAATCCGGCTGGTCCAGACTTACGATTGGAAGGATGGCGGTTGGGGGGCTGCACCCAAATTTCCGCAGCCAATGGCGATTGAGTTCCTCCTCAGACGTGCTGCACGCGAAGACAAGCTCGCATTGGAGATTGCTACCCACGCACTAAAGTCAATGGCAAAGGGTGGGATGTATGATGTCGTAGGCGGCGGTTTTTCGAGGTACAGTACTGATAACAACTGGATGGTGCCTCACTTCGAGAAAATGCTCTATGACAACGCGCAATTAGCTCGTGGTTATTTATATGCTTACATATTGACCAGAGATGTCAGGTTTCTCCGGATTTGTGAGGAGACAATCAGATTCGTAATGCGCGAATTAACACACCCATCGGGGGGATTCTTCAGCAGCCTGGATGCTGATTCCGACGGCGGAGAGGGAAGTTATTATCTTTGGAGCATCAGCGAGCTGAAGCAGGTACTGGAGGATCCGCTGGATTTTCAATTGTTAGTTGCTGCCTATGGTATCAGCGAGACTGGAAACTTTGAGGGGAAACACATCCTCCAGCTCCGTGCTGAGGAGGATGTGATCGCGAAGTCATTGAATATGGATTTGGATCTTTTTCAGGATCGCCTACAAAAGATCCATTCTTCCCTGCTGAGGGTGCGTGAACAGCGGCCGAAGCCGGGTTTGGATGGTAAAGTTTTGGTTTCCTGGAATGCGTTGATGTCTGTAACATTGTCTGAGTGTTATAAGTATGTAGGTGTTAAGGATTGTTTGTCAATGGCTATGCGCAATATGCGATTCATTTTAGATAACTTGATCGTTGATAACCATTTGATGCGTTCATGGAGAAATGGGAAAGCCTCTCAGAAAGGGTTTTTAGAAGATTACGCCAGCCTGATCCTTGCCTTGTTAGCCCTCTATCAAGTCGATCCTGATCCTGATTGGTATCAGGCTTCAGGGAAACTTGTCAAGCAGATGATCGAACACTTTTACGATCCAAATGCCGGCTTTTTCGATACCAGCGATCTCGAGGAATCCCTGATCGTTCGCCCCAAGGAAATTCAAGATAACGCTGTTCCATCGGGCAATGCTCTGGCTGTAACTGCCCTGCTCTACTTCCATACGCTCTCTGGGGATCCAGAGATTAGGCAGATGGCTGAGAGGATCCTGGGGGGTGTTTCTGGGATTGTCTCTCGGTATCCATTGAGTTTTTCGCAATGGCTATGCGCAATCGACCTCGCTGTCAATCCGATATTCGAAATAGCGATACTGGGTAATAAGTCCGACCCCGCGAAACAGGATTTGGTCAAAACGGTGTGGTCCACATATCGGCCGAACGCCGTTGTGGCGATTTCGGATTTACCTGTACCACCTGCCTCCCCTCCTTTGCTCGTAAACCGTTCCCTGCTAAACAATCTGCCGACTGCTTATGTTTGTCGCTCCTTCGTCTGCAACCAGCCCGTCAACGATCCGCTGGACCTCAGTCGTCAATTAGATGATTTCTTAATCCACTAACCTTTCAGCATCAACACAACTGGTAAGCGGTCAAAGCCTACCAACGCCCATCTGCGGATTTCGGTGAAATCGCATACATTAAACGGAGCATGCCGCACACTTAGGGGAGGAAAATCGCTGGTAGGATAATTTTACATCAAGTGTGCGACATGGCACGGAATCCACGCAGCTTTCTCTGCGAATCTCCGAGGAGAGAAAGCCGGTAGGCGGAATGAATAGTACGATCAAGGATGGCATCCGCAATCGTGGGGTCTGGAAACCGAGCATGCCATTCAGCCACAGGAACTTGAGAGGCAATAATTGTGGCCGCCTTTCCAAAGCGGTCATCGAATACTTCTAACAAATCTTGAGCTGCAGAGAGGGGGATGGGATCGCGCATCCAGTCATCCAGGATCAGCACATCGGTCTTAGTGAGGGTGTGCAACAGGTCGAGGTAAGAGCCATCCTGCCTGGCTCGATTGAGGGCATGCAAAAAGCGAGAAGTGCGCAGGTAGCGCACGGTATAACCCAATCGACACCCGGCGACGCCCAGCGAACAGGCTAAAAACGATTTTCCTGTGCCAGTGGCGCCTAGGACCAAAATATTGAGCGCTTTCTCAACCCAGTTACATTGGGCCAGTTCCAGAACAAGGCGGCGATCTAAACCACGCTCGGGTGAAAAATCCAGGTCTTCGATCGTGGCCTGCATCGGAAACTCGGCTAATTTCATCCGGCGTTGGATGCGCTTGTCCGTGCGGCGGCTGTATTCCAATTCAACCAGCAGCAAAAGCCGTTCTTCAAAAGAGAGGGTTGCATATTGGGGGTTGATCGTTTGTTCGCGCAAGCCTTCCCGAAAGGCGGGCAGGCGCAACTCCAACAGTTTGTC
>CAYQDF010000148.1:0-7382 GCA_964416175.1 uncultured Anaerolineaceae bacterium
TGCCCGGCTCGTATTTAGCAGGGCGTCCAAAGTCACTGCCTGCAGTCGAGATTTGAAGCAGACAGCGGAACAGCTTGGCGCGGGGTCGAAAGTGCTGCTGCTCCCCTGGGGAGCAGACCCGGCTCTGTTCACCCCAGACCTGCGTGGACGATCCACCGCTGAAGACTATGGATTGATTTCTGGTTCCCCGGCCATTCTGGCCGTGGGCAGGCTTGTCCCGAAGAAAGGTTTCAGTGTATTGATCACCGCTTTCGCCGAAGTCGCTGCGAAGCATCCAGATGCGCGCCTTTGGATAGTTGGCGATGGTCCCCTGCGTGAGACTCTTGCCGGACAATGCCGGGACCTGGGGCTCAACGGACAGGTCGCATTCGCTGGAAACATCGCCTGGAACCGGGTGCCTGAATTGATGGCGTCTGCCGATATCTTCGTCCTCCCTTCGATTCGAGACGAATTCGGAAATGTGGACGGGCTGCCGACAGTGCTCCTGGAAGCTATGAGTTCCGGGCTCCCGACAGTTGCAAGCTGCATCGGCGGCGTCGACCTGGTGATTGTTGATAATGTCAACGGTCTGCTCGTCCCGCCGGGGGAGCCCCAGGCTCTTGCGGACGCTCTGTCCGGTCTCCTCCGCGATCCCGCCAAACGGACTCGCCTGGGGAGGGAGGCCCGGCGGTCCGTGGAAGACAAATACAACTGGGCAACGGTTGCCGAGCGGCTGGTGAAACTTTTCCAGGGAAACCCCCGGCAGAGGAACTCTCCTCTCCGACTGGGGACAATCTACCGGGAGGAGCTGCTGAAGGATTCTAACTTGCAACTGGAAGGCAGCCTGGTGCTCGATGTCGGTTGTCACGACGGCTATTGGCTGGGCGCTCAGGATATTCCAGCCAAGATTGGCGTCGACCTTCACCCTGTCCCCGGCGCGCCGGGAGTCGCGTTTGTCCAGGCAGACGGCACGCGTCTGCCCTTCAGGCAGGGGACCTTCGACTCAGTGTCCGCGTTGGATGTCATCGAGCATGTCGCAGAGGATCGCGCCCTGGTGAGCGAGCTCTGCCGCGTCCTCAAGCCTGGCGGGATGATCCTTATCACCACTCCCAGCGCAGCCATCAGGATGTTCCCGGCATTCCTCACCGGCTGGATCAGCAGAAAGTGGGGGCACGATCTCCGGATTGGCTATACGAAAGAGTCTCTCTCTGGTCTTTTCGATAACGAGGATCTCGAAGTCCGTATCTCCCCCTCGAACGCCCTATCCTACCGCCGCTGGTACCTGCCCGTCCGGTTTATCGCCTCCTTCGCTCCCCACCAGGCTGCCCGGATCACCCGCTGGCTGGCGAGGAAAGATGCCGCGAACCCAGCTGGTGAACAGGGTTTCCTCCTGCTCGTCGGGACGAAACTCCCCTCCAGAGCGACCAGGGAATGATGGATGCAGGCATGATACACGATTCCCGCTACGCTCCCAGGGAAGAGAAAGCTGCAAAAATCCTGGCGCTGCTGAAGAAACACTGTAGTGGAGACTTGTCCAAGCTGGATTGCTTAGACGTTGGATGTGGAGACGGCGGGATAACCGCTCGACTTGCTCCGTATTTTCACCAGGTGATCGGGATCGATGTCGAACCAAACCGCGTTCGCAGCGCAGAATCATGCAGCCACCAGAAAAACCTGGCGTTCTCGGTCGCAAGCGCGCATCATATCCCATTCAAAGATTCTTCATTTGACATAGTGGTCTGCGCTCAGGTGTACGAACATGTCCAGGACCAGCAGGCGCTGGCCAGTGAGATCTGGCGGGTCATCCGGCCCGGGGGGATTTGCTTTTTCAGCGGACCAAACCGGTTGAAATTGATGGAGGAACATTATTGGCTGCCCTTTCTGTCCTGGTTGCCGCGCCCGCTGGCGAACCGTTACCTTTGGGTTTTCCGCCAGGTCAGGGAATACGACGCATTCCCTCGTTTCTATTGGGAACTGCGAAAACTTTGGAGCAATTTCGAGATCAAGAATGCCATGCTCGATCTCCTTCGTAACCCCGACCGTTACGCTGTCCATCTCAGCAGCCGCTACCGGATGGTGATCCGGATTCTACCGGATTGGCTGTTGAATCTGCTTACTCCATTCTATCCAAATTACAACTGGATCCTGACAAAGCCCAATGACGAAACGATTTGATCCCAAAGAATATTGGGAAAAACGGATCAGGACCCACCCCGATCTTCAGGCTACCGGCCACCACAAGTTCGGTCTGGACTACAATCAATGGATGTACCAGACACAGCTGGACTGCCTGAACGAATTGATCGAGAAGTGGGGAATCCAGGTTACTGGGAAGCGCGTGTTGGATGTTGGCACCGGGACCGGATTTTTCCTGAATTATTACCGGGAGCTGGGCGCTGGAGCAGTTACCGGGATCGATATCACCCAGGCGAGCATCGAGTATCTGAGAGCGAAATTCCCCGATGCACAGCTGCTGGTAGCAGACATCTCCGCCGAATCTGTCTCTATCGATGAGAAATTCGATGTGATCTCCGCGATGGGGGTGCTGTACCACATCGTGGAGGAGGTCCGCTTCGAGCGCGCCTTGCAAAACATTGCCAGTTTGCTCAAACCAGGGGGGCATCTCTTCCTGACAGATTCCCTGGACCGGTCCCGCGTTCCGGCGGCGCGGCACGCCCGGCTCAGGCCGCTGGAAGCTTTCCGGCCCGTGCTGGAATCATCGAATCTTCACGTTCTCGAAATTCTCCCCCTATATTATTATTCCAACCGGTCTTATATCCCGTTCATCGGTCCCTGGGTGCTGACCAGGTTAAAACTGGGGAAATTACTCTACCAGCTGGACAAACGGCAGCGAAGGCGAGGTCGTTCCAACGGCAGCGGCCTGAAAATCCTGCTCGCCCGGAAGGAATCCTGGTTGTGATCAGGATTGGGATCGACGCTCTGGGGATCCACTATTACGGCGGAGGGAGGACAGCCACTCTCAATCTGCTGGAAGGGATGTTCGCTATCGACCGCACGAACGAGTATCATGTGTTCTTGAGTCAGCCCGAGCCTTCGCTGGATACAGGCGCGGGCAATGTGTTCCAGCACATCGCGCCTGTGAAGGACAGGTTTCTGGTGCGAATCTGGGCCCAGGCGGTCATCCCTGCAGCGTCGCGGGGCTATGACCTTGTGCATTTCAGCAAAAACCTGGGGGTGTTCGGAGTCCGCGCTCCGACCATCATCACCATCTACGACCTGACCACACTGGTTCATCCGGAGATCTTCCCTGCAGTGGACGTCTGGTACTGGAAAACGCTCCAGCGCCGGACCCTCGCCAGGGCGGTGAAGGTCGTGGCGATCTCGCATAATACGGCACAGGACATCCTCCAGCAGTACGGCTTACCCGAAGAAAAGGTCGAAGTCATCTATCCTGCGATCAGCGACAGGTTCAAGCCCGCGGCAAGCGGATCAATTGAGATAATTCGGGAAAAGTACAACCTGCCAGAAGAATACATCATCCATGTCGGACGGATCGACGAAAAGAAGAACCTGACCTTGCTTGTCGAGGCTTTCCACGACCTGCTCCAGGTGATCCGCCGCCCTGTGACGCTCGTGCTTGTCGGTGGAGTCTACCCAAAATTAAAGGATACGCGCTTGGTCCCGAAGATCCATGAACTTGGGATTCAGCACGAGATAATTTTCACCGGGCAGGTCCCGGACAGCGACCTGCCAGCGTTATATAGCGGGGCGCTGGCGACCGTTTTTCCGTCGATCCACGAGGGGTTCGGCCTTGCGCCGCTGGAAGCCATGGCCTGCGGCTCTCCAGTCATCGGCAGCCGGGCCGGGGCATTTCAAGAAGCTGCCGGAGAAGCCGCATACATCCTCGACGAGATGGCGCGTGATTCCCTGTGCAGCGCCCTGCAGACTGTAATCCAGAACCCTCAGCTTCGCCAGGAACTTCGCCAGAAAGGGCTGGCTCGGTCCGCTGAATTCCGCAAACAGAAAGCTGCCGCTCAGACTCTTGCCTTGTACCGGAAAGTCGTCGAATGAATATCGGGCATATTCCCCTCGAAGACAAGCAGGTTACAGCGGAAGACCTGTCCCGTGCGTACGACGCTATCTTCTCACGGCCGGGTCGCATGGGCGATTCTGATGCCCTTTACCGATGGGTGTTGGACCGCCTGGCTGCTTCCGCCGGGAAAACCCTGCTCGACATCGGCTGCGGCTAAGGGCGGTTGGTCCGGCTGGCCGGCGAGCGTGGTCTGGTCTCCTTCGGGATCGACCTGTCGTTCTTGGGGGTTTCAACAGCCCGGAATACTGTTGGTCGGGATGTTATCACTCTGGGCGACGGTGAACGCCTCCCATTCCCTGACCGCACCTTCGATTTTTTAACGAATATCGGAAGCCTGGAACATTTCCCAAACCCAGCGGAAGGGCTGCGGGAGATGCTCCGGGTGCTGAAAGATTCCGGGGCAGCAGCCCTGCTCCTGCCCAACAGCTACTACCTGGCAGATATCCTATGGCGCGTGTGGCGAACAGGTTACGGACCGAGCCACAAACAGGTCCTCGAACGGTTTGCCACTTACCGGGAATGGTACGATTTCATCGAGGCAAACGGATTCAAGGTGATCCAGGCATTTAAATACAACTTTCGCTTCCCCCGGTCGAAAGCGGATTTCGATTGGTACTTGAGAAATCCTGGGAAGATCTTATATCTTGCTTTGGCTCCGTTTGTGCCCTTCAACCTTTCGAACCACTTCCTTTATCTATGTGGGCGGCGCTGAGAGAATCGGCATGCCACCAGCCACTTCAGGTTCGTCATCCTACCTCGGTATGCTGAAGCGAGGCTACGATACGCTGCATTCCATCTCGCAGAAGCGATGGTTCCGCCTGGGAATCCAGGTCCTGGTTGTCTCCCTCTCGTTCCTGTATCTTTGGAGCAATTTCCGAGGCGCGCGCGATCTGTTCGCAAAAGTGGAGATCAACCCCGGACTGCTGGCTCTCGCCTGGCTTCTGACGGTCGTTGCGGTATTCCTGGGGGCGTTGGGCTGGAGATACACCTTGCTCGCGCTGAACCTGGAAGCGTCCTGGAAAAGGACCATTCGCATCCACCTGGCGTCAAACCTGGCGAAATACGTCCCCGGATTTGCCTGGCAGCTGGTCGGAAAAGCTTACCTGGCCCGGCAGGCCGGTTACCCGGCGCTCGAAGTCGGGCTGGCGATGACCGTCGAGCTGGTCCAGCTGGTTGCGCTTGGGGTAATCCTCGCCATAATCTGCCTGCCAGCTGCCCTCCTTGGCTCCTGGGAGGCCGGTGGAACCCTGATAGCTCATCTGGGAGCGTGGAAAGCGGTCACAGCTGCGGGGATTACGGTGATCACCCTGTATCTCATTAAAAGGTTTTTCGATTCTCCCCGGCTCCGCAATCGGATCCAGCTCAGGGTCCCCCACCTCCTCGCCTCGGGAGGAATTGTCCTGGCAGGCTGGATCGCGTTTGGGATCGCGTTCTGGTTGATGGGGACGGCCGTGTCTCCAATATCCTGGAAAGAAATACCTTCTTTCATTTTCGTCCTGACTGCGTCGGTGCTGATTGGGCTGGCGATCGTGTTCGTCCCGGGCAGTTTCGGGGTCCGGGAAGGGCTGATGGTCTTTTTCCTGACCGGTATCGGGATGCAGTCGGCGTTCGCCGTGGTCGCCGCCGTACTTTCACGGATCCTCGTGATCCTGGGCGAGTTGGCAGGGTATTTCGCCTTCCAGGGCATCACAAGCGTTCGATCGCCTGACGAGAATGCAAAGTGAATCAGGGAGAATTACCCAAAAGTAGTATTGTGATCGGCAGGCTGAACCGTTAAACTTGCACACAAGGACCAATTCCTTGTTTAGGAGGATTCTATGAAGAAAGCACGATTCATTACTGGGGTAACGATTCTGGCGCTGCTCCTCGCACTCGTCCCGTCAGCATTGGCAGGACCGCCCCCAGGGAACTGGGTCAGCGGCATCGCCTGCCAGAACCTCAGCGAAACAGATTCTGCCAGCATCACCCTCTATTTCTATCAGGAGGGCAACAGCACAGCGGTACTGGTATATAACGATCCGACCCCGATCCCGCCTAACGGCAGCCGCAACTACTACACCCCATCCTCGCCGCCAGGCGTCCCGGAAGGCTTTCTGGGTTCCGTCGTGGTCGCTTCCAACACCCCCATGGCTTGCAATGTGAACACGCAGACCACCGGTGCAGGCACGACCTCCGACCCGTACCGGATGGGCACCAGCGCCGGCTTTGCCGACACAGAGACCTCTCCCACCATGTACGCCCCGCAGGTCATGAAGAACCTGGCCGGCACGTTCTCCTCGTACATCGCTGTGCAAAACACGACGACAGCTGCAACGAATGTGACGGTGTCCTACAAGGACCGGTTCGGCGCTGCGATCCCCGCCGCAACGGAGACGGTTTCTATCCCCGGGCAAAGCAACCACGTTTTCTACCAGACCGACAACGCCAACCTGCCGAACGGCTTCCTGGGAGCTGCCGTCATTTCTGCGCAGGACGGCACCTCCGGCCTGGCCGTGACCGTGAACTTCTACAACTCCGGTTCCAGCTCCTCGACCGCCCAGCTGCACAGCTACAACGGCTTCGCCAGCGGAGCGAACAAGCTGCTCGTGCCGCGCATCGTGCGTAACTACTACGGCTACAATGGTGGTATGAGCATCCAGAACGTAGGCTCCTCGACGACGAAGGTCACCATCGACTTTACATTTGCCGGCGGATCCACCTACACGTACAATTCCCCGAACATCGCCCCGGGAGCGGCGCTGGCGCTGTACGCACCTGACATGCCCGCCCTGGCCGGTGTCGATTTGCTGCCCGTAACTCACCGGTTCGGCAGCGCCGTGATCCAGGCTGATCCGGGCGGCGAGATCGTCGCCATCATCAACGAGGACAACCGCGGCGGCGTTGGCGTCCCCGCTGAGCGTGTAGGGCAGGGAACAACCTACAACGCCATCCTGGACGGCACGCAGACCGATACCGTATTCCTTGCCCAGGTCCCCCGTAAGGCTGGCGGCATCTTCTCGGGAGGCTTCCAGGTCGCCAACACCACCGCGACTGCCGGGACGTGCTCCATCTCATACAACAGCGACACGGATGCCAACGAAACGAATTTAACCCTCCCGGCAAACGGCGCCATCGCGCGTTACGCGCCGAATGTTCCGAACCTTAATGACGGCTACAATGCCAGCGTCACCGTCACCTGCAACCGGGACATCGTCGCAATTTCGAACTTTGCGGCGGAACCAGGGTCAGGTCGCTACGGGGACAGCTTCACCCAGGCAAACGGGTTGAACCAGTAGCCCTTTCTATCCGTCTCACCGTCGCGAGAAAAACAGAAACCGCCTCGCCGAAAGGCGGGGCGGTTTCACATATA
>CAYQDF010000149.1:0-7112 GCA_964416175.1 uncultured Anaerolineaceae bacterium
GACTTCACTCTGCTCCGCTCAGAATGCCTGATGATCTTACCCTGACCTCACTCTGCTCCGCTCAGAATGCCTGATGGTCTTACCCTGACCTCACTCTGCTCCGCTCAGAATGCCTGACGATCTTACCCTGACTTCACTCTGCTCCGCTCAGAATGCCTGATGATCTTACCCTGACCTCACTCTGCTCCGCTCAGAATGCCTGATGGTCTTACCCTGACCTCACTCTGCTCCGCTCAGAATGCCGACGATATTACCCCAAGTTCACTCCGTTCCGCTCAGCTTGCCTGATGATCTTAATACGACAATGTCACATTTGTCATTGCGAGCCGCTGAAAGCGGCGAAGCAATCTCAAATTTACCGTTATGGGGATTGCTTCAGCGGCCAACGTCGCCTCGCATTAACATCTATACGAAAATCTGACATTGTCAAATTAACCCGAATTCACGTTATATAAACCTGAAGACGCCGGAGATGAACTCAAGGGATTCCGATGTCCTATGAAACTGGGCGGCTTGCTTTTTTTTGAAAAACGTGCGATAATTCAAATGCCCCACTAGGCCCCCTCTGTCCGGGTTGTCCCCCCCAACCAGGCAGAGGGGTTATTTTTATCCGGTCAGGGACAGAAGCAGGATCGATAAATGGGGTGGAATAGTGTAACGAAAATTGCGTTTATGCGTTAATAACATCAGCCCACGAGAGCGGGGGAGTGCCGGAAGACGTCGCGGTTTCATTGTTTGCTCTTGGGGCCGGTGGGGTGTGAGGTGAATACCCATCATCTCACCGAGGTTGGGGGGTGCATGGGTTCGAGCGCTCCTGGCGTGGAAGGAGCGCTCGACCGTTGTTTAATTGGGGATGCCCGCCGCGCAGTCGAAGCGGCGGTTATTCCGAACTGACGTTGACTACCCGGATTTGAGATTATCTCCAGGTAGCTTCTCGTTATTCCGGTGGATCTTTCGTTCATCTGCTTGGATCTCCAGGAGATCCAAAAAGACCTGGACCACGTGCGGATCGAAGTGCTTCCCGGACTGTTCCCGGATGTACTCCAGGACCTGAGCTTCAGACCAGGCTGGACGATAGGGGCGGTCAGAAAGCAGGGCGTCGTAAACGTCCACCAACGCGAAGATCCGCGCCGCCAGCGGAATTTCCTCTCCGCGCAGTCCCCGTGGATACCCGCTGCCGTCCCATCGCTCGTGGTGGCAGTAGGGGATGTCCAGCGCCCGTTCCAGGAACCGAATTGGCGCGAGCAGGTTGTAAGCCAGGTAGGGGTGCTGGCGCATGATCTCCCACTCCTCGGGGGAGAGCGGACCGGGTTTCTGCAGGATGCTGTCCGGGATGCCCATCTTGCCGATATCATGCAGCATGGTGCCCCGGCGGACATCGACGAGTTCATCTTCGCTCATCCCAACCGCCTTGGCCAGGCGCAAGGTCAGTTCGGTGACCCGCCGGGAGTGGCCCTGGGTTTCCTTATCTCTCAATTCCAGGGCTTTCGCCCAACCTTCCAGGGTTGCTTCGTAGGCGGCGACGAGTTCGTGGTTGGTGCTTTGCAGGTCGCGGAAGAGCTCCCCGTTGTCGATCGCGATGGCTGCCTGCCGGGCCAGGTTATCCAGGAAGTCCCACCATTCGGTGCTTTCCTCCAGCTGCCGCCGGCTGTAAAGTTCGAGGATCCCTTTTCGTTGTCCGTGGGTCACGAGTGGAACGCCCACGTAGGCTTGAAACTTTTCCAGCTTCGCCAGTCTGCGGAGCCGGTCCGGGGTGCGATCGTCTCGGTAGAGTTGGGGCAGGTAACAGAGGCGCTCCCCGGTGAACTTTCCATCTCCCCCATCGAGTTCGATCGGGGAGCGGATCGAATCACTCTTGAACCCACGCCCGGCGGTGAAATGGAGCTGCCTGTCGCCGTTGTTTGCCAGCATGATCGCCGCGGCGTCGACGCCCAGCTGGTCGGTGATCTGGCCAAGCAAAACGTCCAGAGCGTTGTCGGGATTCGAGCTGCTGGTGATCGCAATGTCGATCGTGTGCAGGGCTTTGAGGCGGTGCAGCTGCCGCTGAGTCTCTTCGAAGTGGGCTGCCCGCTGGATGGCGTTGGCGGCAATTTCGCCAATCGCCGTCAGGAGGCGCAGGTCTGTTTCCCGGATAAAGCTGTGCCTGCCGATGAGCAGGGCGCCAATGGTCACGTTGCCTGCGATCAGCGGGACGGCGGCAAGAGCCTGGGGGGCGTTTGGCCGATCTTCGATGCGGAGGTGGACATCGTTTGTCCCATTGTTTGTCAGGTAAGGCTGGCTGGTGGCGATCACGTGCCCGGCAATCCCTGCGCCAGGCGCCATCCGTTCCCCCACCCTGTGCTTGCTGTCTCCGAGGATATAATCAACGACCGTTTCGCCGGTGTGGGGGTCACGGGAGAACAGCCCGGCCCGGTTCGCCTGGAGGTGTTCGATCGTCTTGCCCACGACTACCGACAGAATCTCGGCCCGGGATTGGGCGCCCCGCAGGGCGCCTGCCACCGAAACGACCGTCTCCATCTCCCGCTCGCGCTGGATGCGTTCGGTGACATCATGTATGATCGAAAACAGATAGGTCCTCCCGTCGAATTTCACCGGGCTGTTGAAGACCTCCACGTTCCGGAGTGTTCCGTCCGCCAGGCGGTGCTGGAACACGAAGCGGTTTCCTTCGTGCTGGGAGATGGCTTCCCGCACAGCCAGCGCGTCCTGTGGAGGTATCGTGTCCAGATCGGTGATCTTCTTGCGGACAAGGGTCTGCTTGTCGTAGCCGTAAAACTCGCAGGCAGCCGGATTGGCGTCGCAAATCCGGGCTGTCTCCGGGTCGACCAGCAGCATCACGGACGAAGAATTCTCGAACAGGCTGCGGTACCGCTCTTCGCTGTCAGCGAGAGCCTGCTCAGCCAGGACCCGGTCCTCGATCTCCCGCTGGAGTCTGGCGTGCGCCTGGGCGTTCTTCAGCACCGTGGATGCGTAGGCCGCGAAGGTCTCGGCCAGCGCCAGGTCCTCCGGGGTGAAATCCAGCCCAAGGCGGTTGAGCGTCAGGGCGCCAAGGATCTCGTTGTCTGCGATCAATGGGGTGGCGATGACCCGTTCGTCGTAATCGTCGGGCGTCCCCGGGATGTGGGTCGCCACGGGTTCGTCGAATGCGTGGTTAAAAATCAGGCCGCGGCGCGCTTTGACAGCCTGACCGGTCAGGCTGGAATCGATGTCCAGAGGCGTGCTCAGGATCTCCTCTGAATAGTCTTCCAGGGCGGCCACCGGGGTCAGCGTCCTGCCATCCGGCTCAAGGAGATACAGAGAACAGCCGTAGGCGCGGGCGAGGTCCTTGGCACTTTGGCCGATCCGCTTGAGCACCTCTTCCAGGTCCAGGCTTTCCGTCAGGTAGCTGGCGGTGCCCACCAGCTTTTTAAGCTGCTCAGTCTTACTCTCGAGGGCCTGGAGCGCCTGGCGCCGCTCGGTGATATCTCGCAGGATGAAATGGGCCTGAACAAAACGTCCAGCCACGTCGTGGTTGATCTTCCCATTCGCCGCGACCACCAGCCGCGAACCGTCTTTGCGCTCCATCTCGCATTCCAGGCCGTAAATCTCCCCCTCGGCCAGGAACTGGTCAAGTTTTCGGCTGAAGTCTTCGCGCTGGTCCGGGACAACGAGGCTGTGGAAATCGCGGCCGATGACTTCCGGGCGATCGTAACCGAACATCTCGAGCCAGGTGTCATTCACTTCGAGGATGCAGCCGTTCCGGTCAATGGACTGATAGGATAGCGGCGCCTGTTCGAAGAGGGTCCGGAAGCGGGCTTCGCTCTGCCGAAGTTCGGAGCGGATGCGCTGGTTGTAGGCCAGGATAACGCCGACAGCCACTGTGAAAGCGAACAGGGTTGCCAGCAGAAATCCCCACGGGGCGAACCATTCCACCTGCCGCAGCCACGGGTAATCGAGCTTGTGCACTCCCCAAAGGACGAACGCCCAACCCGCCAGGGATTTGCCGGGATCGGCGATCGCGGGGGACCTCAGGATAAGGATGCCCAGCCCGATGTAGATCCCTCCCAGGATGAGAAAGGAAGGAAAAGTCTGCATTTCGAAGGGAAAATCGAGGCCGATCGAAACCGCGATCCAGGCGCTGATCCCGATCGCCGCCGCCCACACCCAGCGGGAAACGCGCTTTCGGAGGAATTCCAGAGTCCCCCAAAGCAGCAGGACGCCGCTGATCCAGGCCGCCAGCTGGTCGGCCAGGGTTAACAGCGGCGTGCGGGTGCTCAACTCGGCGATCAATTGGAAAAATAAGCGTAAAGCATAGATGCCCCAGCTCGCTGTCCAGATCCGCAGGTAGAGCTCCCTGTCCTCGATATAGAAGTAAGCGTAAATCAGAGCGAGGAACAGGCTGCTGGAGAGGCTGGCCAGGATTGCCGGATTCAATGCATCCATTTGGCGTCCATTCACTCCACTCCCACGGGCTCTTCAGCGCACGCTTCAATATGGGAGTAGAAGCGGTAATGATTCTTTCCAAGGCCTTTGACGCAGTACATGGCTTTGTCCGCAGCGGTCAGCAAGGTGCGCGCCTCTTCGCCATCCTCCGGGAAAAGGCTGATACCAAGACTGCCGTAAATGGCGATCGCCATGCCTGAGAAGGTAAAGGGCGAGGAAAATACATTCAGGATCTTCCTCGCGATCACCCCGGCATTATCCGGGGTGTGGATACCCTGGCACACGAAGGCGAATTCATCGCCTCCGAGGCGCGCCACCAGATCGGAACCGCGCAGGGTGCGGCGGAAACGGGCGGCGATCTCCTGGAGCAGCTCGTCCCCTTTAATGTGGCCGAACAGGTCGTTGACGGCTTTAAAACCGTCCAGGTCGAGGAAGTAAACGGCCAGGCGCGTTTTATTCCGTTTTGCGGTTGCGATGGCGCGGTTGAGATGTTCGTAAAAGAGCGCCCGGTTTGGCAGCACGGTGAGCGGGTCATGCGTGGCCAGGAATTTGAGGTACCCCTCCGTCCGGACTTGTTCGGAGATGTCCTTGTAAAGGGCGAGGACGCCGATCTGCTGGCCGTTGACCAGCACCGGCACACCGGAGATCTCCACGTCAACCAGTACGCCGTCTTTGCGCCGGCGGCGGGTCGTCCTGTTGATCATCTCCCCGGAGATCACGCGCCTGGTGAGCAGGTTGGCTTCCCGGTGGGTGGTGGAATCGGTGATCAGGTTGTCGAGTTCCTGACCCAGGATTTCGCCCTGCGCATAGCCAAACAATTTCTCGAAAGCCGGGTTGCAAGCCTGGATTTTGTGGTGGTTGTCCAGCGTGACAATGGCGATGGGACTGTTGACCATCAAGGCCTCGTAAAACTGCTTCTGCTCGAGGATTTCACGGGTGCGTTCGGCGATTCTCGCTTCGAGGGTTGCCAGCACTTCCTGCAATTGCTGATTTTTTGACACCAGCTCTTCTTCTTTTGCCCTGGTCCGGGTGTGAGCCGCCTGGATGTTTTTGATGGCGATATTAATGAGGACCAGGCCGATGGTTAAGATTATTGCCTGGGTGACGAAGCCGGAGAGCTGCGGGGAGGGTGATTTTGCGGGACTGGTGAGTCCTGACAGTTCTGCGATAAACATGAAGCCGATCGACAGCACGCTGAACCCGGTCACAACGATGCTGGCGCGGGCGCCGAAGAAGAGCGCTGTCCCCAGGATCACAACCAGGTATCCGCCGATCGCGGGGCTGGATAAGCCGGCGCCATACTGGAGAGCGATATAGGTGATGATCAGCCACATCAACCCGAGGAATAGCCTCCCAGCCGGGAACAGCCGCCCGATGTGGATTAAGTACAAGGAGGAGATCGCTGCGCAGAAGATCGTTCCGGTTATCGCGAGGACAACCTGAGCATTTTGTTCTTCGAGCAACGCGAGCAGGGAGAGCGGGAGGCAGATCAAGACCGTTACGAGCAGGAACGTGTGAAAAGTCTTCGCGAGACGATCCTGATTCGGGTCCACGTACACCGGGGGGGATAACAACAGCCCGGCTTTTACCCGGGATCCTGCGTTCCATAACCCTGAATTCAGCCCGCCAGCGGTTTTCCGTCGATTGAAAGCCTGTCTGATCCAGGTTGCGAGGGAGTTGGATAATTTCGAACTGACCACCCGTTTTGTTCCTTACCGGTATTCAACTGGAGTGGAAAGAGCCGATGAATCCTGCCTACGATTCTACTGAAGAATATCATCCCCCAAGCTTCCAATAATGATAGGTCAGCTTTGCAAAAATTGGTGTAACATATTGGACAGAATTACGTTTATTTAGGCAGATGCCATGAATGGCTCACCAGATATTGAGCCGTGAAGGGCACGTGGCTCCTCCATTCCTACTTCTCCCTCCTGCACGCCGCCGCCTGGGTTTCCTCTCCTTTACCAGGCGGCTGGCGTTTAAGAAAGGATCAACGCTTTCGAATGATAGGAGGTTGCGGGCGCGCAGGAGCCTCAGGGTCTGTACAGCTGGCCGGCGCTTCCATAGCACAGGGAATCCGATAACTCGCTGTCCGGTTTCCGCAGGTAGGCGCAGTCGCCGTAATCGTTCCACACCGGCTGGCTCAGCCCCCAGTAGAGATTGTCCGGGTCGTTTTGGCCGGCCTTGGTCCACACCTTGACGTACGCGTAGTTTGTCAGGGTGTATCTGGGGAAGGTGTATACATTGTTGTTCTCGTCCCGCAGCGTCCACCCCTTCATGTCGACGTAATTGTTGGCCTGGTTGCGCAGGTACACGTATTCGTCGAGCGGGTCGCCGGGCGGATCGAAGACGATGGAGATGATAAACACTCCGGGGACGAGCGTCGGAGTGGGAGTCGGGGTGAGGGTGCGGGTGGGGGTAATGGTGGGGCTGATCGTCCCGGAAGGTGTGGGTGTGAAGACGATCGTGATCGTGCCGGTGTTCGTCACGGTCGGGGTGAGCGTGATGGTCGGAGTGGAGGTGATCGTCGGCGTAGGCGTCTCGGTCGGCTCCTGGCGGTAGATGACGGGGAAATAGACGCTGGATTCCAAGGAAGCCTGGGCGATGATGACGACCCCGGCGACGAGCAACAGGGCGAGGAACCACTTGAATCTTCTTGTCATGGCGACGGAATGAGACGGCGGCGGGGCCGC
>CAYQDF010000150.1:0-7086 GCA_964416175.1 uncultured Anaerolineaceae bacterium
TCTCCCAGGAGGGTCCGGTCATCGCGGGTGAATGTCATGGAAGCCACAATCGGCAGGTCGCAAATCCCCCGGGCAGCCGCAACCGCGGCGAGCATTTCCGCGAGATCGCTGATCGTCTCCAGGATCAGCAGATCAGCGCCCGCGCTGCACAATGCGGCGATCTGTTCCGCGAAGACCTGCCGCGCCTGCTCAGGCTGCACGCGCCCGAAAGGGGAAAGGCGGACTCCTAAGGGGCCAACATCGCCAGCTATCAGCACATCCCTGCCAGCTTTGGCGGCGGCTTCACGGGCGAGAGCCACACCGGCCTGATTGATCTGAATCACTTTATCGCCCTGTTCGTGATCCGCCAGCTTGAACCGGTTAGCACCGAATGTGTTGGTTTGGATGACCTGCGACCCGGCTTCGATGTATGCCCGGTGGATCTCCACAACAAGGCTCGGATTGGTAAGGTTGACGGCGTCGAAGCACTGGTCGAAGCCCACGCCGCGGGCATTCAACATCGTCCCCATTGCCCCGTCACCGAGGATGGGCAGATTCGAGTGAGAGATCAGTTCGCGGAAATCGCTCATGCAACTTCCCAGGGAGGCGTGCCGCTGCCTCCTGCTCCGATCAGGGAGGCACGGATCGACTCGGACAGTTCAGGGACCAGGTCTGCCACAGCGGCGAGCATCCCAAAACAACCCGCTATCATCATATCGCCAAAAGGGACCGCGAAATACGGGCGCAAATTGGAACCTCGCATCAGGTTTCGCCGTGGTCCAGACACTGCAAGGCCAAATTCACCCTTCTTAAGGTCCAGAGGTCGTTCCTCATAGATCAAGGCTCCGTGCCCATTGTCATCAAAGACATCGCCGTGCTTGAGACTGCCATCCGCCAGAGCGAGCAGCAGACCCTCCAGCCGTGCAAGATCGATCAGACCGGTGTGGTGTTCAAAGACACCCTCAATCCCTCCCGGACCCAGGCGAAAAGCCAGGGTGTGGAAGTTGCCCACATTGACCACGATTACGCGTTCCTGAGACCCAACCCTGGGGTCTAGAGTCGCCCCAAGCACCGCTGCGGGTGCAGTGTCCATGACCACCAGAGGTATATCGAGCGGAGGCGCGGAACAGACGACAGCTTGGAGGCGGGTCATGATGGGAGGGACCTGGGTTGCCAGGTAAGCGAAGGCGCTTAACCGGTTCTCGGCGCGGATCCGGGCATCCAGATAATCGAATCGGAACTGGCGATCGGAATAACCAGGCGGGGCATTGCCGTGATCGAAGACTGCCACTGCTATCGCCGATAAATCTTTCAGCGTCACATCGAACGTCTCGAACGCGATTCTTATGGACGGGAAATCGAAATCTTTCAACTTGATTCGTTTGATTCCCTCCGGAAGACGACCGGCCTCATCCTCGCTGACGATCTCCACCCCTGATTCAGCTACGAGGTCCAGATCGTCATTGAATGAGCGCGCTGCTTCAGGGAGTGCAAAAACCGGTAATCCAGCTTTGAGGTGATCCTCCACTGCCCAGTGGCTTGGTCCGCCGCCCATGGTAACTCCTGTCAACAGGATCGCCTCCCGTTGGAGGGTGGCCTGCTGGATCTCACGGCGAACGATCATGGTCGGCGAGGGAAGGATCAGCTTATACCCGTTTTCCAGATCTAATCGTGAATCGTAGAGGAAAATATCTTGCGTGCCAGTCCCAACGTCAACAGTTAAAATTTGCATACAAAGATGAACCTGGTATGAAGATGGGCAAAAGTTTACCATAATCCAAGGTCGAATCGCCATATCCCTGGTTCGCCCTTATTCATCGGGTATACTTTCGCTATTCGGACTCCGCTTTCTAATGATGGGATTTTGACATAAGATCTGGATTCACGAGGTAATCGATGTCCTTAGACGCTATGCGTAGAAGTTGGGAAGACCAGACCTATAAGCCCGCTGTCCAGCGGTTCCCCGAGCGAAAACCAGAGTTTAAAACTTCCTCCGACATCCATCTTCCGCCGCTCCTGACTCCCTCAGACCAGGAGCGCGAGTATATGGATAAGCTGGGGTTTCCGGGAGAATACCCATTCACTCGCGGTGTGCAGCCCACGATGTACCGTGGGCGTTTGTGGACGATGCGCCAGTATGCTGGTTACGCCACCGCAGAAGAATCCAACCTGAGGTACCGCTACCTGCTTGAGCAGGGGCAAACAGGCCTCTCGGTGGCGTTCGATCTTCCTACCCAGATCGGGTACGATTCTGACGATCCTCTGGCTTCAGGGGAGGTGGGGAAGGTCGGCGTGGCCATTTCCTCGCTGGAAGATATGCTGACCCTCTTTCGGGAGATCCCCCTCGATAAAGTCTCCACGAGCATGACCATCAATGCGCCCGCCGCGATCTTACTCGCCATGTACATCGCTGTCGCCAAAAAACAGGGGATCGAAGCGCGCCAGCTCCGCGGGACTATCCAGAACGATATCCTGAAGGAATACATCGCCCGAGGGACGTACATTTTTCCGCCTCAGCCTTCCATGCGCCTGATCACGGATGTCTTTCGCTACTGCAAGGAAAACGTCCCCCACTGGAACACGATCAGCATCTCTGGCTACCACATCCGTGAGGCCGGTTCGACTGCCGTACAGGAGATTGCCTTCACTATGGCGAATGCCATCGCCTACGTTCAGGCTGCAATAGACGCAGGTCTGGATGTGGACGAATTTGGCGGGCAGCTTTCGTTTTTCTTCAACGCCCACAGAAACTTTTTGGAAGAGATCGCCAAATTTCGCGCCGCCCGCCGCCTCTGGTCTCGCCTGATGCGTGATCGGTTCCACGCCAAAAAACCAGCTTCCATGATGCTCCGCTTCCACACTCAGACAGGCGGATCGACTTTAACCGCCCAGCAGCCGGAAAACAACATCATCCGGGTTGCCCTGCAGGCCCTGGCAGCAGTCCTGGGAGGGACGCAGTCCTTACACACAAACAGCATGGATGAAGCGCTCTGGCTGCCGACCGAAAAAGCTGTCCGGCTGGCGTTGCGCACCCAGCAGATCATCGCGTACGAATCCGGTGTGCCGGATACCATCGATCCCCTCGGGGGATCCTACCTGATTGAATACCTGACCGACGAGATTGAGCGACTGGCCGAAGAATACATCCAGAAAATCGATGCCATGGGTGGCGCTCTGGCTGCCATTGAAAACGGTTATATCCAACGCGAGATCCAGGACGCGGCCTACACTGACCTCAAGGACCTGGAGAGTGGTGCTCAGATCGTCGTTGGGCTGAATGCATTTACGACCGACGAGAAGGTCGAATTGGACAGGCTGCGGGTAGACCCGTCGATCGAGATCGACCAGTGCCGCCGGCTGGCAGCCCTCCGGGAAAGGCGTGATCCGGTAAAATACGGGGAGCTGCTCGCCCATTTGGAACGCGCTGCCCGGAGCGATGAAAACCTGATGCCCCTCTTCCTGGTATGCGTCGAATCCGACATCACTTTGGGAGAGATCTGCCGGGTCCTGCGGCAGACCTGGGGAGAATACCAGCCCCCTGCCACGCTGTGAGGTCCAGCTCGCGGATCCATCTGGAAACTTTCTCTGAGGAGCCTGTCATTGGTAAAGGTTAAACGCATCGATCACATCGCCATCGTCGTGGACGACATCGAAGAAGCGCTGGGATTCTGGCGGGACGCCCTGGGACTCGAGCCGGACAACATCCAGGAGGTCCCCGGGCAGTACTCGGAGGTCGCATTCCTGCCTGTTCATGACAGCGAGATCGAACTGGTCCAGCCGACCACAACGGATTCCGGGATCGCGCGTTACCTGGAAAGGCGCGGGCCCGGGATGCACCACCTCTGCCTGGAGGTAGAGGACATCAATTCTGCGCTCGAGCACCTCCGCGCCAGAGGTGTCCGCCTGATCAACGAAGTGCCCCAGTCCGGCGCCGGAGGGAAAAAGTACGCCTTCATCCACCCGGAGAGCGCCTCCGGTGTGCTCGTGGAACTCTACCAGCTTCCCAAACGAGAATAGAAATCGGAATCGCAGTATGGATGATCGTCTCTACAGCAAGACCGGGTTTCTGCGCGCTTATCCGATTCACGGATGGATCGGCATCGGCTTGTTGTCCATCGCCTGGTTGCTCAACTGGTCGATCGATGGCCTGCGCACGCACTACCTTTTCTTCCCCTTATGGCTTGGATATTGCCTGGTCGTGGATGGCCTGGTTTTCATCCGCAAAGGTTCCTCACTCTTCACCCGCAGCTGGCGGAAATATGTTGGTTTGTTTTTTATCTCTGCGCCTGTCTGGTGGATTTTCGAAGTCCTCAACTGGCGCCTCGATAACTGGCATTACCAGGGCAGCGAATATTTCTCCAGCGCCGCCTTCTGGTTCTGGGCGACGATCAACTTCACCACAGTGATCCCGGCTGTCTTCGGCACGGCGGAATTGATTGGGACTTTCGGCTTCATCGAGCGTTTTAGGAACGGGTGGATAATCCGTCCGGAACGGTGGGTCCTGGTCCGCTTTTTCATCGCTGGCCTCTTGATGCTGGTTGCCATGCTCATCTGGCCCCGGGTCTTCTTTCCGTTTCTCTGGCTTTCATTGTTCTTCATCCTGGAACCGATCAATTGCTGGGTTGAGAACCGTTCTCTGGTTGAAGGGACCGCCCGCGGGGATTGGCGGGTCGTAATTTCCCTTTGGACCGGGGTGTTGGTGACGGCTTTTTTCTGGGAGATGTGGAATTACCTCTCCTATCCTAAATGGATCTACCAGGTCCCATGGGGAGGCTGCTGCAAAATCTTCGAGATGCCCCTTCTCGGCTACGGGGGCTACCTCCCCTTTGCGCTGGAATTATTCGCGATTTATCACCTGGCAGCGGGTTTGGCGGGGACTAAGCGGACCACTTACATCCGGTTCATCGATGAACCCTGATGCATATTGCACAAGTAAGAGCCGGTGAAACGAATCATGGTCATCGGATCTGAAAATTGATTTTCAAATTTGACCTGGCTGGTATAATACAGGTTTGTCATTGCGTCATCAAAGCAGGACTGCCCAGTTCCTCTTTAAATAAAACATTTGTGCTATAATTGGGGCTCAGCCTACTTCGAGCGTCTGTTTCTAATATCGGGCTATGTCATCCAAAGCCATCCGCGTCGTCGGGGCGCGGGAACACAACCTGAAGAATATCACTGTCGACATCCCGCGCGACAAATTGGTCGTGATCACCGGGCTTTCCGGATCGGGGAAGTCTTCGTTGGCGTTCGACACGATCTTCGCCGAGGGTCAGCGCCGGTACGTCGAATCCCTGTCCGCCTATGCCCGCCAGTTCCTTGGGCAGATGGATAAACCCGATGTAGACTACATCGAAGGTCTGTCTCCTGCTGTCTCGATTGACCAAAAAGGGGTCTCCCACAACCCTCGCTCGACGGTGGGCACCGTCACCGAGATCTATGATTACCTGCGCCTGCTGTTCGCCCGGGTGGGCGTTCCTCACTGCCCCGTCTGCGGACGAGAGGTCACCCGGCAATCAGCGCAGGAGATTGTGGATGCAGTCGAATCGCTCCCCGAAGGGGCGCGCCTGTTAATCCTTGCACCTGTTGTGCGTGGGAGAAAGGGCGTTCACCAATCAGTCCTGGATGAGATCCAGAAAGCCGGATTCGTGCGGGCGCGCGTCGATGGCGAGATATACGAGCTCGAGCAGGAGATCATCCTGGACCGGTATAAGAACCACACGATCGAAGCGGTGGTTGACCGGCTGGTGCTCCACCATCCGGAGGACCGCGAGGAAGCAAATAACTTCCGCTCTCGCCTGACCGATTCGATCGAGACAGCGCTCAAATTTGGCAATGGATACCTGACGATCCAGGATATCTCGGATCCTCAAGCTCCTCATGATCTTTATTTCTCTGAGCACCTGGCCTGCCCGGAACACGGCATCAGCCTGCCGGAAATCGAGCCGCGCACGTTCTCATTCAATACCCCTCACGGCGCCTGCCCCGACTGCCAGGGCCTCGGTGGGAAGCTCGAGATAGACCCGGACCTGCTGATCCCTGACCCCGAAATGTCGCTCAGCGAGGGCGCCATCGCTGTCTCGGAATGGAGCGGACCCAGGGAAGAAGGCGGTTACTATTGGCAGACCCTGGAGGCGGCTGCCCGAGAATATCACATTGACCTGGACTCACCGGTCAGCGCCATCCCACCCGAGAAGTTGAACATCATCCTTTACGGCACCAACGGTCACGACGTGACCGTCCAGTACCGAAACCGGCACGGGCGGACCGCCACTTTCCGGACTCCTTTCGAAGGGGTCATCGGCAACCTCCAGCGGCGCTACAATGAGACTTCCTCTGACTATATGCGCGACAAGATCTCCGAGTTCATGAGCGAACGCACCTGCCCCACTTGCCAGGGGGCTCGCCTCCGTCCGGAAGCGTTGGCGGTCACGATCATGGACGCCAACATCGTCGACGTCACCCGCTGGCCGGTCCTGCGCACGTTGGAGTGGGTCCGCCAGCTCGCCGGACCAGAAACGCCGCTTACTCCTCGCCAGCAGGCGATCGCCGAGCGCATCCTCAAGGAGATCACCGAGCGTTTGGGTTTTCTGGTCGATGTCGGCCTGGATTACCTGACATTGGACCGCACGGCTGCCACGTTATCCGGCGGAGAGGCGCAGCGGATCCGGCTTGCCACCCAGATCGGCTCCCGGCTCATGGGCGTGCTGTACGTGCTGGACGAACCCTCCATCGGCCTCCACCCACGCGACAACAACCGCCTGCTGCGAACCTTGAAAGGACTGCGGGACCTGGGAAACACCGTGCTCGTCGTCGAGCACGACGAAGAGACCATCCGGAGCGCGGACTGGATCATCGACTTGGGTCCAGGCGCGGGTGAACACGGTGGGGAAGTTATCGCCGTAGGCCCGGTGGATGCTATCCTTCAAAACCGGCGCTCGCTGACCGCCGATTACCTTACCGGGAGGAAACGAATCCCGATCCCGAAAAAAAGGCGGATTGGCAACGGCAAGGTCCTTTCAGTGATCGGCGCACGTGAGAACAACCTGAAGAACATCGATGTCCGGATCCCCCTGGGCAGGCTGGTCTGTATCACAGGCGTCTCCG
>CAYQDF010000151.1:0-7076 GCA_964416175.1 uncultured Anaerolineaceae bacterium
CGAAGACAGGGTCGATGTCGTACCTTATGCGGTGATCGATGCGACCAGATCGGTGGAGTTCCTCCTCGGTCCTTCTGTGGGGATGGGAAAAGCTGCTGGATCTTCCGGCAGAGGGGAGCAGGTATACGAAGAGAGGTTGATCGTAGAAGGGATCGCGCTGGACGATTTCGTGTTCATTCGAGGAAACCCGGCGCCTGATATTATTAAAATTGATATCGAAGGTGGAGAAATCCTGGCGTTCCCAGGGATGAGGCAGATATTGATGAAAAAGCATCCGATAATCTTCCTGGAGTTGCACGGGGCAGAAGCGGCCGAGCTGAGCTGGCAAATGCTTATGGAAGCTGGTTATAAAATCTGCCGGATGAAAGCGGGGTATCCAGCCGTTAATTCCCCCAGCGACCTGGATTGGAAGGCGTACCTGATCGCCTTACCCCAGGAGTGAGGGGGAATGGACCATTTTCCAGGACGCCTCGGAATCCAGCAGCGGGTCCTGCCCGTCTATCGCGCTGTTTTCTTTGACGAATTATCCGCCGCCTGTGAGGGTGGGCTGGCGGTGTTCGCAGGAAAGCCGCGGGCCGATGAGGCGATCCCGACGATCGCGGGGCTTGCCAATGCTCAAGTCGTTACGGGTCGCAACCTGCATTTCTTCCATGTCAGCTCTCCTTGGTATTTCTTGTGGCAGGCAGGCTTGGTTAATTGGCTGGAAGCGTGGGACCCGGATGCATTGATCGTGGAAGCCAATCCCAGATATCTGAGCACACACCGGGCTATGCGGTGGATGAAAACTCGCGGGAAGCCGGTGATCGGTTGGGGCCTGGGAGCTCAGCCGATCATAAATGGTTCTTCGCCGTTAACGAACATGATCCGCCGTGCCCTCAGGAACAGCCGGCAGCGCTTTTTGCGTTCGTTGGACGGCGTGATCGCCTACAGCCGGCGCGGCGCCCGGGAATATCTGGAAGAAGGAGTCCCCGCGGAGCGGATCTTCGTCGCTACAAACGCTGCCGTCCCTCGTCCCACGCGGCCTAAACCAGAACGCCAACCCCATTTCGTGGACCAGCCGAAAGTCCTGTTCGTCGGGAGGCTCCAGGCCAGGAAAAGGGTCGACAACCTGCTGCTCGCCTGCTCCCGACTGCCTGAGAATATCCGCCCCAGGCTGTGGATCGTTGGAGACGGCCCGGAGCGCGAAAAGCTGCACCGCATGGCGCAAGCGACTTACCCCGCGGCGGAGTTTCCAGGCGCGCTGCGCGGGGACGACCTGGAGCATTATTTCTCCAGGGCAGACCTGTTCGTCCTGCCAGGGACCGGTGGTCTGGCAGTGCAGGAAGCCATGTCTTTCGCCCTGCCGGTGATTGCCGCCGAAGGAGACGGCACTCAGGAAGACCTGGTCCGTCCGGGGAACGGCTGGCGGATTCCCCCTGGCGACATTGAGGCGCTGGAATCAGCCCTAAAGGAAGCGCTCTCCGATGTTGGTCGGCTGCGGAAGATGGGCGTTGAGTCCTTCCGGATCGTAAAAGATGAGGCCAATACCCAGGAAATGGTCCGGGCCTTTGTCAAAGCGCTGAATTCGATCGTTTCGAAGCCGGGCTAATGAGAATCCTCTTCGTAGCCGATGGGCGATCGCCCATTGCACTGGACTGGTTAGAATACTTCGTGGAAAAGGGGGATGAAGTCCATCTGGCGAGCACATTCCCCGCCCAGCCAGAATTGAGACTGGCGTCCTGCCGCTTGATCCCGGTTGCTTTCAGCTCATTAAGACCGGAGATGGCAGGCGAACCCGCATTATTGAGGTCCACGAATCGCCTGTGGGGTGCGTCCGGGCTGCGCCTGCGGACTCTCGTCCGCCGCTGGCTTGCTCCGTTCACCATTCCTTCAGCCGCCTCACGGCTGAGAAGGATCGTCGAGGAGGCGCGCCCGGACCTGGTGCACGCCATGCGGATCCCCTACGAGGGCATGGTCGCCGCAGAAGCGCTGGGGAATGAAGGCGATCCCCCGCTGGTAGTCTCCGTGTGGGGGAATGATTTCACCCTGCACGCCCCCGCGACTCCCTGGATGGCGCGCCAGACCCGCCGCTGCCTGGTCAGGATCCAAGGACTGCACGTGGACTGCCAGCGGGACCTGCGCCTGGCGTACGAGTGGGGGTATCCGGAAGGGGGTCCGGCCATCGTCGCGCCCGGGAACGGCGGCGTGAAGACCGACTTATTTTATCCCCCCCGGGAAGGTACGCCGCAGCGCGAGCTGACCCTGATCAACCCGCGCGGCTTCCGGGCTTACGTGCGGAACGACGCGTTCTTCAAAGCCATGCCTCATATAATCGAGCGCTGGCCGCAACTTAAAATCCTTTGCCCGGACATGGCGGGAGAACCCCAGGCAATCCGTCGGGTCCGGGATTTGGGACTGGGGAACAACGTCGAATTGCTCCCGAAGCTGAGCAGGCTCGAGATGGCGGAAGCCTTCCGCAGGGCTGCGATCTCCGTATCCCCGACCACCCACGACGGGACGCCGAATACGCTGTTGGAGGCGATGGCCTGCGGCTGTCTTCCGATTGCCGGGGACCTTGAGTCAGTGAGGGAGTGGATCACGCCAGGAACGAATGGACTCCTGGTCGATCCGGAAGATCCAAGATCAATCGCAGACGCCACTACGAGGGCGTTGGTCGACTCCAGGCTGCGTTCGACTGCGCAGGAGGTTAACAGGCGTCTGATCACAGAGCGGGCAGAAAACCAAAAGGTGATGGCGGAAGTCGAGAGGTTTTATCGATTCATTCAAGCTAAATCATAGGGCACAATTTTAAACCAGACAGTTCTCACATCGGCGAACGTTCAACCTGGGAAATTGACAGGATATTCCCTTCGATGTCCTCAAATATTGATCGAGTAGCCCTCCGCAGCGTGGGCAGCTTCCATGAGCACCTCGCTCAAGGTGGGGTGGGCGTGGACGTTTCTGGCAATTTCGGCGGGTGTGATCTCCATCATCTGGGCAAGGGTTAATTCGGGAAGCAACTCGGTGACTTCAGGCCCGATCAAGTGAGCGCCCAGGATTTCGCCGTATCTCCCATCGGAGATGATCTTAACCCATCCGGAGCTCTCTCCCAAACCCAAAGCTTTACCGTTTGCCTGGAACGGAAACCGCGCCACTTTCACTTCGTACCCGCGCTCCCTGGCGACAGCTTCGGTTATCCCGAAGGAAGCGACCTGCGGGCTGGAGAAGGTCACTCGGGGCAGCATCTCATAGTCCAGCGTATAAGATTCGACTCCGGCGATGTTCTCAGCGCACACGATCCCCTGCGCAGACCCGACGTGGGCGAGCATCAGCTTGCCGGTCACATCCCCGATTGCCCAGATACCAGGAACGTTCGTGGCCATCCGGTCGTCGATTTCGATCATTCCCCGTTCACCGATCTTCACGCCGAGCTCCTTGAGCCCCAGGCCGTCGCTGTTCGGGCGGACGCCGATCGCCACCAGCGCCTGTTCCGCGTTCAGGGTCTGCTTATTCCCGTCTCCACTGACTTTCACTTCGACCGCACCCTTCTTTGGCGTGACCGATTCGACGCGGTGACCGGTCATGACCTTGATCCCTCTCTTCTTGAAGGCTTTTTCCAGCTCTTTGCTGACCTCCTCGTCTTCCAGCGGGACGAGGTTCGGAAGCATCTCGACGATAGTGACTTCGGCGCCATACGAATTCCACACCGTGGCGAACTCGACCCCGATCGCTCCTGAACCGATTACGACCACGGATTTTGGGAGCTTTTCCTGAAGGATGGCTTCCCAATATGTGAGCACCGATTCGCCGTCAACCACCCAGCCAGATGGGACGACCGCGCTGGCTCCGGTGGCGATGACGACGTTCTTCCCCTTCAGGGCTGTGGTTTTTCCGTCCTCTCCGGTCACTTCGACGGAATCTCGGGCAGCGAGCCTGGCGCTGCCCATGTACACATCGATGTTGTTCTTCTTCATCAAGAACCCGACCCCTTTCACCAGCCTTTCAGAGACCTGGCGGCTGCGCTTTACTGCTACGCTGTAGTCCAGCTGAAGGTTCTCGAACGAAAAGCCGAACTCCTTCCCTCGCTCCCGCAAGGTGTGCGCCACCTCTGCATTTTTTAGCAGGGCTTTCGAAGGGATGCAGCCGACGTTCAGGCATATTCCGCCTAAAAACTGCCGGTCCACGATGGCGGTTTTCAATCCGAGCTGTGCCGCCCGGATCGCAGACACGTACCCTGCCGGGCCTGCGCCGATCACGATGACGTCGTAGGTGCTCATTGAATCTGCTCCTGTGGGTGTATTATGATGTGCAGAGGATCGAGAAAAGCGGGAAAGGTCTTTGACTGACCTCAATCCCCTCGCCCCTGAATTTTCCGATCATCCCCAGTGCTGCAGGGATTTTACCACCTCACTCAAAAAGTGGTCCGCGATGGCTCCGTCGAGGATCCGGTGATCGAAGGTGAGGGAGATGTAAACCATCGGACGAATGGCGATGGCATCGTCTATCACGACCACTCGTTTTTGGATCGCGCCGACGCCGAGGATCCCGCACTGCGGCTGGTTGATGATCGGCGTGGCGAACAAAGAACCGCTGATGCCGTGATTTGTGATCGTAAAGGTACCGCCTTTCACCTCGTCCGGTTTGAGCTGCCGGCTGCGCGCCCGGCTGGCGAGGTCGTTGATCGTCCTTGCCAGCCCAAGCAAAGAAAGGCTGTCGGCATTCTTGATCACGGGCACGATCAGGCCGGCATCCCCCAACGAGGTAGCCATACCGATATGGATATCGCGGTGAAGGAGGATGCCCTCTTCTGTCCAGGAGGAATTGACGATCGGGTATGCTTTCAAAGCCATGACCGCAGCGGCGATGAAATATGCGGTGAAGGTGAGGTTGACGCTATCCCGGGCAAATACCGCTTTATTCGCTTCCCGGTGCGCGACAACTCGACTGAGGTCCGCTTCCATAATCGTTGAGACGTGCGGCGAGGTGTGTTTGCTGATTACCATGTGTTCCGCGATCGCCCGGCGGACTGCGTTCAATGGCAGGATCTCTCCGGGGACTGCGCCTGGCGCTGGAGCTGCCTGAGCAACCGGCATGGCTTCAGGGCCCGGTGGTTCCATTTCCGGCCGCGCTTTCCGCTGTTCGATATAGGCCAGGATGTCCTTCTTCGTAATCCTGCCGCCCTGTCCCGTACCCTGCACCTTTGCCAGGTCGACGCCGTGTTCCCCGGCGATCCTGGCCACCACGGGCGAGATGAACCCCAGTCCTTGTTCCCGGGCAGGGGGCTGTAGACGTTCGCCGGGTTGTTGGACAGGCTCAGCAACCTGACTGGTATCTGCGATAGCCCGGGTAGACGCCTCCAGCGTGAAGGTTTCACCATCCCCCGGCACCGGTTCGCCCGGTTCGCCGATCCAGGCCAGCAAGGTACCGGCGGTCACGACTGTCCCTTCCGAGACCAGGATCTTGAGGATTGTCCCGGACCCCGGGCTGGGGATCTCGGAATCAACTTTATCCGTGTTGACTTCAAGGAGAGGTTCAAACTCGGTGACTCGATCGCCGACTGATTTCAGCCATTTGCTCACCGTCCCCTCATTCACAGATTCGCCGAGCTGAGGCATGATCACCTGGGTAGGCATGTTACCTCCTTAGCCATCTAATACAAATCGGGAAAGCGCGCGGGATCGGCATCGTGCAGGATCGCATACACAGCCTCGAAGATCGACTCAACGTTCGGTTTGGAAAAATAGTCACCGTCCGATCCGTAGGCTGGACGATGCGGTTTTCCGGGCAGGGTTCGAGGCGGGGAATCTAGCCAGAAGTACCCGCCCTGCCGTTCAATCACTTCCTGGAGCATATACGCCGTCGTCCCTCCCGGCACGTCTTCGTCGACGAAGAGGATGCGGCTGGTTTTCTTCAAAGAACCGAGGATAACCTGGTGCAGGTCGAAAGGCAAGAGTGTCTGAACATCGATCACTTCGGCTTCGATACCGATCTGGCTGAGCTTCCGGGCGGCGTCCAGCGCGATCCGGCAGCAGGCGCCATAAGTGACGATGGTAATATCATCCCCAGCACGCAGCACTTCCGGGACGCCGAGCGGGACGGTAAATTCACCGATATTTTCCGGCAGGCGTTCTTTGATCCGGTAGCCGTTCAGCACTTCGACGACGATCGCGGGATCTTCGGACAGAAGTAGGGTGTTGTAGAACCCGGCCGCCTGGGTCATGTTCCGTGGCACCAAAACGTGCATGCCGCGCACCAGGTGGATGATCCCCGCCATGAGGGAGCCGGAATGCCAGATCCCTTCCAGGCGGTGGCCGCGCGTTCGGACGATGACCGGCGCGATCTGTCCTCCTTTCGTCCGCCAGTGGAGAGTCGCCAGGTCGTCTGACATGATCTGGAGCGCGTACAGAAGGTAGTCAAGGTACTGGATCTCAGCAATCGGACGCAGGCCGCGCATCGCCATCCCGATCGCCTGCCCGAGGATCGTCGTCTCCCGGATGCCGGTATCGGATACGCGCAGCTCGCCATATTTCTCCTGGAGACCTCGAAACCCCTGGTTTACGTCACCCAGGCGTCCAACATCTTCTCCGAAGGCGATCAGGCGCGGCTCCCTGGAAAAGGCAGCATCGAAACAGGCGTTCAAAACTTCGAAGCCATATACCTCCAGCGAGTCTGCCGAGTATACTGGTTCGATCGAGGGTACCTTGAGGGCGGATGTGGGAGATTGATTGTAGAGGTGCGAGCTGTACCGTTCTTCGTTGATCGCTGACTGCTGTTTTTTCCATCTGACCAATTCCGAACGCGCCGGGGTGGGTTCGTGTCGCGAGAGTATGAGCGCCTCCATCGCGGCGGCATGGATGTCCCGGCGGAATGGGTTCGGGATCCCGAGCAGTCTATCCCTGACAGCCAGCAAGTCGGCATGATGCCGGGACACAGAACCGATTTGCAGGATGAGGTCGGCGACTTCTCTGCGCTCCTCCAAGATGGGAGCCAGGTAAGCCTCCCAGGCGTGCTTGCGATCTGCTTCGACCCGTTCGCGTTCTTCTGCCTCGATCTTTTGAAGCTCGCTTTCCTCCGCGATCTCCTGGTCCAGGATCCAT
>CAYQDF010000152.1:0-6964 GCA_964416175.1 uncultured Anaerolineaceae bacterium
GACCAACCTGGCCTTGCGGGCATTGGGGGTCCGCAGTTCGGTTCGAGAAACTGTAACCGAAGAAGAGATCAAAGTGATGATCGATCAGGCAACGGAGGCCGGGATTTTTCACGCTGCCGAGCAGGACATGGTGGAAGGGGTTTTGCGGCTTGGCGACAGGCGCGTTAGCTCTATCCTCACTCCCAGAACAGAGGTCGTGTGGCTCGACCTGGAGGATCCTGCACACCTGAACCTCCAGAAAATCCGAGAAAGCCATTTCACGCGGTTCCCGGCTGCCAGAGGAAACCTCGATCAGATAGAGGGGATCGTTCACGCCAAGGATGTGCTCAAGCGCTGCCTGGAAGGCAGCGCTGTCGACCTGCGAAATTTATTGACTGAGCCATTGTTTATCCCGGAAAGCACACCGGCGCTGCGAGCTCTCGAGTTGATGCGCGAATCGGGCCAGCAGATGCTCCTGGTGATCGATGAATACGGCGGGCTTCACGGGCTGGTAACTCTCGAGGATCTTCTGCAGGCAGTTGTGGGAGAATTTCCCGCAAGGGGGATCGAGATCGAACCCGGCATCACCCACCGGGCAGACGGGTCTTTGCTCGTGGATGGCCTGCTCCCGATTGATGAATTCCGGGAAGCATTGGGTCTAACCGGATTACCGGTCGATGCCCAGAAGCAATATGAAACCGTTGGCGGCTTTGTGATGACCAATCTGAGAAGGATTCCGGTCACGGGAGACCGATTCTATTTCGAGGGGTATCAATTCGAGGTTGTGGATATGGATGGCATGCGAATTGACAAAATATTGGTCACGCCGACAGGCAATCAAGCAATCAAGTAGAAGGAGGCGCTATGAATTACCAGATCAACCAGGCGGTGGTCATCGGAGCAGGTACGATGGGAGCGGCGATCGCAGCGCATCTGGCAAATGCCGGGGTGCGGGTCAATTTGCTCGATGTCGTGCCGGACCGATTGACGCCAGATGAGGAGAGCAAGGGACTCACGCTTTCCGACGCAGCAGTGCGCAACCGGATCGTATCTGACGGTCTGGATAGGGCGCTGAAATCAAAGCCTGCCAGCTTCTTCACTCCCGATCTCGCGGCGCTTATTCAGATTGGAAATCTGGAGGACGATTTCGAGGTCGTGGGCCAGGCGGACTGGGTGATTGAGGCGATCGTTGAAAATTTGAAAATCAAGCAGCAGCTGATGCAACGAATCGACGGAACGCGCGGGGAGCGAACTATCGTCAGCACGAATACCTCCGGTATTCCTGTCGCCTCAATCGCCTCCGGTCGAACGGAAGGGTTTAGAAGGCACTTCCTTGGGACACATTTCTTCAACCCTCCGCGATACTTGAAGCTGGTGGAGGTGATCCCGACCGAGGATACTTCCCCCCAGGTGGTTGATTTTATCGGTCATTTCCTCGAACACAGGCTTGGAAAAGGCGTCGTCCTGGCCAAAGACACCCCCAATTTCATTGCTAATCGGCTTGGATTTGTAGGCGGCGCATTTGCCCTGGATTTCATCCTGAAGAATGGATATACAGTCGAGGAGGTTGACGCCATCACCGGCCCCGTGATTGGCAGGCCGAAGACCGCAACGTTCCGGCTGATCGACCTCGTCGGAATCGACGTCTGGGAACATGTTGGACGTAATCTGGCGCCCGCCATCTCCCAGGATGAACACGCGTTGAAATATCTAAACTCGCCTAGCCCAACTGCCTTGATTCACACAATGGTCGAGCGAGGCTGGCTGGGGACGAAAGCAAAACAGGGGTTCTACAAAGAAGTGCGCCAGGAGGATGGAAGCAAGGAATTCTGGGTCCTCAACCTGAAAACGATGGATTACGAAGCGCCGCAGAAGCCCCGTTTCAAGTCTATAGGGGAGGCCCGGGATATCGAGGATCTGGGCGGTCGCCTGAAGCTCCTGCTGGCTGCGGATGACCGCGCTGGGCAGCTGGTTAAAGCGCTCACCTACCAGGGGCTGGCGTATGCCTCAGAAAGCATCCCGGAGATCGCGGACACCCCCGAGCCGGTAGATAAAGCCATGCGCTGGGGGTTTGGCCACGAAGCCGGCCCCTTCGAAACGTGGGATTTGCTCGGGGTGAAAGAGACTGCCGATTGCATGCGCCAGGCGGGGTACCCTCCGGCAACCTGGGTGGAGGAAATGCTCTCGTCCGGTCATCAATCTTTCTACCAGTACCAGGACGGCAGGCGGACCGGCGTTTACAACCCTGCGCTTGGCGACTACCAGGTGATAGAACGCTCGCCAGCGATAACGATCTTGCGCGAACAACCCGTGATCGAGAAGAATCCGGGCGCGAGCCTGAGGGACTTGAATGATGGAGTCGCTTTTCTCGAGCTTCACACCAAAATGAATACCCTGGATGAAGATATCTTCAACATGGTCGATCGCGCGCTCGATCGGGTAGCAGTCGAGTTTGACGGACTGGTGATCGGGACAGATGCAGAGAACTTCAGCGCAGGCGCGAACCTGTTCATGGTGGTCATGCTTGCCCAAAACCAGGATTGGACCACCCTGGATGGGGCAGCCAGGCGCATGCAGGATTTCAACCAGCGCATGCGGCGTTTCCCCAAGCCGGTCGTAATCGCCCCGGCTGGCCTGGCACTGGGCGGAGGTGCTGAAATCATGATGCACGGAAGCCGGGTCGTCGCGAGCGCCGAACTCTATACTGGCCTGGTGGAAGTGGGCGCAGGCGTGATTCCGGCTGGCGGCGGAACGAAGGAGATCTTACGCCGGATCTTGAACCCGGCGATGCGTACAGAGAATGCAGAAGCGCTGCCGTTCCTGCAGAGGATCTTCGAGCTGATCGGGATGGCGAAGGTTGCCACCAGCGCAGAGGAAGCGCGCAAGTTTGGCCTGTTGAGCCCGTGTGATCGAGTGGTGATGAATCGGGACCACCTGATTTCCGAAGCAAAACGGGAAGTACTGCACATGATCGACTCCGGATTCCACCCTCCGGTTCCTGAGAAGATCTACGCAGCTGGGCGGGATGGTTACGGCGCCCTCCAGGTGGGTATTTACATGTTCAAGAAGGGCGGTTACATCACGGAATACGAGTCGGTGATCGGGAACCGGCTTGCCAAGGTGATGACAGGCGGCGAGATCAGCCGTCCTGCCTGGGTCGACGAGCAGTACATCCTGGACCTGGAGCGGGAGGCCTTCCTCTCCCTCTGCGGCGAGGAGAAGACTCAACAACGCATGTGGAACTTGCTGCAAACGGGCAAGGTCTTAAGGAATTAACCGGGCGCGGATTACATGGATCAAACGGATTTGTTTCACAGAGATCGAACCCAAAGGTGTATTGGGATACTCAGTGAGTTGACCGAAAATATCAACAGAGTAAATCCGTGAGTTCTGTGACATCCTTGTACCAAGGAGGTATCCCTATGAATGACGTCAAGCGTTTGAGTGAGGCGGTGATTGTGACCGCCGTGCGTACACCGGTTGGCAAGGCGAAGCGGGGGAGCCTGACCACGACTCGCCCGGACGAGATGGCTGCGACGGTGTTCCGTGAGCTGGTGCGGCGCACCGCAGGGTTGAACGCAGCTGACATCGACGATGTGATCCTGGGGTGCGCCTTTCCAGAGGGGGAACAGGGGATGAACATGGGCCGCATGGTCGCCCTCCGAGCCGGTCTGCCTGAATCTGTACCGGCAGAAACCGTCAACCGCTTCTGTTCATCTGGCCTGCAGACCATCGCGCATGCCGCGTACAACATCATGGCTGGTCAGGCTGAGATCATCCTCGCTGGCGGGGTCGAATCGATGACGATGGTCCCAATGACCGGTTTGAAATTCTCGCCAAACCCGTTCTTCGCCGCCGAATGCCCGGAAGTATACACGAACATGGGCCTGACTGCGGAGAACGTCGCCGAAAGATTTGGCATCAGCCGCCGGGAGCAGGACGAGTTTGCCCTCCGCAGCCACCAGCGAGCATATGCTGCCGTTGTCGGAGGCGTGTTCGATCCGGAGATTGTCCCCCTGGAAGTCGAGATTGTTGAACCGCCGCAGAACGGAGGAAGTCCGATCCGCAGAGCGTTTACTCTCTCACGCGACGAAGGCCCACGCGGCGATACCTCGCTGGAAGCGCTCGAGAAGCTTAAACCAGCCTTTAAAGAAGGTGGAACTGTAACTGCGGGCAACTCTTCTCAGATGTCGGACGGCGCGGCCGGGGTGGTGGTCATGTCGCGCGGCCGGGCGGAAGCTTTAGGGCTGAAGCCGCTGGTGCGTTTTGTGTCTTATGCAGTCGGAGGCGTCGCGCCAGATTACATGGGGATTGGACCGATCGTTGCGGTGCCCAAGGCGCTCAAGCTGGCGGGCTTGAGCCTGGATGACATCGACCTGATCGAGCTCAACGAAGCCTTCGCAGCCCAATCCCTGGCAGTCATCCGAGAATTGAATCTCGACCTGGATAAGACGAACGTCCACGGCGGCGCAATTGCTCTTGGTCACCCCCTCGGCTGCACTGGAGCGAAGCTGACCACCCAGCTGATCTACGAAATGAAGCGGCGGGACCTGCAATTTGGGATGGTCACCATGTGCATTGGGGGCGGCATGGGGGCGGCAGGGATCTTCGAAAACATCCATTAGACGGAGGTATCAGACATGGCTGACGAGATCACGATCGATGAATTGATGGGCCGCATGCCAAGAGCCTTCCTGCCGGAAAAGGCGGAGGGCGTGGAGGCTGTCATCCAGTACCACCTCACTGGCGCCGAGGCTGGCGATTGGGTGGTGACCATTCGGGAGGGAAAATGTGTGGTGGAAAGAGGAACCACTGAGAACCCTACGATGACTCTCCGGGCTGATTCCCAGGACTATAAGGATATTATCCTCGGCAGGCTCGATCCCATGGCTGCATTCATGCAGCAGAAGGTCAAGCTCACCGGCAATCTTAACATGGCTTTGGGGCTGACCAAGTATTTCAAGCTGAGATAACAGGCCCGTCAACCCCCGATCGTTTTGAGATGGGTTTTCAAGTCGTCCGGCGATAAGATTGTTTTTTCGGGTCGAGTCCTGAGTTTTTTCTCGACTCCGCCAGCTTTTAAAGAACGATCACTGACCGTCAGGCGGATCGGGATCCCGATCAGGTCTGCATCGTTGAACTTGACTCCGGGGCTTTCGCGGCGGTCGTCATAGAGGACTTCGATTCCAGTTTCTATCAATTCGCCATACAGGCGGTCAGCGATCGCGCGAGGCGCGGGATCGCTGCCGTTGGTTTTTCCGTCCAGCACAACCAGGTGAACTGAAAAGGGGGCGACGCTGGCTGGCCAGGCTAACCCCTGGTCGTCGTGGTGTTCCTCTGCAATGCATGCCATCAGCCTTCCGGACCCGATCCCATACGATCCCATCACAACCGGTTTTTCTGTGCCGTCCTCGTCCGTAAAATAACATCCTATCGATTCGCTGAAATGGGTCCCCAGCTTGAAAATATGCCCAACCTCGACGCCTCTCTGCAAGTCCATTAGACCCCCGCAATCTGGGCAGGGGCTGTCCGACTCGGCAGCTGCGATATCTCCGATTAATTGGGCTTGGTAATCGCGACCGTAGTTGACGTTCATGAGGTGGTAGTTTTCGCGGTTCGCTCCTGCCACCAGGTTCGGCGAGCGCGGAATCAGGTCGTCGACAACAACGAGCACCCCCTCCAACCCAACCGGGGAAGCGAATCCAGGCACCGCTCCAGCGGCAAGGATCTCTTCTTCCCTGGCAGGTCTCAGATCCCTCGCGTTGAGCAGGTTGGCGAGTTTGATCTCATTCAATTCCATGTCCCCGCGCAGCACCGCAAAGATCAGCCTCTCGTTCGTCTCTGTCCCGTCTGAGAAGGTAGCCATAAGGAAGATGGCTTTGGCTGTTTTAGATTCGGGGATGCCGAGATATTCCGCAAGCGCCTGGATCGTTTTCGTCCCAGGGGTGTGCACGGGTTCAATATCGCGCGGCTCTTCATCTTGCAGGAATGATTTCTTGAAACGGGCGATCTGCCGGTTTGCGGCGTAACCGCAGCTGTTGCAGATCAGGAGAGCGTCCTCCCCCATTGGCGTCAGATACATGAACTCATGCGCCATCGTCCCTCCCATCATGCCCACGTCAGCCGCGAAGGCCCGCACTGGCAGGCCGCAGCGATCGAAGATATTCATATACGCCTGGTAATGGGCGTTGTACTGGCGTTCCAGTCCATCCCAGTCCCTGTCCAGGCTGTAGCTGTCCTTCATGGTGAACTCTCTTGCCCGGATCGTCCCGGCTCTCGGGCGTGGATCATCGCGCCATTTTGTCTGGATATGGTAGATCAAGGCGGGCAGCTGGCGGTAGGAACGGACGATATTTCGGACCAGGTCAGCCACAACCTCTTCATGTGTCATTGCCAGGACCATGTCCCGCCCGTTCTTGTCCCGGAATCTCCCCATCTCTGTGCCGACCTTGTACCACCGGCCGGACATTTTCCACAATTCCGCCGGGTGGACGACCGGCATGGTGATTTCCTGGCCTCCAATCGCGTTGATCTCTTCCCGCATGATCGCTTCAATCTTATTCAGAACCCGGCGAGCGAGGGGGAGGTAGCTGAAGATCCCCGCTGCGAGCGGCAGGATATACCCCGCCTGGAGCAGTAACCTGTGGCTGTCGACTTCGACATTGCCGGGGGTTTCCCGGAGGGTCTGGCTGAACAGCTGGCTTAAACGCATGGTGTGATCTCCTGTGGTTTAAGAATTTCCTATCCAATCTCACCGCGATACACTTCAGGGTTGACGCAATAAGGCAGGCGCTGACCTTCCAGGCCTGCCAGAAGGTTTTCACAGGCTCTGGCAGCCATAGCCTGGCGAGTGTCCCACGTCGCCGATCCGATGTGTGGAACAATGAGGCAATTGGGGAGGGTGTAAAGGGGGTGCTCGGGCGGTAGTGGCTCCGGATCAGTCACATCCAGCGCAGCCGCCGAAATCCAGCCTTCTTTCAAAGCC
>CAYQDF010000153.1:0-6844 GCA_964416175.1 uncultured Anaerolineaceae bacterium
AGGTGACAACGGTCTTGCGAAAGCTGTTCACCATCACGCTTATCCCGATCGTGACAGAAAGGGCGATAGTCAACGCAGCCACCGCAACAGCGGTCCTGCTTAATGAATTGTTGACTTCTCTATGCGCCATCCGCCCAAGCGTACCTATGCGGTGTCCGAAAAAATGGACAGATAACTTCATGAGCAGATTTGTAGCCAGCGGGGTGAGCATGGCAAATCCGATGATTACCCCCAGAGTCCCTGCAAATCCAGGCACGAGGTTTCGAGAAGGCAGTAAAAGGATCACAGCGCCAACTGCGATCAGTACCAGACCTGCCAGCCCTGTCAGCCTGATCCCCCTCCTGGCTTTGGCTTCGATGACCGCCCGTGTCAGGACATCACGGGGAGGCGATGCTGCGGCTTCCCAGGCAGGCGGGATGGCAGAGATTATGGTTGCCAACACTCCCAGGAGCAATCCTTTGACCAGACTGGACCACGGCAATTGGACGCCTCGCACCGAGACGAGAAAATACAGATCGTTGATCGTCTGGGTTACTAGACGAACGGTCATTTGTCCGAGGAGGATGCCCACCATCACGCCGACCAGGGCGCCGATAACCCCGACGAGAAATGCTTCACCGATGATCAGCATGAATATTTCCAGGCGTGTCACCCCAATAGTGCGGAGGATCCCAAACTCACCTCTCCTCTGCAGGACCGAGAAGGTCATTGTGTTGTATATCAAAAACATCCCGACGATCAGGGCCAGCAGGCTCAGCGCCGTCAGGTTCAAATGGAAGGCTGCTGTCATTTCTTTGACATTTCCGGATTGGGACTGCCCTGATACGATGGTTGCCTCCGGTGGGAGTTGCGATTGGATGTTTTTCACTTCTGGACAGCTCACCCCAACCGATTCCGATTGAGCGGCTCCCAGGTCGCCACACGACTCCGGGAATTTCAGGTCTATCCGGTCCAGTTTGCCGATCCTCCCCGTGATTTCCTGGACGGTGGAAATATCCGCGACGATATACTCCGCGAGCGATCGCCAGCCCGTCTCCGTCATCCGCTCGCTGTTCGCATTGTCGAAAAAGCCAATAACCGCAACAGGATGTGACGACCCGTTGATGCTGAGCTCGATCTTGCAGTTCGCGCCTGCCGAGGATTCTGGGTTGGGACAAGGGACGAGTTCGAATTCATCAGCCAGGGCAGCCGATATCAGGACCGTGTCGGGCTGGAAGAGAAGATGCGTGAAGTTTGTAGACGAATCTGGATTGTCCGGGATGAAATAAGCTCGAAATTCGCGCTCAGAAAAAGGGTCCACGCCGATCAATTGATAGACACGGCTGCCCAGCTGCGGCGAGGATACGTATTCCCGGATCACCGGCGCGCCGGCAGTCAGAGCACCACTGAGTCGCAGGCCAACATAAACGGAATCCGGAAGACCTTCCGGGCCGCCGACAATGGAATGCGTGGCGCGCCCGGCGACAGTCGCGGTGCTGAGTTCAAATGCGCGGCTGGCGCTGACATTGGCAATGTCGATCGAAACTACGACAGAGACGCCGAGGATGATCCCCACGATCATTAATAAGGACTGCCATCGACGGCGAAGTAGATACCGCCATCCGGTCTTGAGAAGTGCTTCAGAGATCACGCTTGAAGACGCGGTGATTTTTATATGGTTTTCCCCCGAGATTAATCAAATCCTGGCGCATTTGCACAGCTGACTCGGCCACCTGGGTGAGATCAGCATGCTCGAAGTGAAAATTGCTCATCGTTTTTTCCATTTCAGCGTACAGCAAGGCATTGCCTCCCCGGCCCTGGAATTCTTCTAGAATCCCCATTCCATTCAAAGCGACCCAGTTCGTTCTGCGCAGCTCAAGCAAGAGATCGACAATGCCGAATGGAAACAAGCGCCCGTTTGCTCGCTGCATTGCCGCGGAGACATCCGGAAATGCAAACAGAAAACCGACGACATCTTGACCATGAGTTATCACCTTGATCAGCCTTGGATTGGCGACAAGCAAGATATTGTCAAGGACAAAATTGATCTCCCGGTCAGTCAGAGGATAGTATTCCCAATTGTTCACAAATGCCTTGTTGTAAGCTTTACCGATGCGATCTGCCCACTGTCGGAGCTCTTTTTTACTTCTAAAATCCTTTACAGCTAATGTGCCGCGCTGCTGTACTCGCTGGGCGATGCGGTGAACTCGTTCGGGTATCTTGAAATCAGATGTCTTGATGTAACAAGAAACGAAATCCACTTCTTTGCTGAAGCCCTCGCCAGTCACCAGGTCCACATAATAGGCATGGTTGTAGTTCATCATATTCATCATCTGCCGGTGCTCGAACCCTTCCACCAGCAGTCCATAGCCATCCAATGGCCCAAACCCTTTTGGACCGACGATCCGGTTCAAGCCCCGCCTGGCAGCCCACTCGTAAGCACATTCGAATAGTGCGCGTGCCGCCTCTGGTTCATTCTCACAATCAAAGAAATAGAATTGAGCCTGGCGGGTGCTGTGGTATTGGTTGTACGGTTTATTTTCCGCTATGGCGATCCGTCCAATATCCCGGCCATCGGCTGTCAGGATGTAGAAGTCAGCATCCGAATGTTCGTAGAAAGGATGTTTCGACATATTGAGGTACATTTCGGAGTCGATCAGGAGCGGAGGGACCCAATTCTTGTTTCCTTTGTAAAGGCGAAAGGGGAGGAGGACGAATCTTCTCACCTGATTCTTGTTTGATGGATCGACTTTCTCCACGTTGAACATGGCGCCTCCAGATAAATGTGTGCGTTAGAATTCTTGTTCGTAGAACGAAGTAAGATTATTCTTCGAAAAATCTTCCTTCAACAAGCCGGAAAACTCGATCGGCTCCTTTGGCGGCTTCGGTATTGTGTGTGACGAGGATCAGGTTTTTCCCACTCTGCCGTGTTAACCGGTCCAATAATTCAAGCACCATCCATCCAGTAGCCTCGTCCAGGTTTCCGGTCGGCTCGTCCGCCAGGACCAGTTCCGGATCGTGAACCAGGGCGCGAGCGATTGCTACTCGCTGTTGTTCGCCCCCCGAGAGTTTTTCTGGGTATGTCTCTTTTCTATCGAGAAGACCCACTGAATCTAACGCGTCGTGCACTTTCTGAACCGTCAATCCAGAGGGAGTATTGTTGAGCTCGAGGGGCAGGGCGACATTTTCCTGTATGGTTAGAGTCGGAAGAAGGTTGAAAAATTGAAAAACAAAGCCGATATTCTTGCGCCGCATCCTCGTCAAAGCTGCATCATCCATGCGAGTGATCTCCTGCCCCTTGATGACGATTTTCCCGCTATCTGGTCGATCGATGCCGCTGATCAGATTCAGCAAGGTACTTTTACCACTCCCGCTTCGTCCAAGGACGGCGATGAATTCTCCAGGGAATATTTCAGCCGAAACGTCCACCAGGACGTTGCGCAGTTGGCTGCCTTCGCGGAAGGATTTAGACAGGTTCTCGAGGAGGATGAAACCGTTTCCTTTTCCAGATGAGATCTCCAGGATCGGTGAGGATGAACTGACGCTGTTGTCGACCTTATACATATTTGTTTTTTCCCAACGGTTCAAGTCTTCGTCGGGTTAGAAGAGACACGTTTGGAAGTTAGCTTGAGCGTGAAAAAGGATTTCAATCGGTCCCTCCCTTCTGGAGACACTGCGAGGATTACCCCTGACGCGATTAATGAATTGGTTGCCAGGAAAAAGAGAAATTCCTCAATGGGGAGAGGGCCAAGGAACAAATTGAGGGAGCGCTCTGGATTGATGGTCCAGATCCCTGAGTTGATTGCCAGGGCATCGGAAATCGCGAGGAAAAAGGTTGGGATTGAGATCGTGGTAGCCAGGATCCGCCGGTAGTTCCAAAGAATATCGCTGCCGAAAGCAGCCTGGATGGCGAGAGGCGGAAGCGCCCAAAGGGATAATAAGGCGAGATAAATACCGGGCGACCAGTCAAGAAGGAGGATGAGTGCTGCGCATAGCCATAATATCCCAAGAATTGCAGGCAATGCCCAGCGGGAAGTGGGTTTATCTGCTTGCGATAGTCCGCTCTCCTCTGAAGCATCGAGAAACAACAATGCGATCAGACCCGTAAAGAATACCTGAAGAATAAAAAAGACGTATTCCTCCAACGGCACCCAGCCCAGTATTATCCCTGCGATCCGCTCCGGATCATACCACCATATCTTGTTTGCAACTAAATAGTTATCCCAGGGGGCGGTGTAGACTACCGCGACCCCTGATAAGATTCCTAACACCAATAAGTCGATTTTTCGGTTGAGACCCCTGCTGCGGCTCGTAGGAGGATTGCTTGAAATTGCGACCTGAAAAAGAGGGGTATCCTTTCCCTTTCTGGTTGCTCTCAATTGCTGGAAGGTGAGCGGGGAACGCCGCCAACGGATCACTGCCAGGATAACGATGGGAACGAGCAGAAAAATCGCCAGGAATCCCGAGTAAGTCATGAATAAATATCTCTCAGGGCTGCCTCTGGGTCCGGATACCGGAAAGTGAAACCTTCAGAGATCAGTCTGGCAGGGATGACTCTTTGTCCATCGAGCAAGACAGTTGACATCTCTCCGAATAACAGTCGCAGGACAAATCCAGGAACAGGTATCAATGCAGGTCGTCTTAAGACTTTCCCGATCGTCCTGGCAAAATCCCTGTTTCGAGAAGGGTTAGGAGCGGATAGATTATAAACGCCCGAAGCTGTTTCTTTATCGATCAGGAACCGGATCGCGCGCACGTCATCCCGGTGATGGATCCATGAAAACCATTGTCGACCGTTACCCAGTGGTCCTCCTACAAAAAAACGAAAAGGCATCACCATCCGCGGTAAGGCTCCCTCATGTTTATCCAGGACGACCGCGTCCCGGATGATCACGCGCCTGACACCCATCCTTTCAACCGCTTCGGTGGAGCTCTCCCATTCTCTACAAACATAGCTTTGGAAATCGGTCCCCGAAGCTGATTCCTCGGTTAATTCTTCGTCGCCCCGTGGTCCATAATAACCAATTGCTGAAGATTGGATAAACACCTTCGGCTTTGCGGTCGCGGCCTGGACGGCTTCGGCCAACACCTTCCCGGGAAGCAACCTGCTTTCCAGGATTTGTTTCTTCCGGGTCTGAGTCCAGCGTTTTGCGCCAAGGTTCTCACCGACCAGGTTTATTATGACATCGGAACCATCAACCAGATGTCCCCACTCGTCCAGGTTGCGCCCATCCCATTGGACAAGGGAAATTCCGGACGGGAATGAGCGGCGATGAAGATCGGGATTCCGGCTCAGGATCAGGACTTCGTGCCCGTCTTTGAGGAAATCCAAGGCCAGCGCCTTTCCTCTCATCCCGGTACCGCCTGCCAGAATTATTCGCATGAGAGCACCTCACCTGTTTGGAAGCTATCTAAGAAACTATAGGAGGGTTGTGTTCTGCAGCGGCTCCGCCGCCGCAAAACACCACAACTCCCGTTGTTGAGATAACCTCCAGGCATATTCTCGTGGATCGGGATCAAATAATACGAGTTATTTTACCTTATATTGTGCATATTATAACAAATCTGGCGCACGATGTCAATGATATATACACAATAATTGTACTTAACTTGACATGCCACCCGGGTAATAGTATAGTGAGAACGTTCGGTTGCCCTCGCTTGATATCATCCCCCTGGACCCCGGAGGGTTTTAGAGAGAGGGAATTTCCCGAATGCTCTCATGTGTGCTTTGGAAGGAGGATGCATGACTGAATCAACCGGCCAGACTGGGACTGATATGCCTCTGTATAACATCGGAGTGGTTACTCGATTGACCAACATCTCAACGGCAACCCTGCGGGCCTGGGAGAGGCGCTATAATTTCCCAAAGGCAAAGAGGACATCCGGTGGTCATCGTTTGTACTCGGAAAACGATATATTAAAGTTGATCTGGGTTAAGCAGAAGGTCGATGAAGGCATGCAAACTGCTCAAGCGATCAATGCCTTGCGTTATCAAGAGGAGGCCGGCGTGTTGACATTGCGGCCAGCCCATCGATCCGAGGCAGCGATACGGGCCGGTGAGATCCCTGTGGTTGCAGACTATCGCAACAGGCTGCTCACTGCATTGACTGGGCTTGATGGGCTCTCAGCCGAACAAATCCTTGGAGAGGTGCTCGCGTTCGCATCTTCTGAGGCGATTATCCTGGAATTGATCGCGCCGGTTATGGCTGAACTCGGTGAAAAGTGGGAGCGGAATGAAATTGACGTCGCAACCGAACACTTTGCGACCAATTTCATACGCCAAAAATTGCTGATGTGGATGCTGAGTGGTCCCCCGCCGATGCCGATCCCTCCCACAATCCTTGCCTGCGCTCCCGATGAGCTGCATGAGGGAAGCCTGTTGATCCTGGGAGCCATCCTCAGGCGGAAAAGGATTCCCATCGTTTATCTCGGGCAGGCGGTGCCTTTAAGAGATTTGGTTAATTTCATCAGGCTGGTCGGACCTTCGTTCACCATCGTCGTGGCAATGATGGATGAAACTGTGAAGAAATTGATTGAGCTGCCTGAGCTCCTGCCAGAAGCAGCATTCTCCAGCCGACCGCTCATTGGATACGGGGGGAGAATTTTTACCATTGAACCAAAATGGAAGTCACAGTTGCCCGGAATCTACCTGGGGGACAGCTTTCAAGAAGGGCTCGCCAGGATAGAGAGGTTATTGATCACGGAATCTCCTTTCAGCAGGTAAGGGCTCCCCTCACAATCTGCGGTATACTACAGGGCATGCTTTCAAAGGGATCGGCTACCAATATCCCCCAGCCTGCACTGTTCCCCCTTGAGGAAAGCACAGGCAGCATCGAACTATTCCCAGCGGTATGGGCTGCTT
>CAYQDF010000154.1:0-6728 GCA_964416175.1 uncultured Anaerolineaceae bacterium
GACCGCTGTTGCGGTGGCTGCGTTGACTATCGCCCTTTCTGTCACGATCGGGATCAGCGTGATGGTGAATAGCTTTCGCAGGACCGTTGTCACCTGGTTGGACGAGACGCTGGCCGGCGATATTTACCTGTCTGTCCCCTCATTCTCAGGAGCTCAAACGAACGGGGCGATTCACCCCTCAGTCATCGAAATCACGCAAAAGCTCCCAGAAGTCGCACGCGTTGATTCACTGCGCGCAACGGACGTAATCACGCCATTCGGATCCCTTCACATTGCTGCAACCGACAACCCAACCCTGGTCCAAGAAAGATTGTTCGCATCCCGGAGCGGGTCCCTGGCGGATATTGACGCTGCACTCGACGCCGGGGCAGTCTTGATATCGGAACCACTGGCTAATCGCCTGGGACTGGCTGTCAACGATGCCATCACTCTCTCCACCCAATCCGGTTTTAAGGATTTTTCCGTAGCCGGCATTTATTACGACTATTCCTCCAGCCAGGGGACGCTGATGATGAGATTATCGAAGTACCGGCAGCATTGGCCTGACGACGCTATAACTGCAATCGCTCTCCGGTTAATCCCTGAGGCAGATCCAGAAAAGGTTGCAGAAAAGTTGATCAGAGAGATCGCGGAGGTCCAGAAACTGGATATCCAACCCAACCGGGCTTTGCGGCGGGAAGCTCTCGCAGTGTTCGATAGGACTTTCTTGATCACGGGTGCGCTGCGTTTCCTGGCCATCCTGGTCGCTTTCATCGGAATTCTGAACGCGCTGCTATCCTGGCAGCTTGAGAAACAGAGAGAAGCAGGGATTCTGAAAGCCCTGGGACTGTCCAATCGACAGCTTTGGACTCTGATCTTGACCGAAACCGGGTTGATGGGGACCGTGGCAGGTCTGCTAGCCATGCCGGCCGGCGTCACACTCGCCGCGATACTCGTATACATCATCAATCGACGTTCGTTTGGATGGACCATGCAGCTTTATTTTGAACCCTGGCCCTTCTTCCTGGCCATCCTGATCGCCCTGTCCGCGTCGCTCCTGGCTGGCGCTGTCCCGGCCAGGAAATTGAGTCAGATCCCCCCGGCTGAAGTGCTCCATTACGAGTGACCGCCTCGAATCCGAGTGATGATACCTTTGTCTGTCTTGCTGAAAGGTTTTTTGATTGGTCTTTCGATCGCCGCACCCGTTGGGCCGATCGGTATTCTTTGTATTCGAAGGACACTTGCTGAAGGTCGAGTAGCCGGGTTCATCTCAGGATTGGGCGCAGCGACCGCTGATGCCGCTTACGGGGTAGTGGCGGCGTTCGGCTTGACGGTCATCGCCAATTTCTTGATCGGACAGCGCTACTGGCTGGGCCTGATTGGTGGATTGTTTCTCGTATACCTGGGGTTGCGAACATTTACTGCGAAAGGCGCCAGTCCTGAAGAAGGGATGATCAGTCCGGCAAAGCAAAGCAACCTGATCCATCACTACCTGTCGACCTTCTTTTTGACCATTGCCAATCCCCTGACGATCCTGTCGTTTGCGGCGATATTTGCTGGCCTGGGGGTCGGGCTGGAACCTGTCAGAGGAGATTCGTCAGCAGCCTGGACGGTGTTGGGCATCTTTCTCGGTTCCGGGACCTGGTGGTTTTCACTCTCAGGTTTCACGGCATATTTCCGTCAGAAGATCTCTTCCGGCTGGATGTCATGGATCAACCGGATATCCGGATCGATCATTGCTCTGTTTGGGATCTTCGCTATCCTCGGACTTGTCGCTGGCCCGACTGGATTGGATGACCCACCGCCCAATGAGACATCGAAAGCATCGGCTCCAACATCTCCCCTGGCCAATTTTGACAGATTCCAGCGAGTCACCGGCCCGCTACCGCTGTCATTCCCCCAAGACCATGGCGCGCATTCAGAATACCTCACCGAGTGGTGGTATTACACAGGCAATCTTAGAACCGCAGAAGGCAGGCATTTCGGCTATCAATTCACGATCTTTCGCCGCGCGATCCACCCGCCCGGTACGTACGCATTGCGGCCTTCGGCATGGGCAACGGACCAGATCTACCTCGCCCACTTCACGGTTACAGACGTTCAATCTGAAACATTCCAGGCCTTCGAACGAACTTCGAGAGGCGCGGCAGGACTGGCTGGCGCCATCTCTGAGCCATTGAATGTCTGGCTGTATGACTGGCATGTGGAGCAGATCGGTATGGATGCCTACAGAATCCATGCCGTCGAAGGGGATTATTCGATAGCCCTTGATCTGAATGACGAGAAAGGACCTGTGCTGCACGGCAACGCTGGTTATAGCCGGAAAGGTGTGGATCCTGGCAATGCATCGACTTACATCAGCCTCACCAGACTGCGGACAGCAGGGACAGTCAAGACTCCCGAAGGTTCTTTCGAGGTATCAGGGTACAGCTGGATGGACCACGAGTTCAGCACGAATGCGCTTTCGAGCGGACAGATCGGTTGGGACTGGTTCTCTATCCAGCTGGAAGACTCGACAGAGCTGATGGTTTACCAAATCCGCCGGGAGGACGGGACGGTCGATCCGTATTCAAGCGGAACGTATATCAGCCAGGTTGGCGCCTCTACCGCGCTGAATAGAAATGATTTCACAATTGAGGTGCTTGACACATGGGAAAGCCCTCACTCGGGAGCAGTTTATCCCTCGCGGTGGCGCGTCCATATTGAATTGCTCGAGTTAGACCTTGAGATCTTGCCTGTCCTCGCCGACCAGGAGCTGAACCTCTCCTTTACATATTGGGAAGGCGCGGTCACTGTCAGGGGAATTGCGGCCGGTCGACCAGTAACGGGGATCGGTTACGTTGAACTTACCGGATACCGGGAGCCGTTTAGCGGAGATTTCTGAACCTGCTACCTCTGGCGCGTCAATAAGACCAGCCAGGCGCCAAGCAGCACCCAGATCAGGCCGACGAGGGCAAGCAGACCCCAATCCCCCCGGTTGAACCCTGGCGCTGTTATCGTTTCACCCGCATCTGGGAGGGCGTATGTCGGTGATGGTGTTGTCGATTGGGAGATTGGCGTCGGCGATGAGGCGAACCGGAGCGTAAACGATGGCAGCGGCTCGAGCGTCGTCGTCGGAGTGTATGTTGCGGTGTAAGTAGGTGTTGGCGAAAGGGTGTTCGTCGGTGTGATTGTCGAGGTCGGCCGGGGCGTCGCGCTCCGGAATGGAGTCACGGTTTGAGTGGCGGTTCGAGTCAACGTAGGTGTCGGTGTCTTGGTGGCGTTCACGGCTCGAATTTCACTGTTAAACACAATCGGGAAGAAAAGCTGGAAGTCACCTTGGGCAAGCACGGTCAACCCGTTCCGATCAACCTGAACTGCTGTGATCAGTAAGACTATACCAAATATGAGACCAAGGATGGATTGGCGCATTGGGATTAAGGGGAGTACGAGTGATCTTTTGAAGTTGATCTTACAATGACTTGAGGAATAGCGCAACACCTTTCGCTTTGAATCCCCTATGACCTCTTAACTCGAATTTCCAGCTTATCAGTTGTTCTGGAACGATAATTGCACGAGCTCGATCGCTCACAGAAATGTGAAGGCCAGCCTTGGCAGTGACGGCGAGATTCGGGTATGATATGAATCTACACCTGCGGGCGGTAACAAATGCGAAATTTCTTCCCTTTCTTGCTGATTTCTCTCGTCTCTCTTCTCCTCCTGGCTGGTAGATCCTCCTCCACAGCTGCTGCTCCCCCTACCCCACCTCCCGCAATGCCTGAGGATGACGTCGAAGCTATCGAGGACGCGGTACAGGAGGCTGTTGATGCGCAGCGTGAGTTCGTATTGGGCTACCTGTTATATGATGTAAACATCGTCGAAGTGCTGGTCTCGAAAGACGGCAAGCGGGGGATCGCTTATCTGGAGCTGGTCGAGCCCGATACAGGGCAATCACTCCCTGTGGAAATGGGACTTGCCATCGCTGTAAAAACTGAGGGTGTGTGGGAGGTGACGTTACCAGCCGACCCGGGATGGCTGGAGCTTCTGGAAACCACGCCAGAGGAGCTGCTTCCAGCAAAGCGTAAAGCCACCTTTATTGTGATGAATGCCGTGGAAGCCGCCGCTGCCGAAGCTGTCTACAGCGGTTATTTACTGCCCTGGGAGGCCGGGAAAACCGTCTATGTATCTCAGACCGTTGGACACGACCAGTACATTCCATCTGGAAGCGCCCATTATGCGTTTGATTTCTACCTTCCACAGACGATGTATCGGCTTTACGCTTCGAAAGCCGGGACTGTCTGGCGCGCCAGGTGGGATGTGCCGAATGGCAATGACAGCGATATGGGGAACTACCTGGTGTTGATGGATACTTCGACCAGCCCGACGACGTATCAGCTCTACCTCCATCTGGCGCAGGACAGCATCCCGGAAGCGCTGAGGACAATCGGCGCTTACGTTGCACAGGGGCAATACATCGGCATGGCTGATGATACCGGGCAGAGCACCGGACACCACCTGCATTTTCACGTTCATACGAATCCTGCTTCCTACTGGGGGACCTCTGTCGACATCACCTTTAACGATGTTGCGATTAATGGAGGAAGACCGCGGGTCCTGAGCGATAAACCTTACTGCACCCGACCGACGGACGTTTGCGTTCAATTCCAAACCGCGTATATCTCCGGAAATACCATCCGCGGCGATACGATCCCGCCGAACGGCGGCCTGTTCGAACCAGCCACCGGGACAATTGTGAATAAAAAGACCATCCACGTGGAGGGTTGGGCCAGCGACGTCGGCAGCGGTCTTGCCGGCGCGCGTTTGATCGCTTATTTCGAGGATAGCTGGCATGACTTGGGTAGTGTTTTTTCGACCCTGACCTTCGCGCTCGATTGGGATCTGTGTGCCTCCAGCGTGCCCGATGGTCCGGTGAGCCTGGCAGTAAAAGCCTGGGATAAAGAAGGAAATTTAAGCCAGGGGTATCCGGGGCTGACTCATATCATCAAGAATTACAACTGCGCCCCACCGCCGCCCGCCTGCGCGCCCGGCGCCAACCAGGTCGCCCTTTTCAGCGAAACCGACTTCCGGGGAGAATGCCAGAACCTCGGGGTTGGTGAGTATCCCAGCGCGGGCAGCTTCAGCCTTGTTGGAGACGATAACGTCGAATCCGTCCTCGTTGGATCGAATGTCCTTGCAACGCTCTACTCAGGAGCAGACTTCTCCGGAAGGAGCTCCACGCTGGCATCCGCTGACGGCAGCCTCGAAGGTAACCCCATCGGGATCGATACAGTATCGTCACTCAAAGTCCAAAACCGGGCTATCCCCCCATCGCCGCCAGGCGTCCTGGTCTCGCCACGGGATGACGCGACCTTTCCGGGGAATTCCTCCCTGAGCTTCAGCTGGCGGGACGCCGGGGGAGCAACCCAGTTTCAGGTCAGGGTGAACGGTCCCCCGGGTCAGATCGACTCTCCCTGGCTCGATGACCCTTTCTGGCACCTCGATACACTCCTGCTGACTCCCGGGACATATACCTGGAAAGTCAGGGCGCGAAACTGCCCCCAGACCGCCTGCCAAAGCGCCTGGAGTCAGTCGGAATCGTTCACCATCTCTGATACCCCGGCGCCGCTGGCACCGGCAACCGCCCCCTTCAGTGATGGGATGGAAACCGGCTCGGGAAACTGGCGGTTCTCGGGTTTATGGAATCGTCTGAGCGATGCCGAGCGTGCGCACACCGGCTTGTACAGCTGGTATTACGGGATACCATCTTCCGATGATTATGCAGACGGCACTCCAAACATGGGGGACCTGACATTGCGGCCCATGACAATTCCAGGCAGCGGATACGTGCTACGCTTCTGGTATCTCTACGACACAGAAGGACCGGAGAAGATCTGGGATCAGCGGTGGGTCCAAATCGCAACGGACGGCGGCCCATTCCAAAATATCCTCCAGCTCCACGACGACGTCCAGGATTATTGGCTGCAAGCCACTCTGGATCTGTCTGCTTATGTCGGGAAGACCATTCAGGTGAGATTTCATTTTGCTGCCTTAGACGATGAATTGAATACCGGGAATTATGGCTGGTTTATTGATGACATCGAAATCGGGCAGCTCGTTCTCCCAGCATGTTCCGATAATGACAACACCCCCGCTAAGGCGAGGACTCTGGAATACGGTGTGGCGAAAAGCGGAAGGATGTGCCCGGCTGGCGACGTGGATTATTACAAATTCGAAGGGACTGCCGGCGACAGAATCGTGCTCGACGTCGACACACCCACTGACGCGCCGGTCGATAACCTCGACCTGATCCTTTTCCTGCTGGACAACGATGGGAGTTCGGTGCTGGAAGTGCACGACGATGAAATCTACGCAGAGAAATTGGACCCTCACCTTGGATATCGCCTGGTCCGGTCGGGTACATTCTACGTCAAAGCTCGCCTTTGGGCGCACCCTACGTATGGGGACCTGACTTTCACTTACAACATCACCCTTTCCAAGGATAATCAAAAACCCACCGGGGATTTCACCACTCCCCTGAGCGGAACGTACCTTCCTGATTCGGACCAGCTTCTCCTCACCGTAAATGCCGCTGACAGTAAGAGCGGCGTCAGCCGGGTTGAGTTTCTCTACCATAGCGGAGACTGGGCTGCCTCCAGCTGGCAGGTGCTGGGGATCGACGAGGATGGCACGGATGGCTGGACGCATCCCTTCAATACATCTACGCTGGTTGAACAGAAGGACATGGCTTTCTTTGCCAATGTTTACGATTG
>CAYQDF010000155.1:0-6715 GCA_964416175.1 uncultured Anaerolineaceae bacterium
ACGATCCGCGGCGCGGCTGGGGTTTATCAATTGCCGTTTGAATCCTTCGTGGAGGAGATCCAGGAGGTGATGGATGGTGGAAGGAAGACGGGAAATCGGAGACGAAGGCCGAAAGACGGATGACGGAGAAATGCTGATGACATCAAGTTACACTTTTTTCGAAGACCTGGTTTCACAGGTCCCTGAGTTCCCTTCTGACAGCATCCTCAGCCGGACGATCTATCAGGATGACCGCCTGAAGGCCGTCCTGTTCGGTTTTGCCGAGGGGCAGGAGCTTTCTGAGCACACAGCTTCGCAGCCCGCCCTGCTCTATTTTATCCAGGGGGAAGCGCGCCTTACCCTGGGCACGGAGGAGATGCGTGTGAAACCCGGCGCCTGGGTCCGCATGGCTCCCCAGCTGGCGCACAGTTTGCACGCACTGACGCCGGTAGTGATGTTGTTAGTGTTGTTGAAGTAGTGCGATGACGAAGGATGGAGGACGGCTGACGAAGGTGGAGAATGGATAAAAGGATATTCTTAATAGACGAGAAAGCATCCGTCCATCTCCCCGCGTCGATCATAGAATAGAGGGTCTATGCGGATTCTTGCTATCGTCAATGGCGAATACGGCGCCCGGCACGTGGAAAATGTGATCGCGCACGGGCCGAAGGAATGGAAGGTGGAGATCTGGCAGGCACCGACTGCCTTTCCGCTGGTGATCGATTATCCCGACGATCATCTGCCCGATACGCTACCCCCAGCGGAGTTGATCCTCTCGTTTGCCGAACACCGCGGGATTGCCGAACTCCTGCCAGACATCGTGAAAATGACCGGTGCGTCCGCAGTCATCGCCCCGGTAGACAACGAGGCCTGGCTGCCGCGCGGCCTGGCCAGGCAGCTGCGCGGCTGGCTGGAGCGTATGGCGGTCGCCTGCGCTACTCCCAAGCCGCTCTGTTCGCTGACTGAAAAGTCCTACAATACGTCTCGTCGGGAACGAATCACGTACGATAACCCGCTCATTTCTGAGTTTGCTCGTTATTTTGGCCAGCCCTCCTTCGAGATCGATGTCGATCCCCACACGAAAGCCATCGCGGCCGTGCGGGTGCGCCGGGACGCGGTGTGCGGTTGCGCCCGCTTCGTGGCGGAACGGCTGGTGGGTGTTTCGGCGGACGATGCCGAACAGGAAGCCGGCATGCTCCACCACCATTACCCCTGCCTGGCCAGCATGGGCATCGACAGCGATTACGACGACACGCTGATGCACGTCTCGGGGAATATCCTGCGTGACGCAGTCGCCGAACAGGTGAGACCCTACAAACGGGTGCAGTATATTGCACCAGGATTTCGAAGTGAAGATAAAAGAGCAGAGGATAAGGGGGGAGGCGCAGCGTGATGCTGATGGCTGATTTCTGTTAGAGATCGATCGGATTCAGCTTCGGGGGATTGCTGCTCTTCCACAAGGGGATCCCGATCTCGCCTCTGCTGTGGCGACTGCTGCCAGCGCACATCGATTTCTTGCTCTTCGGCTGGATCGTGCAGCTCGTGATTGGCGTGGCGTACTGGATTCTGCCGCCCTTCAGCCGGGAGCCCAGGCGAGGCAACGTGCCGCTCGCCTGGGCGGAAATCGTTTCGCTAAACATTGGTGTCCTGTCGGCCGGCCTGGGACCTGCGTTGGCAGCACCGTCCTTGTTCGCTTTCCTCGGACGCGCCGGCGAGTTTGTCGCCGCGGCGGCTTTCACTGCACACGCCTGGCCGCGGATCAAGGGACTGGGGGATTAAGGCAGATACCCATCCCGCCAGTAGTTCCCCCTTCCAGTCCCCCAAAGAATCTTAACTACAGAGGTCCCTGGCAGGTCATACGCCACGATCCCTGAATGTGCCGTGTTCAATACCACTTCAATGTCTGGGTCGCCGTCGATATCTACCAACGTGGGCGCTGCCAGTGCACCGTTCCAGTCGCCGTTGAAGGCGGGCGGCAGATCGACTTCGTGCAGCGGGTTCCCCAGGTAGTCCAGGATATGCAGCTTCCCGGTCGCCCCGCTGCCTTTTTCGACCCACGAGGCGAAGATCACCTCCGCCCGGCCGTCGAGGTTCAGGTCCGCCACAACGGGTTCGCTGGCGAAGCGGTAATAGCCTTCGCCGGCTGTGTTGACGGAATAGGGCCAGCTGCCGTGCTCGGTTTTGTCCAGCCAGAACGCGTGCAGCCGTCCATCGTAGGAGGCGAACAGGATCTCTTTCAGGCTGTCGCCGTCCAGGTCCGCAATGACAGGATTGGGCTGGGCGTTCTCGATCTGGTTGTAGTCCTCGCTGAGCGGGGCACCAGTGTCTATTGGGCCTGTCGTCCAATCGTACCCGCCGTGTTTGAATCGGCTGCGATCGGCATTGAAAATGAAGACTCCAATGTAGCGGCTGAGGTAAGGGCTGTAGCCGCAGTCGTATACATTGCCGGTTACGATCGCTTCCCGCTTTCCGTCTCCATCCATATCCGTGATGGCTGCCGGTCCATGGGCGAAGTTCGCGCGGTAGCGCTCGGCGCGTGGGTCGCCGGAATCACACGTCCCCCAGCCGCGCAGCTCGACCTCCGGGCTTTCCCACACGCCAACCAGACCCCATCCTTTGCTCCCGTACATGGCATTTGCCGGTATCTGGGCGCCGTCCCGCTCGTAAGCGTTGATGTAGTGCACATCGGATGGTATGACCAGCTCGCCCAGGCTGTCGCCGTCCATATCGCCAGCTGCCGCGTTGGCGTTGAAGACCCCATAAGCGTAGCCGCTGTCATTGCTCAGCTGAGGCCAGCCAGGCCGCAGCGTCCCGTCGTGTTCGTAGACCCAGGTGTTGACCTTTCCATACACTGCGCCGGTGGCAATGATCTCGAAAGTGCCGTCCTGGTCGAGGTCCGAGACTGAGAGCCCACGCAGCTCCAGTCCCCCAGTGGGCTGCTTGGGCCAGCCGGACGCAAAGTAGCCATCGCGCTCGTAGACGGAGAGATACCCCCCACCGTGGGCGCTGACGATCTCCAACTGGGTGTCGCCGTCCACATCGGCGATCACGATGCCCGGCCAGGTGCGCCCCACCGGGGATGCGCCTGGTTCGGAGCGGTCGTGCCCGGAAGCAACCTGCCACTCGAGCGCTCCGGTTTTTCCATCCAGGACAAAGATGGAGTACGCCGAGCCGATCACCTCGATTGTCCCATCGGTGTCCAAATCGGCGGCAGCCGGTGCGCTGTACCAGCCGGTCTCACACCAGGAGGAATAGCACCCGCCGCGTTGCCACTTCAGAACGGGCGCCTGGATCTCGCCGCTCGCGGGCATTCCTGAGACCAGCGGCAAGTAAATCGTGGTTGCGCTGGCGGCCAGAGCAATCGTGGCGTACGCCAGGATTCCGATCAAGAAGAAGGCCAGTGTTCGCTTAAGAAATCGCCGCATTGCAACTCCGCGGAATTCGGGGATCAGAGGATCGGGATGGTTGAATGGCATGGTTGCGCGATGCTTCTCAAATATACTCCCGTGCAGTTCCAGGTCAATAGTCCATCTGGACTAGGCGGTGCTCGCGAGGATCAATATGGCATCCCTTTGCGCGAGGCATGGATAAGTTTTGGATAACCGTTGCAATCTGCCCGCCCATCTGATACACTACGGGGCGAAGGATTCCCATGTCTCAGGCCTTATATCGCAAATGGCGGCCGCGCCGCTGGGAAGAAGTCGTCGGGCAGGATCACGTCGTGCGCACGTTGCGGAACGCCGTCCTGAGCGGCCGCGTCGCCCACGCGTATCTATTCGCCGGGCCACGCGGCACCGGCAAGACTACCACCGCCAGATTGCTTGCGAAAGCGGTCAACTGTCTCGATCCCGATCTCGCCAACCGTCCTTGCGACCAGTGTGATCACTGCGTGGCGGTCAACGCCGCCCGGTTCCTGGATCTGATCGAGATCGACGCCGCGTCCAATACCAGCGTGGATGACGTGCGCGATTTGCGGGAAAAGATCAATTTCTCACCCAACCAGGGGCGGTACAAAGTCTACGTGGTCGACGAAGTGCACATGCTCTCCACTGCGGCTTTCAATGCATTGCTCAAAACGCTCGAAGAGCCCCCGCCGCACGCGATCTTCGTCCTTGCCACCACCGAAGTCCACAAGATTCCCGCCACGGTGCTGTCTCGCTGCCAGAGGCACGAGTTCCGGCGCATTCCGGTCATCGAGTCTGTGGCTTACCTGGAGACGCTTGCCCGGCAGGAAGGCCTGAAGGTCGAGCCGGAGGCACTGAAGCTCATAGCTCGCCAGGCGACGGGCAGTTTGCGGGATGCCATCTCCCTCCTGGACCAGCTCGCTTCCACAGGCGAGGAAATCACCCTGGAACTGGCCCAGGCCGTCCTCGGGACGGCCACCAGCCAGGCGGTGATCGACGTGGTGGAAGCCATGCTGGCGCGCAGCGCGGCGGCCGGCCTGGACCAAATTCACCGCGCCCTGGATTCGGGCAGCGACCCGCGGCAGTTCGCCCGGCAAGTCGTTGAGTATATGCGAGCGCTGCTTTTGATCCAGACGGGGTCCTTCGATCCTGCCGATGTGCCGACTGAGGTGACAGACCTGATGCGCGAGCAGGCAGCGCGCATCACAAACGACGAGCTGGTGCGGGATATTCGCCTTTTCAACCAGGCGGCGAACGACTCCCGCGCCAGCTGGCAGCCTGCATTGCCTCTCGAAGTTGCATTTATCGAATCTTTCCAGCCGGTCGAAGAGTCAGAGCCCGCGATTTTCCGGGAGCGGCCTGCCCATCCCCCATCAGATCCTTCCCCACCCGGAGCGACCAGGCCGGGACAACAAGAATCGTTACCAGCCGATCGGACTCCTTCAGAAGAACAAGCAGCCGAGGAGTCGGCCGACGATCGTTTGTCCACGCAGACTCTCAACCAGAACTGGTCCCAGATCCTCAGCCAGGTTAGAAAAACCAGTCCGAACACATACGGGCTGCTTAACTCCTGCCGGTCCCGTCTGATGACTGGAAACCTGCTTGTGCTGGGCTTTGCCAGCGATGTGCTGAAGAACCAGATGTCCAAGAAGGAAAACCTGACCCTCGTCCAGGAAGCGGTTTCTCACGTAATGGGGAAAGACATCATTGTCCGCTGCGTGATCAGCACGGTGAAGCGCAATGCCATCCCGGCTGACGTCGATGATGACGGGATGGTGGCTGCCGCCTTGCGGGACCTGGGTGGTAAGATTGTTGATGTCCAATAACGAGAGGCGTCGCCGGGGTTAAGGTGGAAGGAATAATGTCGTTTTCGGCTCCCTGTGTTGCGATTTGGTGAAGATTGATCCAGGAGTAACAGCATGGCAAAAGGATTTAAAGCCCCGAAAGGATCCGGTCAGGGGGGGATGATGCAGCAATTGCAGAAGCTCCAGGAGCAGATCCAGCAAGCCCAGGAACAGCTGGCTTCGGAAACCGTCACTGCCACCGTTGGGGGCGGGGCGGTAAAGATCACCGTTACCGGCGACCAGCACTGCCACGCGGTGCGCATTGATCCCGCTTTGTTAGCGGAAGCTGATGTCGAAATGCTCCAGGACTTGCTCCTGACGGCGTTCAACGCGGCCCTCGACCGGTCTCGCGAGCTGGCAGCCGAACGCCTCGGTCCCTTAGCTGGCGGATTACCTTTTTAACGTTCTGCCGCAGAAACGTTCAACCGTTCTTAGTTTAAGATCCTGTTCAGTCTGGTACAGGACGGTGCTTTTATCAAAGGAATATGATCCTTCCAGAACCCATTCAAGCCCTGATCAACGCCTTCGCGCGGCTGCCCGGGATCGGCCCGAAGACCGCCTCACGTCTGACCTTTTACTTGCTCAACGCGCCTGACGATCTCTCTCGGGATCTGGCGGCAGCCCTGCAGGCGCTCAAGACCGAGACGGCCTACTGTCAGGTCTGCCACAACATCACGGCTGCCGGGCGGACCCTGTGTGAGATCTGCGCCGACCCTGACCGCGAACAAGCGCTGATCTGCGTGGTTGAGGAGCCGCTGGATGTGGTGGCTTTAGAACGGACCGAGGGATATCCGGGAAGATATCACGTGCTGCATGGGGCGCTTTCTCCGATCGAGGGAATTGGCCCGGAGGACTTGAAGATTCACCAGTTGGTCGAGCGCGTCCGCGCCGGGGGGATTGAGGAAGTCATCTTGGCAACCAACCCCAGCCTGGAGGGAGACGCGACCGCCATGTACCTGCGCCAACAGCTGCTCCCCCTGGGTGTGCGGGTGACCCGGCTGGCGCGCGGCCTCCCGGTGGGCGGCGACCTGGAATATGCTGACCAGCACACTCTGCTGCGGGCGCTGTCCGGTCGGCAGGAGATGGCGGGCTAGCCGTTCAGAATTCTCTCGGATGGGGAAGAGCTGTTTAAAAAGACAATGTGATATAATGTTTGATATATTATGTAGAGGTTATCTCAAAAATGGGTTGTTGGTCCTCCCATTAATCTTGAGATAGCTTCTAGTCAGTCTCGCCCCTTAAGGGGCAGACGCCAACAACAGAGCGGCGCTGGCGCGCCTGGGGAAAGCCAACGGGCTTGCCGGTCTGGCGAGGGCCAGAATTCGGGGCTCGTTTTGGCGCTTAGGTATTTGACCTTGACAAGCCCGAGGCAGGCTGATACAATCCAGCCCGCTTTGTTGCCAAAAGCCGGGTTAATTTTCCCGGCATACGGATTGCACCTTAACAACTGAAGAGTGATAGGAAGGGATCAAGGGAGGGGGTGTGCGA
>CAYQDF010000156.1:0-6373 GCA_964416175.1 uncultured Anaerolineaceae bacterium
TTCATCATATTTTCGAACTTACCCGGTGGTTGGGGGTTGCTGAGGCACGCGTGTACCGCGATAGAGACAGCGCTGGATGGCGAATCCGAACTCCCCAGGAATTTGAGCAGATCCACCGGATCGTTGAGAATACCAAGCAGTATCGTAAATATAGCCTGCCAGGATATCCTTATCTGGCGAGAGCCAAGCGGCACGCTCCACAATTCAGTCAGTATGGACTTCCACGAACGAGAGCGATTGTATTTCTCACGCAAAGCAGCTGCAATCAGGGTCGCCCTGGATATACCCAGGAAAAACTCTTCGGTTCTTCCGATACAGGCTTTGAGAAAAGCATCATATTCCTCTTCAGATCGTGCAGCAAAATCTTCATCGAGTGGCGCGTCGATTTTTGGGAGTCCGGCATCCAGCGATAAGAAACCGATGTTTGCCGGGAACCAATCCTCAGGATCAACGAAGGCGTCGAACACCTTATCCTGTAAAGGTTGTGAGTTCAATGATTCCCAGATAATTGGATCGTGGTGTAAGGCCGGGATGACCCAGGCCCAGCAGGATTCCGGTAGTTTTTCCTTAAGTGATTTGATGAGGAGAGAATGTTCCATCATTTTTCCTCGATGCCTTCTGGAGAAGACAGACTGCTCGATCTGATTCTGCAAACCTAATTAATCCGCAGGACTATCCAGCAAGAAACCACCATCAGCAAGAATCCAAGAATCGAAAGAAATACTCCAATGCCTGCTGAGGTCCGGACAAGCTCGTTTGTCGCGCTCAAAAGAGAGGATGCATTTCCGACCAACCCGGCGACATCTTCAGCCAGGCCTTTCTTGACGAGCTGGGCAGTCTGGTTGGCGAGAGCTTTCACTTCCTTCCCGCCTGACCTGGAAATCAGGAAAAAAATGCCGATAGCCAGAGAAATTACACCAACTGCGAATATCCCAATAGCCATGCCGAGTTTAATCTCAAGTATGCTTATCGATTCCATCTCACACTCCCTATGGGGTAATAAAATCCAGTGTTGGAAACTCGCAAGACAATGACTTGTCCGATTTAGAAATGGAAATCCTCCATTCGTTCACGAAAGTATATAAATCGAGATCGGATCGATAATGGTCAGCAAGCCGGGAGAGTTGCTTTTCTATCCCTTCTGGAAGTGTTCCCAAGGCGACTTGATTACAGATAGAATCCAATAGTTTCATCTGGATTTCCAGGACTTTTAGCAGATCTTCATTGGCAGCCGAGATCGAATTGAATACCTGGCGCCCATCGAGCTTTTCACCCCCTATAGCCACTCCGCCCAGGAAATAAATCCCATCCGCAAGGGCAATCTCGTCCATGAGGAGATAGTTGTCCCACCAAACCGATTTTCCGAGAAAATCAAAGAACGGCGCCGATGGTTCTCCACCCCGATCAAGACTAAAAGAATTTTCAAGTTCAGGGTCGATAAAAGGAATTCCGTTCCTCGTGGTTGGATACAGGGGAATAAACGTCAGATCAAGCTCACCTGGAAAATAGATCACGAGCCATACGCTGCGAAGATGCGGTTCAGAAGAAGTTAAATCATCCACCCCGATAATCAGTAAATTCGTTTGGCCGGTTTGGACGTACTGCCGGTCAGTTTCGGCGACCGTTCCCCGCGTGCCAACGGTTCCCTCGAAACCTGCTCTCATCGAACTTCCCAACAACAGGCCTGAAATCATCAAAGTCAGGAATAACGCGCCGTAAATCACATTGACCGGTGATATCCAGGTCTTATCGAGACAAATACCTGTCATAATTGGGTCTCAGAGTTATTTCAAAAATAACCGATTAACAATCCAATCAGCAAACCCAGGCTCAATCCAGTCAGAGACCAGCGGGTTGCCAGCTTCGGGTTAAAAGCCTCCCGGATTTCAATCAATCTTGTAAGAATCTTCTGTAAAAACCAGCGAAAAATGTCCTGAAACAGCCGGGAATCGCTCAGTAAATCGATAAATACAGTCAATAGCCCAATTTCCAGGTTGATCGTTAATTGTTTGATATACATTCAATACCCCTCCCGGATTCAACGGATCTGGCCTTGAAAATAGTCATTACCTCGAAGTAGTCACTTTGAGAATCTTGCCGTAAGAATCCGCCGTGACGCGAACAATTCGTGAGATCGATTTACCACTGGACGATTTGACCTGGCGCCGGTAGGTGATCAAATAAGAGACTCCGGATGAACCGGACTTTGCCTGAAAGGATGGTTGCAGGCTGACTCTTGGAGAAGCACCTTCAACCTCTGGAAATCGACGATATATCTGGGAAGTTATGGATTTTAGTAGTTTTTCGTCCATCTTAGAATCCTTCACGGAAAGGGGTTTCATCAATGGATCATGAGGTCTCATGGACTCGCCGCCGGAGGAAGGCTGGGATGTCTAGATCATTCTCGCGGGGAAAGTTGAACGAAACATGCACAGGACCAGTATTTTCAGGAATGTCTGCGGAGGTTGACGCCGATTTCGTGTCCAGGTGAGTTTCTGGGGGCAGCGACTCGCGCCTGGCCTTCACACCTGACATGGTTTCCTCCAGCGTTGGCGCACCCAGTCCTGTGATCACCAGGATCACCTCCGTTCTGCCTTTCATGAGTTCATCGTTGCAAAGCCCAAAAACGATTTCAGTATTGGGGTTCGTTTGTTCATGGAGGGTTGTAAGAACCTCACTCACTTCATACAGGGTGAGATCATCTCCACCTTTGAAATTGGCGATGATCCCCGCTGCGCGGTCGATGGCTATCTCGTCAAGCAAAGGATGGTGGAGAGCATTGTCGAGCGCCTGGGTGGCTTTTAATGGACCTTTCCCGTAACCGACAGCCATTAATGCGCCGCCTCCGAGCTTCATCAAGTGTTTGATGTGGGCAAAATCAACGTTGATCAATCCAGGTTCAGTTACCAGCTCGGTAATCCCCTGGACAGCCTGCCGCAATACATCGTCTGCCATGCGAAAAGCCAGGTCAAGGGGAAGATCGCGGGGGGCGACATCCAATAGCCGATCATTGGGAATCGAAAGCAGGGTATCCGTCTGTTGAGCAAGCCTGGCCAGTCCCCAAGCAGCATTCCGCTGGCGATGGCCCATCTCAAATGAAAATGGAGTCGTGACAATGGCAATTGTGACAGCTCCCACTGACCGGGCTGCCCGAGCCGCAACTGGGATAGCTCCTGTACCGGTACCACCACCCATTCCAGCAGTCAGGAATACCATATCGGCTCCTTCAAGAGCTGCTTTAAACTCGTTTTCGCTTTCTTGCGCAGCAGCTTCTCCGATCTCGGGTTTCCCGCCAGCGCCAAGTCCTCTGGTCACTCTTGGTCCGATCTGGATTTTCCTTTCCGCCTGACAGGTCTGCAGTGCCTGATAATCCGTATTGGCTGCAATAAACTCGACTCCTCTAAGACCAAGCTCAATCATCCGGTTGATCGCATTGGATCCTCCGCCACCAAGGCCGATCACCTTGATCACGGGAGCTGGATTCGAAGTATTAGAATAATTGTAGGGGTTAATCATTGGAAGCCTCCGGTCACCTCTCTGAGAGTTGTGTTGCAATACTCATGCCATCTCCGTCGATTCTCTCTACCACGCAGCCAGATGCACGGAGGGATTCCAGGTCCTCTTCTGGAAACTGCTCTGGACCTCCCACCACGGTCACTCGTGCTGCGAGCCGGGCATCTTTCAGTGAAAAGCCGATCATAGGTTGATATTTGTGGATAAACGGACGGGCTGCCGTGAAGTGCCAGTCCGATATGCCCCAATCGAAGGCAGGCAACAACAGGTAATGTTGGATCGGATGGGAGTCAGCCTGGCTCTGAAAAGATTTTTTTCCTGAATCAGGTGTCGATAAACTTATACCCGCGATCCGTAACCTTAAAGCTTCCGCAAGTTTGCCTCTTGTGCCATCGGTTTGGAACCAGGCCTGAGTTTCACCTGGCGTCCCTGGATCCGCTGACAATAACCAGAAGTTTCCAGCCAGGACGCCGGATGGGAAAGGATCCAGCCCCTGTGATTTGGCGTGTGTCACCCCATGCCTGATCTTATCTGTGTTAAGAGAGAGAAGGGCCTCCGCGATTGCAAGTGTCTTTGTGACTTCATGATTTTCTTGCTGGTGGGACTGCTTCGAGAGGTGCGTACGATTTGTGATCCCAAACAAGATTACTGGAGGAGAAAACCCGAGGATTGATTCAGCAATCGTGGTATACCACTCATAGATGTATAAACCTCTGTGGTCTTCATAAACCGGTGAATCGCGGTAAGGACAGGCAGCAGGCCAGCGTTCAGGTCCACCTCGACCCCATGAAAGTGGCCTTTCACTTGTGATCGCGTAAGCTCCCAGCACCAAATTTTCCAACAATTTATGATTTCCTCGCCTGTCCAAAGATTGCAAAGCCTCCCTTAGGAACGCTGTATCCCAATAATCACCTCCCGGGACCAACGGTGAAAGAACTGGCACGAGACCTGATTTCAGGCACTGTTCGGCGAGCACGATAAACCGATCCAGGAACCGGTCGACCAGTGCATTTTGCACCCAAAGATGGGGGGGCCAGGATGCGCGTCGATTTGGTCTATCGAACAAAATAACGTAATGCGCCCCCCATTTCGCATAGATGTCGAACAGAAGACTGATGTCCGCAACCTTCAGCGAGGCTGCGAGAGGTAAATTGAAATGTAGAATCGGTTCGATCGAAGCGGAAATCAATCCTTTGATGAAAGACTCTGGAACAGCTCGGTCTCCAGGCGCGAGCAGGGTGAGCCAGCTCGCGCCTAATGATTTCAGCTCCGGGACCCAAAATGACAAATCGCTGTCCCGGAAATGAAGCGTATCCGGGTAGTAATGAAAACCCAATCTTGTGTTGTGTGGAGGTGTTGGAAAACCAGGCATGTTCTCTCTCCTGGCAGACCTGATGCAAGAGGTGTGCCAGGAGAGAGCGAATCACTCAACTGTCTCTGGCGTTCACGACTTCATCTGGCAGTTGGGCGAGGTCAATCGCCGCATCATCACAGAACAACATCGCCCGGTCGATGACGTTTCGTAGTTCTCGAATATTTCCCGGCCAATTGTAGGTCTTTAACGCTTTCATTGCCCGAGGCGTGATGTCTGTGATGTTAATACCCAGCTTAAGGTTATTCTCCCTGATAAACAGACCCACAAGCTCCGGGATATCCTCTTTTCTTTCCCGAAGGGGCGGAATGTGCAGATCGACGACTTTGAGCCGATAATAGAGATCCGCTCGAAATTCTCCCTGTTCGATCATTTGGGGAAGGTTGCGGTTGGAAGCCGCGATGACCTGAACATCGACTTTGATTAAATTTGTACCTCCAACCCGGCGGAAGCTTCTCTCCTCCAACGCGCGAAGGAGTTTAACCTGGATATCGAGGGGGGTGGCGGCAATTTCATCCAGGAACAGAACACCGCCATCTGCGATTTCCATCAAGCCTGGTTTACGGCTTTCGGCGCTGGTGTAAGCGCCTGGATCATGACCGAAGAGCTCCGATTCGAGGACAGTGCTTTGGATTGCCGGGCAACTCACGTCGATGAATTGTTTATCTGCTCGAGGACCCATGCGATGTAGCGCCCTCGCCAGCACCTCTTTACCGGTCCCGGTTTCACCAGTAATCAATACAGAAGCAGAAGCTGAAGCAGCCCGGCGGGCATGGTCCATCAGGGTTTGCATGGCCTGGGTGTTTCCGATGACGAAGTTCAGATTCTTATATTGCTGTCCGCGCAGGTGAGCCAGCTCCCGCCTCATCGATACGATTTCCCCGGCACGAAGGATGGACTTTTCCAGGTTGTTCAAATCGATTGGCTTCTGGAGAAAATCATAGGCGCCATTCTTCATTGCGTCTACGGCGGTTTCCACGTCGCCATAAGCTGTGATTAAGATGATTGGCGGTCGAACGGGGAGATGCATAGTCTCTTCCAACAATACCGGGCCGTATCCATCTGGCAGACGGATATCGAGAAGGATTACATCGGCATTCCCTTTATCGATCTGGGCTCGGGCTTCGGATAGCGTGGCGACGTCGATCACCTCATATCCTCTGCCGGTAAGAAAAGTCCGATAATTCAAACGTGCGTTGACTTCGTCGTCAACAATGATGACAGTCAGACTCATGAGATGATGTCAACCTCATCCGGCTGCATAATCGGAAAAACGGTTTGGAACACTGTACCTCCAGGCACGCTGGTGACATTGATGGTACCTTTGTGTTTATCCACGATTCGCTTGGCAATTGATAAACCCAGGCCTGTGCCGTTTCTTCCAACCGTAAAAAAGGGATCGAAGATCCGATCAACGATCTCCTCTGGTATTCCTGGTCCCGTATCAATTACATTGACTTCAACATATTCTTTGCCAGATATCGATTT
>CAYQDF010000156.1:6383-6651 GCA_964416175.1 uncultured Anaerolineaceae bacterium
GGCGGATGTTGACCGATAATTTTCCCCCTGTATCTTTCATCGCCTCAATCGCATTGCTGATCAGGTTATTGAATACCTGTTCCAGGGCACGTGGATCGCCCAGGATTTGGGCTTTCCCGGCCACCAGATGTACTTCGTGGGTGATATTGGAGCGCCCGAGCCTTGGCCGCCACCGCTCTACAATTGTCGGGAGCAGCTCTCGCAAGTCGACGACTTCGAGTTTCTTTTCGGCCGGCTTAGAAAATGTGAGTATTTCGTGCATCAGGTG
>CAYQDF010000157.1:0-6562 GCA_964416175.1 uncultured Anaerolineaceae bacterium
ATCGACGACTTTTGAAAAACCGTTGGATTTCATTCTTGCCCCGTGTCAAGAAATCTTGTAGAATCAAGCCAGAGTGAGGCGCACGCATCAACCGTCGTCCTTTACCAAAGGAGTAGTGCAATCATGGATGCCAACAATGAGATCCGGCCAAAAGTCGACATCATCAAAGTAAAGGGCACCTCCCGTACTTCCGCGGTCGCGGGTGCAATCGCCGGTGTGATCCGGGAGCACAAGCGGGCGGAAGTCCAGGCGATCGGGGCCAGCGCAGTGAACCAGGCAGTGAAAGCCATGGCCCTCGCCAAGAGCTATCTTGCCCAGGATGGCATCAGCATCATCTTCGTCCCGGAGTTCGTGGACGTAGAGATTGATGAAAAAATCCGCACGGCAATCAAGTTTGTCGTCGAGCCGCGCTGAACCAGGACCTTTAACCGTCCCCGCTCGCGCTTCTCATCACCAACAGCCTATCCCCAAGAGTGTTGAGCCGTGATTGTTTCCCCTCGCGCCATAGACCTGGCGCGAGGGGTTTAATTAGGTGACGTTTTGATCAAGCCGGCAGCAGTGATTCTTGCCGTCCTCAGCCTGATCGCGGCTGCCTGTTCTCCAGGGCAGAGCGAATCAGCCAGCGACATCTCCCCATCGGGCGAGACAGAGGGCGCTGTTGTGGCCCAAATTACGGCCACACCAACTACCATCCCGCTGGCCGTTGGCGCCCCGACAGCCACTGCTACGGAAATTCTCGATCGAATCCCGGATCCCAGCCCAAGCGGGACTACTGAAACCACGCTCCCTCCCCCGGCCTGCTGGCGGCAAGGGGGGCACATCGAGCGCGGCGCCGTGCGCACCGATCTCCTCCCGCTGCCATTAGAATACCGCCTTTACCTGCCGCCCTGCTATACCCGACTCCCCAGCCTACGATTTCCCGTGCTGTACTTGATCCACGGGCAGAGCTTCAACGACGACCAGTGGGATCGGTTGGGGATCGATGAAACCGCCAACCTGCTGATCGCCGCCGAGGAGATCTCCCCGCTGATCATCGTCATGCCGCGCGACCGGGTCTGGACCCAGCCAACCGAAGACGCTTTCGGGCAGGCAGTGGTGGACGTCTTGATCCCTTGGATCGATCAGCGCTACCGCACCCTCCCCGAGCGCGAGTACCGGGCAGTCGGCGGCCTGTCGCGCGGCGCAGGCTGGGCGCTGCACCTGGGTCTCTCGCGCTGGGAATCCTTCGCAGCCATAGGTCTGCACAGCCTGCCCGTCTTCTGGACCGACCTGCCGCACATCCGAACCTGGCTGGATGCCATCCCGCCCGAGTCTCTGCCGCGCATCTATCTGGACTCGCCCGACAAGGATCGCCCGCAGATCGCCCGGTCAACAGCCTGGTTTGAAGAACTCCTCACCAAGCAGGGCATCCCGCACGAATGGCACCTGTTCCCGGGCTATCACGAAGAAGCATACTGGGAAGCCCACCTTGAGGAGTATCTGCGCTGGTATGCACGGGACTGGTCCATCGGCGATCGTGGGTCTCTCGAAAACCCATAGGTTCTTGATATAATCCCGACATGCCCCTCACTCTGGAAGAAGTTGAACACATCGCAAAACTTGCCCGCCTGAAGCTGATTGATGAAGAGAAGGCGCGGTACAGGGAGCAGCTGTCTGCCATCCTGGATTACTTCGCCCAACTGCAAACGCTCGATACTTCGCAAATCCCGCCCACCTCCAGTGTGCTTCCGCCGCGCAGCGTCCTGCGCCCCGACGAACCCCGTCCGGGACTGACTCTGGATGAGCTTTTGCGCAATGCCCCCCAGGCAGAGGGAGCACACTTCCGGGTCCCTCCGGTCCTCGACTGATGATTGACCTGCCGGATCTCCCTGGCACAGTCGAGCGCCTTTCGTCGCGCGACAGGTGAGGGAGGGAGGCTGCGAGCCATGACCGATCTCTTCCACTTCTCCCTGGAGAGTCTGACGAATTCCCTGCGCGCCGGCGAGTTCTCCAGCCGAGAGCTGACGGAGGCCTGCCTGGAGCGCATTGAACGAATTGATCCCACCCTGCACGCGTTCCTGACCCTGACGCCCGAAGAAGCCCTCCGCCAGGCCGACCAGGCCGACCACCAGCTGGCTGTCTGGCGTAAAGATCCCACGCAGAGTCTGCCGCCTTTGGCGGGCATCCCGCTGGCGGTCAAAGATGTGCTGTGCGTGAAAGGCCTGCGCTGCACCTGCGGCTCGCGCATCCTGGAGAATTTCGTGCCGCCTTTCAGCGCCACCGCCGTGGCGCGCCTGCAAGAAGCCGGGATGGTTATCCTGGGCAAGACGAACACAGACGAGTTCGCCATGGGTTCGTCGACCGAGAACTCCGCCTATGGTCCGACTCACAATCCGTGGGACCTGGAGCGGGTGCCAGGAGGTTCGAGCGGGGGGAGCGCTGCGGCGGTGGCAGCCCGCCTGTCGCCGGTCGCCCTGGGCACCGATACCGGCGGCAGCGTTCGCCAGCCGGCGTCCTTCTGCGGCGTGACTGGCCTGAAGCCAACCTACGGGAGAATCTCGCGGTACGGCCTGGTGGCGTATGGTTCGTCCCTGGACGCGGTGGGGTGCTTTGGCCAGACCGTTGCCGATATCGCCCCGCTGTTCAGGCAGATGGCTGGGAGAGACCCGCTCGACGCCACCACAGCAGCCCTGCCCGTACCGGAAATCGAGCTGCGCGCCTTGCCTGAGGAACGCCCCTTGCGCGGCGTGCGCCTCGGCGTGCCAGACGAGTACTTTATCCCAGGGATCCAGCCGGAGGTCGAGGCGGGTGTGCGTCAGGCGGTTGACTTGCTCACCGATCTCGGCGCGGAAGCGATCCCGGTCAGCCTGCCTCATACAGAGTTTGCCCTTCCGGTTTACTACCTGATAGCCCCAGCCGAAGCGTCCGCTAACCTGGCGCGTTACGACGGCATCCGCTTCGGCCCGCGGGTCGAGGCGGACGAGCTGTGGGAAGTCTTCTGCCGGACTCGGGGCGAGAAATTCGGCCGGGAGGTCAAGCGCCGCATCATGCTGGGCACTTACGCCCTCTCGGCGGGTTACTACGACGCTTATTACGGGCAGGCGCAGAAAGTCCGCACGCTGATCAAGCAAGATTTTGAAGCCGCGTTTGCCGGCGTCGATCTGATCGCCGCCCCGGTCGCCCCCAGCACCGCCTTCCGCATCGGCGAGCACGGCGACGACCCCCTTTCGATGTACCTGGAAGACATTTTCACCCTGCCTGCCAACCTTGCCGGGGTGCCGGGCATTGCCTTCTGCGTGGGCTTCGATCCACTGAATCTGCCGATTGGGATGCAGCTGATGGGCCCGCACTTCCGCGAAGACCTGCTGTTCAGGGTCGCTCACGCTTACCAGGGAGCGACCGACTGGCACACACGACTACCGCCAACATTGGAATATTGAAGCGTTCAAATTTTCAAAATTGAGGCAACCATGCTCCCTTCTCTCCCCCCATCAGCAATCGAATTCAAAGACTGGTCCTGGACGCAGATCGAACCTTATTTCATCGACTTAGAGAAACGCCCTTTGAACGAAGCCAGCGTCAAGGGATGGCTGGCCGATTGGTCCATCCTGGGCAACCTGCTCGATGAGGCCTACTGGCGGCTTTACGTGGCCAGCACCGTCGACACGCTGGACGAAAAAGCCGAGCAGAGCTATAACCGCTATCTCGACGAGATCCGGCCGCGCGCCCGGGCGGCTGAACAGAAGCTCAAACAGAAACTGCTGGCGAGCGGGCTGAAGCCCGCCGGATTCGAGATCGCCATACGCAACTTGAAAGCCGAAGCCGACCTGTTTCGTGAAGAGAACCTGCCCCTGCTGAGCGAGGAGAAGAAACTTGCCGTCGAGTACGATAAGATCGTCGGCGCGCAGACCGTCGAGTGGGAGGGCGAGGAAGTCACCGTGACCCAGCTCCAACCAGCCTATGCAGATCCTGATCGGGAGCGCCGCGAACGCGCCTGGCGGCTTGCAATGGGGCGCTGGCTGGCCGACCGGGATGCAATCGATGCGCTGTGGGGCAGGCTTCTGGCAGTCCGCCGCCAGCTCGCCGCCAACGTGGGTCTGGAAAACTACCGGGACTACCGCTGGCGTGAGAAACTCCGCTTCGATTACACTCCCCGGGACTGCTACCGCTTCCACGAAGCGATTGAACAGGTGGTCGTGCCCGCTGCCCAATCTCTGTTGGAGAAGCGGAGAGCACGCCTCGGCGTCCGCACCCTCAGGCCCTGGGACCTGGAAGTCGACCAGTTCGGCGGCCCGCCGTTGAAACCCTTCTCAACCGCGGAGGAACTGGTCGAAAAGACTTCCACCATTTTTCACAGGGTTGACCCGCAGCTGGGGAGCTACTTCGAGACCATGCGTCGGGAAAACCTGCTTGACCTGGAGAACCGTAAGGGAAAAGCACCCGGAGGCTATTGTACCGATTTCAAAGCCGCCGGGATCCCCTTTATCTTCATGAACGCAGTCGGGCTGCACGACGATGTCCAAACCCTGCTGCACGAGGGCGGCCACGCTTTCCACGCCTTCGAGAGCAGACACCTCCCCTACCACTACCGGGAGGTGCCCCTGGAGTTCTGCGAGGTGGCGTCCATGAGCATGGAATACCTGGGCGCCCCTTACCTGACCGCCGCCCAGGGAGGTTTCTACACGCCGGAAGAAGCTGCCCGGGGGCGGATCGAACATCTCGATGTCAGCCTGCGGTTCTGGCCTTACATGGCGGTGGTGGACGCTTTCCAGCATTGGGTCTACGAAAACCAGGCGGCCGCTGCCGACCCGCGGAACTGCGACGGCAAATGGGCCGAGCTGTGGGACCGCTTCATGCCCGGTGTGGACTGGAGCGGGCTCGAACAGGAGAAGCGGGCCGGCTGGCACCGCAAGCTGCACATCCACCAGGAGCCTTTCTATTACGTCGAGTATGGGTTGGCGCAGCTGGGCGCCGTCCAGGTCTGGCGCAACGCCCTGGACGACCAGGCCGGGGCGGTCGCCGCCTACCGGGAGGCGCTTTCCCTGGGCGCCAACGGGACGCTGCCGCAGCTGTACGCCGCAGCTGGGGCGCGCTTCGCCTTCGACGCGGGCACCCTGCGCCAGGCGGTGGACCTGATGCTGAAGGCGATTGAGGAGCTCGAGGCGAAGATCAGATGACAATCCTCCAGCATCTGTAAGCCTTCTGGCGAATGGCGCCCCTGAATTTCTCCCGCTCCCGCCGGGTAGAGCGGGACCGGAGGCAAGGTGGGCAGCGTGAAGTAAGTCGCAACGGGTATAGTATTTTGCTATTACGGAAAAAGAGTGCGTGGGTGTGCGTGGGGGGCGTCCGCCCCCCACGCACACCCACCTCTACTCTTACGCCATCAGGCAGGGTGAGTAGTTACCTTTCAGATTCATATACATTTCTTACGTCGCACAATCATTCTAATAACCGCTCAAATGTTATAATCCTCCTGGCGGTATTCACAGCCGCCGAAGGAAGGTAACAGTCTTATGATGAGATTTGATCGTTTCACGGAACGTGCCCAGGAGGCGGCGCAGCGATCTGCGGAGATCATCCAGCGCTACGGGCACAACCAGATCGACACCGAGCACATCCTGCTGGCGCTGATCGAGCAGCCGCAGGGCGTTATTTCCCAGATCCTGGAGCACTTAAAAGCTGACGCCAGCGCGCTCACCGAACGCCTGGACTACATCCTGCGCACCAGCCCCAAGGCAAACATCTTTGGCGGCGGAGCGGGCCAGATCTTCATCACGCCCCGCGTCAAGCGCATCATCGACCTCGCCAACGAGGAAGCCAATCGCCTCAAGGACGAGTATATTTCGACCGAGCACATTTTCCTGGCGATCCTGAGCGAGCGCAGCACTCCTGCGGCGCGCCTGCTGGAAGGCGCCGGCGTGACCCGCGAGCGGGTCTACGAAGCCATCCAGCAGATCCGCGGCGGACAGCGGGTCACCGACCCCCAGGCCGAGACGCGCTACCGCACACTGGAGCGCTTCTCCCGCGATCTCACCCAGCTGGCGCGGGAAGGCAAGCTCGACCCGGTTATCGGGCGCGACGCCGAGATCCTGAGGGTGATCCAGATCCTCTCCCGCCGCACGAAGAACAACCCGGTGCTGATCGGCGAGGCTGGAGTCGGCAAGACAGCCATCGTCGAAGGCCTTTCCCAGAAGATCGCCACCAATGACGTGCCCGAAATTTTGATCGGCAAACGAGTGGTGGCCCTCGACCTGGGCGCCATGATCGCCGGCTCGCGCTTCCGCGGCGAGTTCGAAGAGCGCCTGAAGGCCGCCATCGAAGAGATCCAGCGCTCCGAGGGCGAGGTCATCCTGTTCATCGACGAGCTCCACACCGTGGTAGGAGCCGGGGCCGCCCAGGGGGCGATGGACGCCTCGAACATGCTCAAACCCGCGCTGGCCCGCGGTGAACTGCACGCCATCGGCGCCACCACCCTGGACGAGTACCACAAGTACATCGAAAAAGACGCGGCCCTGGAGCGGCGCTTCGCGCCGGTCTATGTGGAGGAGCCGAGCGTCGAGGACACGATCCGCATGATGCAGGG
>CAYQDF010000158.1:0-6548 GCA_964416175.1 uncultured Anaerolineaceae bacterium
TCAGTGAAATTTCTTGACTTTAAATATCATTTTCTGGTATACTATTACTTCGTCTATCCGGCTAACCAATCATTGAATCTAGCTTGACGTAATTTCAGCCAATAGATCTCAAATGGATTCGTGAAGCGAATGGAAGCCCTCCTTCTCGCTTTACGTTTTACGCGTGTTAGTGAGAAGATTGTAAATTTAACCAGGAGCGTTTTATGGCTTCAGCTATCCCAAGTAAGTCTTATGCACGCATCGATGTCTCCCTGCCCTTGCCAGATTTGATCGAAGTCCAAATCGAGTCGTTCGAGCGGTTAAAAGACGAGGGCCTTAGAGATTTATTCCACGAGATCTCACCAATTGAATCGTACAACAAGGGGATGAAGCTGTATTTTCCAAGCAAGACGCCTGAGGCGAAGCAATGGGATTTGAAGTTCTGGTTCGACGAACCCAAGCATTCGATCGAAGAATGTGTTGAACGGGATCTGACCTACGCCAGTCCCCTGTATGTCTCTGTGTTGTTGGCCGGTCCTGACGTACCGGAGCCGATAAAACAAGATATCTTTCTCGGCGACTTCCCTGAGATGACCGAAAAAGGTACGTTCATCATCAACGGGACCGAGAGAGTGGTTGTGTCGCAACTGATCCGGTCTCCAGGAGTCTATTTTGAAGCTCCGATCGACCGGTCCACCGGTCGTCCGCTGGCGATCGCCAAGCTAATTCCGGACCGCGGCGCCTGGATGGAATTTGAGACCCGGAAGAGCGACTACCTGACCCTGCGGTTCAATCGTAAACGCACGGTGCCCGTCACGATTTTCCTCCGAGCTCTGGCGGCAGTGAACGATGGACTTCCAGATTCTCCTATTCGAGAAGGCTCCGACGAGGAACTGCTGGCATTATTCAGTGATGTAGACAATAACCCGGATCGGATGTTCACCGCCTCAACCCTGGCTCAAGAGCCGGATTGGGATCTCAACCATGGATTGACCATTGCACAGGCTGCGCTGCTCGAATTCTTCCGTCGGATGCGGCCTGGCGATCCCGCGACGCTGGATAACGCACAGGAATTTCTCGAAGAGCAGCTGTTCGATCAGAGGCATTACGACCTGGAACGAGTAGGGCGATATAAACTTAACCAAAAACTTGGGCTTCACGGGCGAGTCGAAATCTCACGGAGGACGATCACCAAGTGGGATATCGCCGAACTCATCCGCAGGATGATCGCGATCAACAATGGGATCCAATCAGCAGACGACATCGACCACCTTGGGAACCGAAGGGCGAAAACCGTCGGCGAGCTGATCCAAAACAAGCTCCGCATCGGATTGCGCCGTATGGAACGGGTGATCAAAGAGCGGATGTCTATCCGGGACCAGGATCAGATTTCACCAATCACTTTGATAAATATCCGGCCCGTCGTGGCGGCGTTGCGCGAGTTTTTCGGGTCCAGCCAGCTTTCACAGTTTATGGATCAGACAAATCCGCTAGCAGAGTTGCGCCACAAACGGACTCTATCTGCCCTGGGTCCAGGCGGGCTGCGCAGAGAGCGGGCGGGTTTTGATGTCCGGGATGTTCACCACTCTCACTATGGTCGAATCTGCCCGATTGAGACCCCAGAAGGCCCAAACATCGGTTTGATCGGCCGGCTGGCTTCCTTCGCGCGCGTCAACGAGTATGGATTCATCGAAACCCCATACCGCCGAGTCCGGCGGTCTTTGAAACCCGATGATCCCCGTCTGGTGGGACGAGCCTTGCGGGAAGATCTGCTGGATCCGAAAAACGGCGCAGTGATCGCCAAGAAAGGGGAGCGGATCACTCCCAAGCTGGCGAAGAAGATCGCAACGCTCAAGGTGGATGAAATCCAGATTGTGCCGTTCGTCTCGGATGAGATGGAATATCTTTCTGCTGATTCAGAAGACAGGTACAAGATCGCTCAGGCGAATACCCCACTCACTGAAAATGATGAGTTCGTCCGATCGCGTGTCTCCTGCCGCTACCACTCAGGGTTCCTGTTCGAAAATCCGGAAGCGATTGATTATATGGATGTGGCCCCGCACCAGATCGTTGGGATCAGCGCCGCGTTGATCCCCTTCCTGGAGCACGATGATGCGAACCGGGCTTTGATGGGATCGAACATGCAGGCCCAGGCAGTCCCTCTCATCCGGCCTGATATCCCTCAGGTGTCGACCGGCATGGAGTTCCATGCCGCACGTGATTCAGGGCAGGTGATCGTCGCCGAAGAAGATGGCGAAGTGATATCAGTTACAGGGAATCGTGTCGTCATTCGGAACGGGAATGGTGATCGGACATACCATTTGCGAAAGTACCAGCGTTCGAACCAGAGCACCTGCATCGACCAGCGGCCGGCTGTCGTCAAAGGCCAGCGGATTCGCAAAGGAGACGTGATCGCGGATTCCTCCTCCACCGAGGCTGGCGAACTGGCTCTTGGCCAGAATGTGATCGTCGCATTCCTGTCCTGGGAGGGAGCGAACTTCGAGGACGCCATCGTCATCTCCGAACGCCTGGTCCAGGATGACCTGTACACCTCGGTTCACATCGAGAAATATGAAGTTGAATCGCGCGATACCCGTCTCGGTCCGGAGGAGATCACGCGCGATATCCCCAATGTCGGCGAAGAAGCCATCAAGGATTTAGACGAACAGGGGATCATCCGGATTGGCGCAGAGGTTGGGCCGAACGATATCCTGGTTGGCAAGATATCGCCAAAAGGGGAGCGGGAGCTCTCACCTGAGGAGCGCCTCCTGCGGGCGATCTTTGGGGAAAAATCCAGAGACGTCAAAGATACCTCCTTGAGGATGCCGCACGGCGAGCGGGGCAAGGTGGTAGACGTGAAAGTATTCACCCGCGAGGATAACGCTGACCTGGCAGCAGGCGTGGATACCATGGTCCGTGTGTCTGTTGCGCAGCGGAGGAAAATCACCGCGGGTGATAAAATGGCTGGTCGGCACGGAAACAAGGGCGTTGTCTCGAGGGTGGTCTCTGTCGAAGATATGCCTTTCCTGGAAGATGGGACACCGATCGACATCATTTTGAATCCAACCGGGATCCCAGGCCGGATGAATCTGGGGCAAGTGCTCGAGACGCATCTGGGTTGGGCTTCAAGTCGGCTTGGATTCAGAGCGATCTCCCCAGTTTTTGATGGCGCGAAGGAGGATGAGATCGAGTCTGAACTCGCCCGCGCCTGGATGATCGATAAAGCCTGGGATGAGGTTGGCGAACAGGCCTGGGAATGGATCAAGGGCTATGACTATGAGTCTGAAGCGATCAAGGACGACGAGGAAGTCCGCAACCTTTATCTCGAGCAGTGGCTTGGTGAACGGGGTTATGATGTCTACCGTCTGATAGCGGACCGCACCTATGCGCGCCGATCCGTACTGCGAGAATGGCTGCGTGACCATAACTTTGATCCGGATCGCATACTGGCATTCGAGGATATGGAAATTTCTCCCAAAGAACTGCCAGAACGCAATAAAGCCGCAGTACATGCCTGTCTGCGATTATGGCTGATGCATCTGGGAGAAAACATTGAAAAAGTCTCTGATGAGGATTTGTGGAGGAAAGCAGAACAGGCGATGGCTGCCACCGGCCAGCCAATCCCGGTCCTGGGCAAGCAGCGAGTGAGGGATGGTAAGACCGGAGAGCTTTATGACCAGCCGGTAACAGTTGGGATCATGTCGATCATGAAGCTGCATCACCTGGTCGAGGATAAGGTCCATGCCCGGTCAACTGGACCCTACAGTCTGGTATCCCAGCAGCCCTTGGGCGGGAAAGCCCAATTTGGCGGGCAGAGGTTTGGCGAGATGGAAGTCTGGGCCCTTGAAGCTTATGGTGCCGCATATACGCTACAGGAGATGCTGACGGTCAAATCAGATGATGTTCAGGGCCGGGTCAAAACCTACGAAGCGATCGTCAAAGGAGAGCCGATAGAGGAACCCAGCATCCCGGCGGCTTTCCGAGTATTGGTGAAAGAGCTCCAGAGTCTGGGTCTCGCGGTCGAGGCGGTGACCGATACCGGGGAAGTGATCCGGTTTGGCAAGGATGAAGAACGAACCCGCCCACCAAGGGTGAGTACAGGCCTGCTGGGACTCGGAGAAGGTCTTTAACATGATTCGCGCGGATCACAGACTTGACGGTGATCCGGGTGAGTGGTAAAATCGCATTTCGTTGCCCATAACCTATAGGGGAGGCATCTAATCCCAGCTGTGTTGCGAAGTAGATGCCTGCCAAACTGGATATCGGAAGGAAAGGCGAGGCCATCGCGCGTGACCGATGGCCTCCCTTAATGAAAAAGGAAAGTATGTTATCGTAGAATCCAGTAATTATGGAAAGGTTGACTTCAGGTTTGAGAGGTCAACATGTAGATAAATTGGAGGCGAAGTTGCCAACGATCAACCAATTAGTTCGGAAAGGACGCAAGTCGAAGCGAATCAAGAGCAAAGCGCCAGCCTTGCTGTATACGCTGAACGCTAACAAGCAACGGCGCTTCCGCCAGCCAATCGGCGCGCCTCAGAAACGAGGAGTCTGCACAGTAGTCCGGACGATGACGCCCAAGAAGCCGAATTCAGCGCTGCGGAAGATCGCCCGGGTGAGGCTGACCAACGGCATCGAAGTGACAGCTTATATTCCGGGTGAAGGGCATACACTCCAGGAGCACTCCGTGGTGCTTGTGCGCGGCGGCAGGGTAAAGGACCTGCCGGGCGTCCGCTACCATATTGTCCGCGGCACCCTCGACACGGGCGGGGTTGCTCAGCGGCGCCAGGGACGTTCAAAATATGGTTCTAAGAAGCCGAAAGAATAGAGATCAAACGGATCGCCGGTCTACCCGATAAAGATATCAATGCTTGACCGGCGATCCGCATGGATGGCAGATGCTGAAAAGATAACGGAGTCATCGTATGCCCAGACGCTATCGTCCAGAAGTCAGAGAAATATCTCCCGACGTGCGGTACAACAGCCTGCACGTGCAAGAGTTCATCAACCGCGTGATGAGGCGCGGTAAGAAAAGCCTTGCGACGCGGCTGGTTTATGACGCTTTAGATCTGATCGAAGAGCGCACCAAGAAAAACCCGCTGGAAATATTCGACCAGGCGATCAGGAACGTTTCACCAGTTATGGAAGTCAAGCCGCGCCGGGTGGGTGGGGCTACTTACCAGGTCCCAATGGAAGTGCCGGCAAGAAGGCGCTTTACTCTGGCAACGCGGTGGATCTTACAGGCAGCGCATGCCCGTCCGGGGAAATCTTTCCCTCAGAAACTGGCAGACGAGTTACTGGATGCCGCCAACGGCACCGGGAATGCGATTCGCCGCAGGGATGAAACGCATAAGATGGCAGAGGCGAACCGCGCCTTCTCGCATTATCGTATTTAGAGGTCTATTCGATTATTATGGCTCGTCAACATCCAATCGAGCGGTACAGAAATATTGGGATCATTGCTCACATCGACGCCGGTAAGACGACGACGACCGAACGTATTTTGTTTTACACCGGAAAGACTCATCGGATTGGCTCGGTCGACGAGGGCACTACTGTCACGGATTGGATGGAACAAGAGCGCGAGCGTGGGATTACTATCGTCTCAGCAGCTGTCTCTGCGGTCTGGAAGGACTTCCAGATTAACATCATCGATACTCCCGGTCACATTGACTTCACTGCTGAAGTTCAGCGCTCGCTCCGCGTCCTGGATGGCGGAATTGTCATTTTCGATGCGGTTCAAGGGGTCGAGCCGCAGAGCGAGACTGTCTGGCGCCAGGCGGACAGGTATGGCGTGCCCAGGATTTGTTTTGTCAATAAAATGGACCGGGTGGGAGCCTCCTTCGAACACACGATTGATATGGTGCGCGAGCGGTTAGGCGCAAATCCGGTCCCTGTTCAGATCCCAGTTGGTCGCGAGAGCGGTTTTATCGGGGTAGTTGATTTATTTACTGAGAAAGCGATCCTTTGGGAGGACGATCTGGGCAAGGAACCTCGCGAGGCGGATGTGCCGGCAGAATTAACCTCCCTGGTGGCGGAGATGCGAGATCGAATGGTTGAGCAGATCGTGGAAACTGATGATTTGCTCACCACACAATACCTGGAAGGCAAAGATATCCCGGTCGCAGACCTGAAGGCAGCTCTGCGGCGCGCCGTGATCAGCAACCAGCTCACGCCGGTGTACTGTGGGAGCTCTCTGCGGAACAAAGGCGTTCAACCTTTGCTCGATGGTGTCATTGATTTCCTGCCCTCGCCGATTGATGTCCCCCCGGTTAGGGGATATAACCCCGCCACCAAAACGGAAGTAATCCGTGAAGCGCAGGACGAGGCGCCTCTCAGTGCACTGGTCTTCAAAATCGTCACCGACCCTTACGTTGGGCGGCTGGCTTACCTGCGAGTGTACTCCGGAAAAATCACCCAGGGCGCGATGGTATACAATTCAACCAAAGGGAGGCGGGAGCGAGTCGGACGACTGCTGCGGATGTACGCCGATCGCCGGGAGGACGTGAATGAGGTTATGGCCGGCGATATTGGTGCAACACTTGGGCTAAAGGAATCCTTTACCGGTGATA
>CAYQDF010000159.1:0-666 GCA_964416175.1 uncultured Anaerolineaceae bacterium
GGGGTATTGCAGTAGCGCAAGTCGTTGACCGCACCTGCTCTGCGTGCGGTTCAACATTAAGTTCAGCGCTGCGTAACTCCGCTCAACTGCCAAACCAGATCACGCGCTGCTCCACATGTAACCGCATTCTTTACGCCGGCTGAAAATGACGGGCCTGCTCCGCAACATTCCGATCGATCAATTTTCCTTTTGGGTCGGCTTTACCGCTGGAATCCTCTTCTTGCTTCTTGTCAGGCGGATGTTGCCATCTCTTCGGCAGACTTTGAAGGAAAACGCAATTCGATTGAGAGAAGCGTCTTCCGGCAGAATATCTCACCTAAAGAACAGGTATCTTTCTGAACTTCACCATTACGTTCAGCAGCTGCACCTCGCTTCACCACTTTTTTCTTTGAACGAGATCCTGATCGAACCTCGCTTGCAGGAACCGCCTCCCGAGTTCGCAGGGCAAGAAGATGATCGACTGTTGGATGCAGTCAGCCAGACGCTGCCATTCACGCCAGACTCGCCAAATCTTGCCGCGTGGTACTCAGCGCGTACGATCAGCCTGGCGGAAGCTCTGAGCGGTGGAGCGAACCTGATCCTCATCGGTCATCCCGGGAGCGGAAAAACTGTCTCCCTGGCGCATCTTGCCAGCCAGATCATTATGCGCGATCCAAAAGCGCAGCA
>CAYQDF010000159.1:676-6428 GCA_964416175.1 uncultured Anaerolineaceae bacterium
CACCTATCGGATCTCCTCCCTGTATTCATCCACGTGTCCGATCTGCTTCCCGGTGCGAAATCTTCGGATTCACTTCCTGCCAACCTTTGGAACGCAATTCACTTCTATCTCCCATCCTTGAATGAGGGACAGGTGCTGTCCCTCATTGGTCAATCTTTTGAGGGAGGGAAACTACTTTTCTTGGTAGACGGTCTCGACGAGGCTCCCCCGGGATTCCACCAGGAGGTGATTACTTTTCTGAAAGCGCTTCGAGAACAATATCCGTCAAGCCGGCTGGTGGTTTCGGCCGCGCCAACACATCTCAACGGCTTATTTAAACTCGGGTTGTTACCGGTCTTCATGGCAGCCTGGGGATCTAAAGAAATCGGTCAGTTTATCGAAAAATGGGGTAATCTTTGGTCACGCCACATTATCCCCTCTTTACCTGATGATGGATTCAATCCAGATCCTTTATTGCTGAAGACATGGCTCTCTGACTCTAACAATTTCAATACCCCGCTGGAAACTACCTTGAAAATCTGGGGAGGATTCGCCGGGGATACGATAGGTGCTCGACCAACGGATTTTATTGAAGGGTATCTACGCAGAGCACTGGTCAGGATGCCCAAAGCCAGGGAAGCTCTTGAAGAACTCGCTCTCCAGCTTATCGCGCAGCAGAAGATCGCCGCTTCACCACGAGATTTGCGAGGCTGGGAGGGTGTGACAACTGGTGATAGTCGCAAGGATAAGGCATCACAAAGGTTCAGACAGAAACGCAAACGCTCGTTGCGGTCATTGCCCGGTATCTTTCCCGGGATTCAGGAACACGGCCTGATCCTCGAAAGGGTGGGAGGGCGAATATCCTTCAACCATCCGGTCATTACCGGCTACCTGGCTGCCTGTGCCCTGATGGAAACCCCGGTGCTCCACTTCTTGAGTCATCAACCCGAATGGACGGGAAAAACCCTGACTTCGATGTTTCTCTCCGCTTTGAGTGAGGCGGCCGCAGAAGCAGAGGACTATCTCGCCAGAACTCCAGACCTCCTGGAATGGAACCTGCTCCACGTGGGTCGATGGCTCCGCATATCATCAAGCGATGGGGCATGGCGAACGAAAGTGCTTCGTTCTCTTGCCAGAGCGTTGCAGTCAGAGGGCAAGCCGATAGGACTGCGAACCCGTCTGTTAACAGCATTGCTTGAATCCAGGGATTCAGGGACTGGTGTGTTAATTCGTGGGCTACTCACATCACCTCACAGTGATATCCGCCGGGTCGCAGCCCTTGGTCTGGGCGTTCTCCGTGATTATTCTTCGATACCTCCCCTGACCAGGACCCTTGAAGACCCAGATCCTGCGGTGGCGAAAGCTGCCGCTCTGGCGCTTGTTTCCATTGGCACAAAGACAGCCCTGGAACCACTTGCTTCCATGCTGCTCCATGGCAGCGATGTTCAACGCAGGTTCGTTGCTGAATCGCTCGCGTATAACCAGGAAGAAGGATTTCCAATGTTGAAAGAGGGCAGTGAAATGGAAGATCTTCTGGTCCGCAGAGCAGTCGTCTACGGTTTGGCCCAGGTGCGCCAATCCTGGGCAGATCAAATCCTGGAGAAACTCGCCATGGAAGATAAGCAGTGGGTCGTCCGTGCAGCTGCCACACATGTGCTTGAGCTCAAAGCACATTTCGCTCCAAATACCCCTGTGCCCTTACCTCCACTTAACGAGGCGGTCTGGTTGATAAGATTCGCAAGCCAGCGCGGAATGGGTGTGGCTCCAGGTAAACCTTCTCAAGCACTCCTGCTGAAGGTTCTCAAAGAAGGAGAACCTGATGAAAAAATCGCCGCTTTAGATTATCTAAAATATTCAAACCACCCCGAGGCCCTGCCGGAGGTCATGTCCATTTATTTGACCACAAATGCTGGCTTGAAACAGGCTGCCTATGAGACTCTCTGGTTTTATGCCGCATCCGGACATGAGTTACTAGAGCTGATCCATTAATCTATACGCAAATTGGAGATCTGGATCGCCTGGGTGAAGACTCCATTACCCTGCAATCTGTTTCAGGATCTTTTCCTCTGCTGTTTGGCTGTCCATCCCCAAAATCGACACGATCTTATCCCTCCCCTGTCCCCCGGCGACGATCTCTATATTTGATTCCGGGATACCTAGCACTCCCGCAAGGAAACGGATCAGCGCAAGGTTGGCTTTTCCATCGACCGGTGGTGCGGTCAATCGAATCTTGATCCTCCCGTCCTTCATAACTTCAACAATTTCGTTCTTGCTCGACCTTGGCATGACGCGCACTGCAAGGGCAGACCCGTGGCGACCATCTTTGAAATTGCGCTCTCGGATTTCCATCAAGAACCAGCCAGGGAGATCAGAACCCGAACCAGGATATATTCCAGGATCTGGATCAACAAGATTGCCACGATGGGACTGAAATCCAGAATGCCTGTTTGGGGGAGCATTCTTCTGATTGGATTCAGAATCGGATTGACGATTCGGTCTACTGCAACACGCACCGGATGGTATTGATCCATAAAGTACGACATCACGACCTTGGCGATAATCAAGAGGCTGAGAGCGCTCGATAATAAGTTTATGAACCTGATGATAGCGGCAAGCATAGCTCTCTCGATGGATTCAAGATACCCTTTCACCCAGAATTGCTGTCCCGATCCTTACCATCGTAGCCCCCTCTTGAATTGCTATCTGGTAATCAGCGCTCATTCCCATGGATAACTCCCTTAAATCGAGCTGAGGATACCACGAAACAAGGAAATCACGCAATCGACGCAGGCGCAAGAAATACGGTCGCGAATCTTCCGGTTCGACGGAAAACGGCGGTATCGTCATCAGCCCTTTTATCTCCAGATGCTCCAGCTCGAGGAGGGGGCTGATTTCGTCCCCCAAATTACTCCAGCGACTCTCATCCCATGCCTGCCAGCCAAATTTACTCGCTTCCCCGCTCACATTGCATTCTAGAAGTACGGATAGACGACGACCTCTTTCGGCTGCGTGCTGATTCAGCCGTCTGGCGATCTTAACGCTGTCTACAGAATGCACCCAATGAAAATTCTCACATACTGCCCGGCTCTTTCGACTCTGGATGTGACCAATCATATGCCATTCCAGGTCTTCCTGCCTCTCGAGTGCAGACATTTTTGCCAGTGCTTCTTCCACGTAGTTTTCCCCTAAACTATGTGCTCCAGCCTGGACTACGGCAAGCACTCGTTCCAATGGTTGTCCTTTCGTAACGACTACCAACCGAATATCTTCTGGATTCCGGTCAACCGATTCTGCGATCTGGATGATGGATGCGACCACCTGCCGATAATTCTCCTTGATTTGGTTCACCTTGACCGTTGAAGATTCGTTGTTGGTGTTCATGGCTCATCGGCAATTTATTGAAGGACAGGTCGGTTAATTTCCGAGAGTGATCAAGACTCCAAACCTGCCTGTTTTTCCGAATTCCCCACGATGGGAGTACCAATCGTCAAGGTTGCATGCTGTGCAGATTCCCGGGTTCTCAATGGACTTGACACCAGCTTTTTCGAGAAGTAGCTGGTTGGCAGACCATAGATCAAGAAGATACTCGCCATCCTGCTCAGCGATCAAGCTGAAGGCGTCCTCTCCGAAGGTCTTGCGGACAAGCTCAACGACTTCTGGTCCGACCGGGTAATGGTGTTGAGCAATCGAAGGTCCGATCGCGGCGAGGACATTGCTCGTTTTCGAGCCATAGGCTGCCCGCATTTCTTTGAGCGCTTCAGCGACTACGCCCCTGACGGTCCCAACCCAACCGGCATGCACCAGTCCAACGACTTTTTTGACAGGATCAGCCAGCAGCACGGGAACGCAATCACCAAACCTCATGAACAAGGTCACTTCTTCACGGTCCGTCAGGATGGCATCCGCTCTCTTATGTCGGACATTGGCTGGACGGCTACCGCTGGTACAGATCACATCCGCGCTGTGAACTTGCCATACATCGTAGACAGATTCCGGCTTTCGATCCAGAGTCTGGAATGCCCGAACCCGGTTTTGGTACACTCTTAGCGGATCATCACCTCGCAGCCCACCCACGTTCAACGAAGACCACGGATCGGGACTCACGCCACCTCTCCTGGTGAAAACAGCATGTCTTATATGAGCAAAATCCAGGGAATCGAATGTGTAGTAACGGATGGAATCAGGCTGGTGGAAGGGCATCAGATTTCTTTTCCGCGGCTGGGAGGGGTTTCGAGAGCTTAAGTTTCGTTTCATAATGGCGACGAATATCGACCATTGTTTCTTCTACCAGCGGAAATCCGAACCAGGCAGTCGTGAAGCCGAATAAGAAACCAGTGAAAGTGCGGAGTATGGGAGTGCTTTCCCGATAAGTTAAGAGATCAAAGGGCGGCTGACTGAACAACTGCGAGAAACCATCCAATGCTATCGGGAATATCCCAATTAGAAGCCAAAGATACCACGGGATTGGTTTAATTTTCTTATCTGTGATACTGAACACCAACCCGAAAAGTAATATTCCCCCATAGATGGCAACATCTCGCTGGCAAAGAGCGACTTTGTAGCCGACCTCGGGATTGCCAATGAATTCCCTCGCAGCCAGCTGGTCCTCCTCACTTAAACCGGTTATAACGCTGTACGGGATCAATCCTTCAACGCCAGCCCTCTGTCGTGGATAAGCTGGCTGTTCGCCAAACAAGAACCACGACCGGAATGCCAGCTGATGGCAGACAGCCCCATAGACCCGGTAGATCAAACCTCCTGCACCTGTTGCTCCCGAGACCATTAACACCGGCGCGAGAAAAGGGAGCCCTACGTAGAGAAGGACCAATGCATTGAGGACAGTCATATACCGCCTGGATAACCAGAAAGAAAATCGGTCGGCTCGGGTGATGCTCAGCGGCGATGTAAGAAGAGCGCCGGTCTCGATCGATTGGGAAATCGATTGGATCTGGGTTTCTCGCTGCACGGCAGCTTTTAGCGTAATTTCCAGGATTTGTGAATCGAAGGGCGCATGCAGGGTGTATGGTCCAACTTCGATGACCGGGATTGCTTCACCATATTTCCTCTTTAATTCCTGGTCCCCGTCTATGTTCACGAGGATCAACTCATGCGGGATTTTTGCCTGTAATACCTTGAGATCTGATAACGCGGTATCACATAAATGGCAGTCTTCCCGGTGGTAGAATGTTACCGTAATCATTGACCCTGGCCAACCTTACCCAGATATTTGTCCAACTGACTTTCAGTTAACAATCCAATGTGTTGTATCCGGACAATCCCGGTTTGATCGATAAGATACGAAGTTGGATAGCCTCTGACGCGATAAAGGTCCTGGACTCTCCCACCGGGATCGAGTAGTACAGGGAAACTCAATTCCAGGTCATTGATAAAATTCTGAACGATCTCCTGCGGCTCATCGAAATTGATCGCCAATACTTCGAAATGCTCTTTTTCTTTTAAGTAGCGAGCATTCAAGACTGGCATCTCCGACCGGCAGGGAAGGCACCAGGTTGCCCAAAAATTCAACAGGACTACTTTCCCCTTCCTCTCGCTCAGACGGACCTGGCTACCGGTCAGATCGTTGAGCTCAAAATCTGGTGCTGTTGATCCTATAACAGGAGCGGTTTCTATAGATCTGCCAGAGATGCTGCCGTCGTAACTCAGGAACGGTGTTCCAATTCTAAGAAATACCAGGGACCCAATCCCAATCCCTGCGAGAAGCCCCGCCGCTAAGACGAATACATCTTTTCTACCCATAGCTTCCAAAAACTTT
>CAYQDF010000160.1:0-6416 GCA_964416175.1 uncultured Anaerolineaceae bacterium
GGCATCATGTTATCCAGGATCACCAGGTCGGGATGGAGCTCGTACGCAGCCCGCAGGGCTTCGCACCCGTTCTGAGCGGTGTCCACCTGGTAGCCCTGCGCGGCAAGCCTGATCGCCAGGAGGTGCGCCAGCTCCCGGTCATCCTCGACAACCAGCACCTTGGCATCCATTCAACATCCTCCCTGATTGCCATGGACGTCTTTTAATGTGGGAGATTCTCTATAATGTCAACAGCTGTCCCGTCTTGTGTTCGACCCCTGAACGATGGTCTCGATTCTCTGTGACAGGAGTGTCAATTGCTCTTGAAGTTGTAAAAAGCAGATACCGGGGTTGATTAATGATGCGATGGTTACCAACCCTCAATCATTTATAGTAAAAGTTTAAAGAATAAATCAATTGTCTTTGATCACATTGAATCCTGACGAATGTCAACAGTCGAGTCAGGGGTTCAATGAAACGACGGGTAAAAAAATGAACATCTTCACTATCGTGGTGTAGAACGCTCCCTTCCCTTCGGCGGGGATGTCCTCGCCCAGGCGGGTGGAGAGCTGCGGGTCGATCGTGACCGCCACCGAACCCTCTCCAACCACAGAAAACTGGAAAGTGCACAGCGCGCCGGTCCCGCTCACCTCCGGGCTGGGGTTGAGCTGGGTCACCGCGTACCAGACAGTGCCTGCCTGATTATCCGCCTCATTCTTGATCACCCAGTCCGGCGAGAGCAGCTCGTCGCTCGGGGATACCTGCACGCCGGGGAGGTTCGAGTCGGCGTCCACCACTTTCAGGATCGAGGGATCGAACGTTAGCTGGACGTCGGCCCCGTAGAGGTTTTCGACATTCACGATCCGGACTTCGACCTGGATCAGCTCGCCCACGGCATAGCCGCCGGTCGCGGGCAGTACGCGCACCACGGCGCCCGCCGTGTCCTGCCGGGCGAGCAATGGGTGGGAGATAAAGAGGGGGATCACCAGCAGAGCCAGCCTGCTGAGGGATTGCCAGAATGAAATCGTCATGGATCGTTTCTCCTCAAACCTTTCACCTTCTCATCACCAGGATCAGCAGGACCGCCGCCCCTGCCGCCAGGAGGATCGCAGCTCCCAGGGCAAGCATCTCCGGGGTAATCCTGGCGGTTGCATCCTTCGGCGACTCATCCGCCCTGACTTCGGGCGAGGCCTGACTGGCGAGTGCAGGGATCTTGCCCGGCGTGATCTCGGGACTGTCGTCGTTGGTTTCCCCGGCATCGATCGGTTCGATTCTGGTTGAAAGTGCCTTTAAGGGTTCCGCAGGGCTTTTAGGGGAAGGGGTGGAAGTATGATCCGCAATCGGCGTAGCTGACAGGAGCGATGTATAGCCAGAGTCGGATCGGCGGTTTGCGGCGATCCAGGCGGCGTATCAGTGATCCCGGGTACCGGCGAGAAGTCTGGGGTATCTGCCGGCGTTTCGACCGGAGGGGGACCCACTTCAACGGCTCCCGGGACGAGCGTTGCCGGGATTTCCATGCCATCTCGCCGGGCAAGCAAGGCGTGAACCGGAGTGAGCGGCGCGGAGGCTCCCGCTCTCATCCCCCGTACCAGGAAGTTGACCAACCGGCCCGATCCGCTTGCCGGCTCGCTCGGATTCAGCTGTGTCATGGCGAATTCGATGACGCCGCTTTCGTTGTCCACCCGGTTGACCGCGATGAAGCCCGGATCGAGGAAATCGCCCGGCCTCACCTGAATTCCATCCCTTCCGGGGTCGGCGTCGACGACTACTATTACATGGGGGTCAAAAACCAGCTGCAATTCGAAGCCATACAGCTCCTGGACGTCCACCACCTCCACTGCGACCTCGGCGCTTGCGCCCAGGCCCACCTGGAGGCTGGGAGGATTCAGGCGCACCATGGTCTCCTGGATCTCCTGCGCACGGCCGGGCGCCGCGGTGAGGAGGACCAGGGGAAAAAGAAATCCTGCAAGGACCAGGAGAAGATCACGCCTGTTCAGCATAGGCAGGGCACCACTAATCAGAGGATCGGCGCCCGCCGCGCCCCTCGAGGACGGCGGGCGCCGTGTCTCAGGAATGTTACAGCCAGTCAGCTGGATGCCGATTGCTTATGGCGTCCAGGGCACCGGGCTGGTCAGTCCGTAGTTGCCGCCCATCAAGACCAGATCGAGGATGTTGATCACCCCGTCGTTGTTGATGTCGGCGTTTGCGTTCCAGAAAGGATCGCCCGGGACGGTCCCGAAAGCGCCGCCGATAGCGGAGGCGTCGTTGATCTCGATCACGTCGTTGTCATCGACGTCGCCGCCCAGCAAGAGCACAGGGTTGAGCACGAGCGTCTCCCCGCTGACGCTGACCGCAGCCGAGGCATCCAGGTAGCGAGCCATTTCGATCCCGACCAGGTAGCTGCCGTCGGTGACGTGGGCAAAATCGTACCGCCCCCAGGCATCGGTGGTGTCCGTCCCACCGGTGTAGAGCGTTCCGGGCGGGACGTTCACGACGGCCCCCGAGTCGTTGTCGCGCCCCTGGAGGTCCACGACGCCGGAGATGGAGGTCGTGCCCAGGATCGACACCTGGCCGTCCGTCACCGCATCCACGAAGATGTTCACGCCGCCCTTGGCGCCCAGCTTCACCGTTCCGTCCAGGATGTCGATCGCGGAGACCGCCGGGCTGCTGCCGATCTCCTGGGCGTCGAACTTCAGGGTCAGGATCACGCTGTCGACACCGTCGAACTCGGAGTCCCCGTCGGCGCGGTTGCAGTTGAATTTCACTTTCCCTTCCGAGTTGGCGTTCGCCAGGCTGTTCAGCGTGCACACCGCGCCGGCGGTGCTCGTCTTGAAGCTGCCGATGGTCGGGAGTTGAGCCAGCTGCAAGAGGGTCTTGTCGAAGGTCACATCGAACTGGACGCCGAACAGGTGATGGACGTCCATCTTGATGTCGACGGTGACCTGCTCCCCTTCGCGCACGCTCGAGCTGGTTGGGCAGACGTCGAGGGCGCCGAACACCCAGGGAGTGAAGTCCACGGCGCCGGATACGCCGTCGCCCCCGGCGCCGGCGGGCCCGTCGATGCTCCCCCACTCGTTGTACTCGGCCTTCAACGAACCAGATCCGACAGAGACACCGACCCCGTTGTTACCACGGAAGGCGTTGCCATAGACCTGGACCGTTGTGCCGGTCGGGGCGGCATCGGGGAAGGTCAACCCCTCGCCGGAGTTGTTGTGGATGTAGTTATCCACGATCTTGACGTCCGTGTGGCTCCCAGCGAACTTGATGCCGCTTTCGCACCAGTTTTTAACCTCGTTGTTGCGGATCCAGGTCCGGTCGGCGCCGTTTAAAGCGAAGATCCCTGGTTCGCCGCCGCTGCATCCGGTCCCATCCACGATGAATCCGTCGATGGTGACGTCGTCTGCATCGATGATGATCGCCGAGGATCCATGGTTAACCACGACCTCGCCCTCCGCCAGCAGGGTCAAGGCTTTGTTGACATACACTCCGCGAAAAAGCCGGCGCTTCGCTTCATAGACCCCTCCAGGAGTGATGAATAATCGTCTAATTTTATCGTCCCAGTCTCTCCAGGCCTGTGACTTTGGGATCAAGCCTCAGGACATTTTCTGGTAACAATAACACGAGCAAGGGATAAATTGTCTTTCAGACTTGAAAGCTCAGCGTAAAATCCGGGTAAAAAATGATGAAGGGAAGGGGAGCCGCAGATCACCTGACTGCCAGCGTGACCCAGTCCCCCTGCCTGCGCTGGTCGAAAAGACTCAGCCCTCGGGCGCTCGCCGCCGAGAGCACTTCCGCAACCTGGTGTTCTAAGATTCCAGAAAGGATCAGAACTCCCCCCGGCGCCAGGAGGTCCCCCAATCCCTCCCCGAGCAGCCTCCCGATCACCGTCGCCAGGATGTTGGCGACGACGATCTCCGCCTGCCGGAATGTGAATCTCCCCGCCAGGACCTCCGCGACCGATCCGAGGCCGACCTCCAGGCGCTCCTGGACCCCATTGACGGCCGCATTCTCGCGGGCAGCTTTCACGGCCTCCGGGTCCGTGTCCACCGCCAGGGCGCGGCGGGCTCCCAGTCTGAGGGCCGCGATGGCGAGGATGCCGGAGCCGCAGCCGACGTCGATGACCGACAAGGGACGATCGGCGGGAGGTTCTTCAACGTTGCCCAGGGCCGGCTCCGGATGGGCGAAGTATGAAGGGTGAACGGTATTTTCGTTGGTCCCTTCGGTTCGCTCAGGGCGGGCTCTTCGTCCTTCGTCCAGGAAGTCATCCAGGAGTTCCAGGCACAGCTGCGTGGAGGGGTGGGTGCCGGTGCCGAAGGCCATCCCCGGGTCGATCCGCAGCACCTCCCGGCCGGCCGGTTCGACCGCTGCCCAGGTCGGCGCGATCAACAGCCGCTTCCCGGCGGGAAAAGGCTGGAAATTCTCTTTCCAGGCTTCCGCCCAATCGGCGGCCTGGACGAGCCTGAAGCCTGGTTCCGGCAGAGGCTGGATGCGCCCCAGATGCCACAGGGCCTCTTCCAGTTTGTGCCGGGTCCTGGTTAAAGAATCATCGACCGGCAGGTACCCGCTGACCCGCAGCGGACCGACCGGTCGGCCTTCATTCGTTTCGTCGCCCCACTCCCCGGAGACAGGCTCGATCCGGGTGCTCTCGATGACGACCCCCCCGCTGACGAAGCGCCCCAGCACCTCGGCCGCGGCTTCCGCCAGCTCGCCGTCCACCAGCAGGGAGACTTCCAGCCAGGCGTCAGCCACTCAGCGCATCTTTCAACCACTCGAGGAACCCGCGCTCCTGGGGGCGGGCTTCGCTGCCCAGGCTTTCGGCGAGCTTTTCGAACAGCTCCCGCTGCTCCGCTGTCAGGTGATTGGGGATGACCACATTCACCATGACCAATTGGTCGCCGCGCCCATTGCTGCGCAGGTGCGGGACACCCTTGTTGCGGATCCGCAGCACCTTTCCAGGCTGGGTGCCGGACGGGATGCGGAGCGTCTCCTCGCCGTCCACCGTGGGCACGCGGACATCTGCGCCCAGCGCTGCCTGGGCGACGTTGATCTCCAGGTCCATCAAAATGTCGTGATCACGGCGGCGGAAGAATTTGTGCGGCTGGACGTTGATCAGCAGGTAAAGGTTCCCGTGCGGGCCACCGTTGATCCCCGGCTGGCCTTCTCCGGCGAGACGGATCTGGTTGCCGGTATCGACCCCGGCCGGGATGGTGACGACTTTCTTGCGTGTCCGCCGCTCGAGGCCGCGCCCGTTGCATACCTGGCAGGGCGTCGAGATCGTCTCGCCGGTACCGTTGCAGGTTGGGCAGGTGGTCACCTGGACCATGGAACCGAGGATCGTCTGGCGGGCCTGGCGGACCTCGCCGCGCCCGTTGCAGGTTGCGCAGCGGACCGGGGAGGTCCCCGGCTCGGCGCGGCTCCCGCCGCAGTGGCTGCACACCTCGTCGCGGGTGATCTCGATCTCTTTCTCGACTCCGAAGACGGCCTCCTCGAAAGTCAGGTCAAGCCGGTATTGCAGGTCTGCGCCGCGCCGGGGAACATTGCGCGAGGAGCGCGTCCCCCGGCCAAAACCGAAGAACTCTTCGAAGATGTCGGCGAAATCACTGAAATCGACTGTGAAATCCGGGGCGCCGCCCGCCCCGCGCACCCCGGCGTGACCGAAGCGATCATAAGCCGCCCGCCGATCTGGATCCGAGAGCACCGCATACGCCTCGTTGATTTCTTTGAAGCGTTCTTCGGCATCCGGCGCGTCGTTCACGTCTGGATGGTAGGTGCGCGCCAGCCGCCGGAAGGCCTGTTTCAGGTCATCCGCGGAGGCGTTGCGGGGGACGCCCAGGATCTCGTAGTAATCTCTCTCTGTCATGCTACCGATAAACCGTCAGAACGTTCAAACGTTAGAACGTTAAACTTCCAGATGGAGGTTATTCGTTCCGAAACTCGCCTTCGATCACGTCCTCGCCGCCCTCTTTACCGGGTTTCGGTTCCTCGGTGGAGGGGCCAGGAGCAGCTTCCGGGCCAGCCTGCTGATAAGCCGCCGCGCCGACCTGCTGGACGACGCTCATCAGCGCATCCGTGGCGCGCCGGATGGCCTCGGCGTCTTCGGCTTCCATCACCTTGCGCACGTTGGCTGCCTCTTGTTCGACCTTGCTCTTCAACTCAGCCGGGATCTTGTCTCCCAGTTCACGCAGCGTCTTCTCGGCCGTGTAGACAGCGTTATCCGCCGTGTTGCGGGTCTCGATCAGCGTTTTCCGCCGCATGTCCTCTTCTTTGTGCGCTTCCGCTTCCTTGCGCATGCGCTCGATCTCTTCTTCCCTCAGCCCGGAGGAGGCCGTGATGGTGATGTGCTGGCTGCGACCGGTGGCCTTATCCTGGGCGGTGACCTTCAGGATGCCGTTGGCGTCGATGTCGAAGGTGACCTCGATCTGCGGGACGCCGCGCGG